>NZ_JAHSTY010000003.1 GCF_019145355.1 Pseudomonas azadiae | reverse complement strand
CTTTGACTGACACTGCGCTATCGCTGCCTCGCTAAAGCTCGAGAGCTCCTACAGTTGAAGGACGATGTTTCGGGATCGTGCTCATGACGTTGCACGCGGCCTGTGCAATACTCGCGTCCGTTCAAATAAGTGGTTTTACTTAAAAATTCAGGGCAGAGGCTCCTGTTTCGGCGATCTATTATGGGGTTTTCCCCTGAATAGTCGCGTTTTTACAGTGAATGGTCCCATGCCGAGCTTTTTATACTGCACGTCCCGTTGGCCTTGCCCGGCAAGACGGCGTCGTTCATCCGACGGCGCCCGTTTGGATCGCGACCCAGGTTTACCCATCTGCGTCGCGCAAACACGACGGTCTATCCAATAACAAAATGAGGTCGTACCCCTATGCCAGTCGGCAACCCACTGCCCCATGGCGAGACCGCTCAAGGCGGCCCGCTCAAACGCGAACTCGGTGAGCGGCATATCCGCTTGATGGCGCTCGGCGCCTGTATCGGTGTCGGCCTGTTTCTCGGCTCGGCCAAAGCCATCGAAATGGCCGGCCCGGCGATCATGCTGTCTTATATCATCGGCGGCCTGGCGATCCTGGTGATCATGCGCGCCCTCGGTGAAATGGCCGTGCACAATCCGGTTGCCGGCTCGTTCAGTCGTTATGCGCAAGATTATCTCGGCCCATTGGCAGGCTTTCTCACCGGCTGGAACTACTGGTTCCTGTGGCTGGTGACCTGCGTTGCCGAAATCACCGCCGTGGCCGTGTACATGGGCGTCTGGTTTCCGGATACGCCGCGCTGGATCTGGGCCCTGGCGGCGCTGATCAGCATGGGCAGCATCAACCTGATCGCGGTGAAGGCCTTCGGTGAGTTCGAGTTCTGGTTTGCCCTGATCAAGATCGTCACCATTATTGCGATGGTCATCGGTGGCGTCGGCATCATCGCCTTTGGTTTCGGCAACGACGGCGTGGCGCTGGGCATTTCCAACCTGTGGGCCCACGGCGGCTTCATGCCCAACGGCGTGCAGGGCGTGCTGATGTCCCTGCAAATGGTGATGTTCGCCTACCTCGGCGTGGAGATGATCGGCCTTACCGCCGGTGAAGCACGCAACCCGCAGAAGACCATTCCCCGCGCGATCGGCTCGGTGTTCTGGCGCATCCTGTTGTTCTACGTCGGTGCGCTGTTCGTGATCCTGTCGATCTACCCGTGGAACGAAATCGGCACCCAGGGCAGCCCGTTCGTGATGACCTTCGAGCGCCTCGGCATCAAGACCGCCGCGGGCATCATCAACTTCGTGGTGATCACCGCCGCGTTGTCGTCGTGCAACGGCGGCATCTTCAGCACCGGGCGCATGCTCTACAGCCTGGCGCAGAACGGCCAGGCGCCGACCGCTTTCGGCACCACCTCAAGCAACGGCGTACCGCGCAAGGCACTGCTGTTATCGATCTTCGCCTTGTTGCTAGGCGTATTGCTCAATTACCTGGTGCCGGAAAAAGTCTTCGTCTGGGTGACCTCGATTGCCACCTTCGGCGCGATCTGGACCTGGGTAATGATCCTGCTGGCCCAGCTCAAGTTCCGCAACGGCCTGAGCCCCGCCGAGCGCGCCGGCCTCAAGTACCGCATGTGGCTGTTCCCGGTCAGCTCGTACCTGGCGCTGGCATTCCTGGTGCTGGTGGTCGGCCTGATGGCGTACTTCCCCGACACCCGCGTGGCGCTGTATGTCGGGCCCGCTTTCCTGATCTTGCTGACGGTGCTGTTCTATACCTTCAAGCTGCAACCTACCAACGCCGGGCGCGTTGCCCCGCAAGCCAGTCGTTGACCGACCCGTTCCACGCGCTACTCAGGTAGCGCGTTGGTTCAGGCGCTTGTTCAGTTCCAGCCAGGCGCCAAGCGCCGCCATCAACAGCACCCCCACCCACGCAGTCAACAGTTGCATGGCCAACGCATCGCCCGCCATGGCGTTGAGCATGTCCGCCAGCGGCGCAAGTACCACGCCCAGGCAAAAGATTTCCAGAGAAAACCGCCCCATGCGGCACACCTGCGCGGCCACCGGGTTTTGCGTCCAGCCGGCCGTGGGCAAAAGCTTGGCGGTGACATAGGCCAACGCGAGGAAATGCAGCAGGCGTACCGGCGACAGGTCGGTCTTGCTGATCGGGTAGATCAGGTCGCTGATCAGCGCCGGCATCAGCGCGTCATGCACATGAGGCCAGCGCCAGGACAGGGTGATGGCTCCAGCCACCAGCACGTACGCCGCCGCCGTCACAAACAGCGGTTGCCGCCACAAAGAGGGCGGCTGCACAGGCTTGGGCGCCTGGCTTTGAATGGCCGCCATGCCGCCCAGCACAAACAGCAATTGCCAGGTCACCGGGTTGAAGTACCACACGCCATCCTCGATTGCCCGCAGGTTCCAGCCCATCCAGGGCGCGAGCAGGTACACCGTCAATGACACCGCCACCACCATCCAGGGTTTGCGCAGCATCAACGGCAACACCAGCGCCAGGCTGGCCAGCAAGACGATGTACAGCGGTAACGGGTCCATCAGGTTGGGCTTGAAGCGCAGCAGCAATTCATCGAGCAGGGCTTGCTGCGGATGCGTGATGAAATGGGTCATGCCCATCTCTTGCACCAGGTCGCGCGTTTCTACATGGCTGTTGGCGAAGAACACGATGCCCATCAGCAGTGCCAGCAAAAAGATGTGCACCACATACAGCACCCAGGTACGCCGCAGGATCTTCAGGCAAGCCATCCAGTAGCCTTCGCGTTGCAGCACTTTGCTGTAGGCCATCACCGATGCAAAACCGGCAAGGAACACAAACACCTCCGCCGCATCGCTGAAACCAAAATTGCGCAAGGTGATCTGGCCGAGGGGGTTGTGAGGGACGTGATCCCAGAATATGAAGATCAACGCCAGGCCCCGAAAAAAATCGATGCGCGGGTCGCGTCCGTTCAGCATGGCAGCGGGCTCTTGTACAGATGGGATGGGTCATGACAAGCGTGCGCAGCGGTGGCCGTGCGCCGCACGTCGGGCGGGCGCAGGTTGGCGGTATTTGTAAGCAAATGCAAAGGCTGGGTATTACTGAATGTCTCGACAGCCTGCCCGGAGCCGGCAGGCTGAGTGAGGGGATGTCAGGCGGCGACCACTTCGTGGGGCTCGAAACTGTCCGCCCGCGCCATCTGCCACATCCGTGAATAAAACTGGCCGTTTACTTCCCCGGTGAGCAGCTCACCGGGCTTGAGGAACACGTGCAACTGCGAAAACAGCTTGATCTCGCTCGCCGACATACGCCGCACCAAATGCTTGGCCGACAGTTGTGACGGATGATCGAGACCGGCAGCGGCGAGCATTTCCGCCAACGCCTTGAGGGTGTTGCGGTGGAAGTTGAACACGCGCTGGGCCTTGTCCGGCACTACCAGGGCGCGCTGGCGCAACGGGTCCTGGGTGGCGACGCCGGTCGGGCACTTGTTGGTGTGGCAACTTTGCGACTGGATGCAGCCGATGGCAAACATGAAGCCACGCGCCGAGTTGGCCCAGTCAGCGCCGATGGCCAGGACGCTGGCGATGTCGAACGCGCTGACGATCTTGCCGCTGGCGCCGAGTTTGATTTTGTCACGCAGGTTCAGCCCCACCAGGGTGTTGTGCACGAACAGCAGCCCTTCGCGCAGCGGCACGCCGATATGGTCGGTGAACTCCACGGGGGCGGCGCCGGTGCCGCCTTCCTTGCCGTCGACCACGATAAAATCCGGGAGGACGCCGGTTTCGAGCATGGCCTTGGCGATGCCCATGAACTCCCACGGGTGGCCCAGACAGAACTTGAAACCCACCGGTTTGCCGCCGGACAGTTCGCGCAGTTGCGCGATGAACTGCATCAGCTCAAGCGGGGTGGAAAACGCACTGTGGCGCGAGGGCGAGATGCAGTCCTCGCCCATCATGATGCCGCGGGTGTCGGCGATTTCCCGGGTGACCTTGTGCTTGGGCAGGATCCCGCCATGGCCGGGTTTGGCGCCCTGGCTCATCTTGATTTCGATCATGCGCACCTGCGGGTCCCGCGCTTGCACGGCGAAGCGTTCCGGGTCGAAACGGCCGTCGCTGGTGCGGCAGCCGAAGTAGCCGCTGCCCAGCTCCCAGGTCAGGTCGCCGCCGTTCTCGCGGTGGTAGGGGCTGATGCTGCCTTCACCGGTGTCATGGGCGAAATTGCCCAGCTTGGCGCCCTGGTTCAACGCGCGAATCGCGTTGGCGCTCAGCGAGCCGAAGCTCATCGCCGAGATGTTGAACACCGACGCCGAATACGGCTGGGTGCACTGCGGGCCGCCGACCATTACGCGAAAGGCGCTCGGGTCGCTGAGCGGCGCGGGGCGCATGGAGTGGCCGATAAATTCGAAGCCCGACTGGTACACGTCGATCAGGGTGCCGAAGGGTTTGTCGGCGGTTTCATTCTTGGCGCGCGAATAGACCAGCGAGCGCTGGGCTCTGGAGAAGGGCAGGGCGTCGCTGTCGGACTCCAGCAGGTACTGGCGGATTTCCGGGCGGATGGCTTCGACCAGGTAGCGGATATTGCCCAGGATCGGGTAGTTGCGGCGCACCGCATGAGGGCTTTGCAGCAGGTCGAAAATGCCGATCAGGCTCAGTACGCCGGTGATCAGGGTGAAGGGCCAGAGCCATTCATGTTCGATAAAGGGAAGGCTGGCGAGGGTGAAGATGACGCACACGGCAAAGAAGGCGTAACGGCTCAGTAACGACAGGCTCATATGGGGTTCCTGGGTTCGGACTCATCGGCTAGGCGGTTTGCGCCTGTAGAAAGATCGAGAACAGCTCTGACTGGGATTTGATCCCTAGCTTGCTGTACATGTGTTTCTTATGGACTTTCACGGTTTCCACAGAGATTTCCAGCTTACGCGCGATTTCCTTGCTGGAGCAGCCGCTGAGCATCAAGCGACCCACATCCAGCTCGCGGGCGGTGAGTTGCGCGCCCCAGTCATCATTCTGGATCGGCGGCTGCAGGGCGCTGACCTGGTTCAGTTCATAGGGCAGGCGCTGGCGCAGCAGGCCCAGTACCCAGGGCTGGATTAGCGACAGCAGGGCAATTTGCGCCGGGTCGAAACGCTGCCGGGAGCCCAGCGACAGGCACAATGTACGCGCATCCGGCAGGTGGCAATTGAACTGGATTTCATCGGCCACCACGTTCAGGCGGAAATAGCGCTGGTAGTACTCGGTGAGTTCGAAGTGCTCCGGCGCCACTTCGGCCAGGCGAAACAGCCCGGTACGCGTGTGTTCGCGGCTGGCGATGTAGAAGGGGTCAAGCAGGTACAGGCCGTTCAGGTAGTCCTGGAACAGGTGGTCGGGCGCGCCGTCGGCACCTGGGCACTCAGCGAATACCAGCGGGCGGTGTTCGCTGCCGAACAGCAACACCACCCAGCTATCGAACGGCACGTACTGGTCCAGCAGGCGCACAAGCTGGGTCCAGAAGTTGGGCTGGTCCAGGGCGTCTATCATTTGCCCCACCGAACGGTGCCAGGCGATGTCTTGCAGCGACATGGTCATTGATCTACCCCTATCGGGTTACCCCCGCCGCGTGATTCCCTGGCCGGTTGCGCCTGCGCATACTGCGGCACGTACACAGAACAAGGAATACCCATGAAGGTCGAATTTGCCCAGTTGGCGGGCCGTGATAACGGTACAGCTTACAACCTTGAGCGGGCCTTGGCGGCGATCGCTGCCGCGGCGGCCGATACGCAACTGATCGTCTTCCCGGAAACCCACTTGATGGGCTTCCCGTCGGCCGAGACTGTCGCCGACGTCGCCGAGCCGCTGGACGGGCCCACCGTACAGGCCGTGATCGACGCCGCCCGCGCACGTAATATCGCGGTGGTGATCGGCACGGCCGAAAGCGCCGGCGGGCAATTCTACAACACCACTTTGCTGATCACGCCCGAAGGGATTGCCCTGCGTTATCGCAAGACCCACCTGTGGGCCTCTGATCGCGGGGTCTTCACCCCAGGCGATCGCTATGCCACCTGTCTCTGGAATGGTGTACGCGTCGGCCTGTTGATCTGCTACGACATCGAGTTCCCGGAAAGCGCCCGCGCCAATGCGCAATTGGGCGCCGAACTGCTGATCGTCACCAACGGCAACATGGACCCGTACGGCCCCACACACCGCACCGCGATCATGGCCCGCGCCCAGGAAAACCAGGTGTTTGCGCTGATGGTCAACCGCGTGGAAGAGGGCGATGGCGGGTTGTTGTTCGCGGGCGGCAGCGCCTTGGTCGACCCGTTTGGCACGTTGCTGTTCGAGGCCGGGCGTGAGGAAGGGCAATTCACGGTTGAGCTCGATCTTGACCAACTGGCGGCGGCACGCAAGGACTACCGCTATCTGGACGACCAGCGCTTGAAATTGCCGGGTGAGGTGATCGAGCGCAGCGATGGGACACGCGAGCTGCTGATCCCCGAATGAATGCAAACCCTGATTTTGTAGTGAGCGGGCTTGCCCCGCGCCGGGGGGCGAAGCCGCCCCAAACCCAGGCACCGCGGTTCCAACTGTAAAAAACAGTGGCTGGGATGGGGCGGCTTCGCCACCCGGCGCGGGGCAAGCCCGCTCACTACAGAACATAAGAACAACGACAGACGCTTTACCCACTTCAGTTCTGCCATAAATCTAATAATCGCGCGGAGAATCACTCATGGCTCGTTTGCAACGCACCCTGTCATTAGGGTCGGTGGTGCTGTTTGGCATCGCCTATATGACGCCGATCATTGTGCTCGGCACCTTCGGCATCCTGGCGCAATCCACTTCGGGCATGGTGCCCGCCGCTTACCTGGCGGCGCTGGTGGCGATGTTCTTCACCGCCATGAGTTACGGGCGCATGGCCTCGGCCTTTCCGGTGGCCGGTTCCGCCTACACCTACGTGCGCAAGGCCATCAGCCCCAAGCTGGGGTTTATTGCCGGCTGGGCGGTGTTGCTCGATTACCTGTTCCTGCCCATGGCCATCTGGCTGATCGGTGCGGCGTACCTTAATTCCGCGTTTCCGACGGTGCCGCAGTGGGTCTGGGTGTTGGCGTTCATCGGCGTCACCAGCGCCATCAATATCGTTGGCCTCAAGCTGGCCAATGGCATCAATGCCTTGCTGATGCTGGTGCAGTTCCTGGTATTGATCGCCTTCGTGGCGCTGTGCATCCATTACATCGGCGGCGATCCGAGCAAGCCACTGTGGACCCTCACCCCGTTCTTCAACGGCCAGATGCAAATGCCATTGATCATGAGCGGCGCGGCCATCGCCTGCTACTCGTTCCTGGGCTTTGACGCGGTCAGCACCCTCACCGAAGAAACCCGCGACCCGCGCCGCACTATCCCCCGGGCGATCATGTTGATTACCCTCATCGGCGGGCTGATCTTCGTGGCGGTGTCCTACTTTGTGCAGGTCGCGCATCCGTCGTTTGAGTTCACTAACGTGGATTCGGCGGCGTATGAAATCGCGCGCAACATCGGTGGCGACTTGTTTGTGTCGGTCTTTCTGATCGGCCTGATCGTCGGTCAGTTCGCATCGGGGCTCTCTGCCCAGGCCAGTGGTTCGCGCCTGTTGTTCGCCATGGGCCGCGACGGCGTGTTACCCAAGTCGTTCTTCGGCACTTTGCATGCGCGCTTCGGCACGCCGGTCAACAGCATCCTGTTGTGCGCGGTGGTGGCGCTGCTGGCATTGAAGCTGGATGTGACCACGTCCACGTCGTTCATCAACTTCGGTGCGTTCCTGGCGTTCAGCCTGGTGAACCTGTCGGTGATCTTTCACTACTGGATCGGCGCCAAGCAACGCGGTGTGCGTGAGTTGATCCTGTTCTTGATATTCCCGGCCGTCGGTCTGCTGGCGGACTTGTGGCTGATGATCAGCCTCGATCACCTGGCCATGTATCTCGGTCTGGGTTGGCTGGCCATCGGCCTGGTTTACCTGGGCGTGCTCACCCGTGGCTTCTCGCAGCAGCCACCGGAGATGGATTTCCAAGAAGCTGCATAGGCCCACGCGCTCTATGCTTATTGCAATCGGTTCTCGTTTGGCTGCATGATTTATGTTACTGTATAACCCATAAAATGCACCCAGACGCCCCGGAGGCCTTATGAAAGCTGGTATCCACCCCGACTACCGTACCGTGCTGTTCCACGACACCGCTGCCGACGTGTTCTTCCTGATCGGCTCCACCGCCGACAGCGATCGCACCCACACGCACAGTGACGGCAACACCTACCCTTATATTCCCCTGGATGTGTCCAGCGCTTCGCATCCGGTCTACACCGGCCAGCAGCGCAAGACCCAGGCCGAAGGCCGCATCGCCGGGTTCAACAAACGGTTTGCTTCGTTTGGGGCGAGTCCGAAAAAAGTCGAGGAGTGAGCACAATCCGGCGGCGTGTCCTACACCGCCGTCTGCCGAATCGGCAACACCACCCGAAACGTCGTGCCCTTGCCCGGTTCGCTGCTGACGGCGATCGTGCCGCCATGTTTCTTGACGATGCCGTAGGACAGCGACAGCCCCAGCCCCGTGCCTTCGCCCACCGGTTTGGTGGTGAAGAACGGGTCGAAGATTTTCTGCAGTGCTTCAGGGGCGATGCCGCAGCCGTTGTCCGCCACTTCCAGCCAGATGTTCTGGCCTTCCACGCCGTTGCTGATGGTAATGGTGCCGCGCTCCGGGCCCATGGCTTGCGCCGCGTTGATCACCAGGTTCATCACCACCTGGTTGAGCTGTGAGGCGAGGCATTCGATGTCCGGCAGTGGTTGGTAGTGCTTGACGACATCGGCCTTGTACTTGAGCTCGCTGGCGACGATGTTCAGCGTCGAGTCGATGCCCTGTTGCAAGTTCGCAAACTGCCAGGTCTGGTCGTTGTCCACCCGTGAGAAGTTCTTCAGGTCCTTGACGATCTGCACCACCCGACCAATGCCTTCCTTGGATTCTCTGATCAGGATCGGAATGTCTTCCGTGAGGAAATCCAGCTCAAGGCTGGTACGCAGCGCCTTGAGTTGGTCGCGCTGCTCCGGCGCCGCAATCAGCGGCTCGGCGCCTTGGTAGGCTTGCAGTATCTGTTGCAACTGCTTGAAGTAGCCGTCCAGGGTGCTGAGGTTGGAAGAAATGAAGCCCACCGGGTTGTTGATCTCATGGGCGACGCCCGCCGCGAGTTGCCCCAGCGACGCAAGCTTTTCAGACTGCACCAGTTGGCTTTCCAGGTGCTTGCGCTCGTCGATTTCCAGTTGCAGCGCTTGCGTGCGTTGTTCCACCAGTTGCGCCAGGTGGGTGGTTTGCAGCGAAGCGCGGCGGGCCATGTCCCATTTGTTGGCCAGGGTGTTGGCCATTTGCTGGACTTCAATATTGTCGAAGGGTTTTTTCAGGATCAGCAGGCGATCATGGCCGTGCAGGCGTTCGAGCAGGTCTTCCCAGGCATAGTCCGAGTACGCAGTGCACACCACCACTTGCAGGTCGTGGTCGACTTTCCACAGCTCTTCGATGGTCCGGGCGCCGTCCCAGCCCTGGGGCATGCGCATGTCGACAAAGGCCAACGCGTAGGGACGTTGTTGCGTCATGGCCGTGGTTAGCAGGCCAAGGCCTTCTTCGCCGCCATAGGCCGAGTGCAGCTCGAAAACCTGTGCCTGGGCCTTGGTCGTGTCGCCGAACAGCGCCGATTCCATGTCATTCAGGAGCTGGTTCGCTTCAACGGGCGGCATCAGGATCTTGCGAAAATCATCATGGATCGAAGGCGTGTCGTCGATCAGCAGGATGCGCCGGTTGGGAGGTTGGTTCATGTCGGGCTTCCAGCAAGGGTAAGAGGGATCGTCAAGGTAAACACCGCGCCTTGGCCCGGCCCGTCGCTGTGGGCGCTGAGTTGGCCATTCATTTCCACGGCGGCCAGGGCGCAGCTGTGCAGGCCGAAGCCATGGCCTTCCTTGCGGGTGGTGAAGCCGTGCGTGAAGATGCGGGTCATGTTTTCTGCCGGTATGCCTTCACCCTCGTCCTTCACGCTGATCTGCAAGGTGCCGTCATCCAGCGGCTGGACCCGCAGCGTCATGTACCGCGGCCGGTCGGAAAGGCTGGACATGGCCTGTTTGGCGTTGCTGATCAAGTTGACCATGATCAACAGCAAGCGGTGTTTGTCCGCAAGGATCTCTGGCACCTCGGCGTAATGCTTGACCACCGTGACATTGTGCCGGCTCAGCGAGCCTTCGTTCATGCGCAAGGCGTCGTCCATCAGCGCGCCGATATGCAACGCTTCCTTTAGCGTGGCCGCGCCGGCATAGGATTGTTGGGTGGAGACGATGTCTTTGATGTGGTCGATGCTTTTGCTCAATTGCGCCAGTTCCTCGGCCATCCCTTGCTGCTCGACGGCGATCGCCTCCACCAACTGGTTCAAGTAACCGGGCAGCAGCTTGCCCTTTTCATCCTCGGTGAAAAAGCGGCCCAGGTCGCCCTGGTGTTCGTTGATCAACTGCATGGCTTTGCCCAGGCCCAACGCCTTGCTGCTGCGCAATTTGCGCGTGACCAGGTCGGCGGAGATATTCACGCTATTGAGCACGTTGCCTACGTTGTGCAGCACGTTGGTGGCGATCTCTGCCATGCCGGCCTGGCGAGCGCTGTCCAGGAGTTCGCTTTGCGCATCCTTGAGCTGTTGCGTGCGTCGCTCCACGCGCTGTTCCAGGGTTTCATTGGCCGCATGCAAGGCGCGGTTGACCCGGTTGATTTCAGCGAAACTGCGCAGCAGGCGCACCGCCAGGTACAACAAAAGCGCCACCAGCAGGGTCGAGAAGACCAGCAAGTAGCGGTGGTATTGATGGTCGATAAGGTCAGCCGCCTGCTGGTCCTGGTCCAGATGCGTGGTCAGCTCGTCCAGGCGCTCGGCCACCGGGACCGCGGCTATGCGTTCCAGCAAGCCGTTGACCACCGGCTGCTCGCGCAGGATCAACGAAATGTGGTTGCTCAGAATCTCCACAGGCGCCTGGAAATCGGCGGGCAAACGCTCCTTGTTGATCGCCAGTTTGCCCAGGCCCACCAGGATATCGGCGGCGCGCTCATCGCTGGTGACCTGGGCGAACTCCAGGCTGCTGAGCAGCAGGTCGTAAGTGTCGGTGGCCACGCCCTGCAGTTGCAGACGGTCGTGCTCATTGAAACGGTTGAACTGCGCCTGGATGTCATCTTCGGCCGTCGGTAGAAAAGCCAATGAGTTGCGCAACACCGCGTTGTGGGACTTGAACCGGTCGACCAACCGGGCTTTTTCCTGGATGGCCCCCTCGTAGGCGTCCCGGCTGGCTTGCCAGCGGGTCAGGTCTTCGGGGTTGTGATAGGTCTCACGGCTGTCCAGGCTGGCCCATAGCTGGTTCATTTGCGCGAGCGGTGCGACCAGCGGGTCGTAGTTGTGGGTAATCGCTATCCGCGCCTTGAGCACTTCGCTGTCCCACTGCGCATTGAGCTGTTGGAGCTGGCGGATCAAATCCCGCGAATGGGTATAGGTGGCCGTCTGGTCGCGGGAGGACTTGACGTACAGGTACACCAGCGTCGAGGCCAGCAACAGGGTGGCCAGGCCCAGCAATACCTGGGTGATGCGGCGGCGAGACAGGGTCATGTCGGTTTGCTCATAGAGGCTTGCCTGCCCATTCGCCAGTCAAGGTCCTGAGAAACAGGACGATCAGGTCTTTGTCTTCCTGGGACGGATTGCGCCCCAACTGGTACCTGAACATCACGTCGACCGCCTCTTCCAGGGTCTTGGCCGACGCGTCATGGAAATACGGCGCGGTGACCGCGACGTTGCGCAGGCTCGGCACCTTGAACACGTGGCGGTCCTCTTCGTCCTGGGTCAGCAGGTAGCGACCCAGGTCCGACTCGACCGGGTTGCCGCGCGCCTTGAAGTAGTCGCCCATGACGCCGAATTTCTGGAACATGTTGCCGCCGATGTTGATGCCCTGGTGACAAGCGATGCAACCGTAGTCCTTGAAGCGTTGGTAGCCGTACTTTTCCTGGGTGGTGAGGATCTCGGTATCGCCGAGCAGGTACTGGTCGAACCGCGAACGGGGAGTCAGCAGGGTGCGTTCATAGATGGCCAGGGCGTTTTGCACATTGGCGGCGGTGACGCCATCGGGGTAGGCCTGTTGGAACGCAGCCTGGTAGGCCGGCACGGCAGAGAGATTGCGCACCACGGTGTTCCAGTCGCTGCCCATTTCCACGGGGCTGATGACGACGTCTACCACCTGTGCCTCCAGCGTGTCGACACGGCCATTCCAGAACTGCTTGAAGTTGAGGCTGGCGTTGAAGACCGACGGCGTGTTGGTGTCTACCGGCTTGCCGTCGAAGCCGATGGAAAACGGCTTGTCGTCGGCGCCTCCGGATTCCAGATGATGGCAGCTGGCGCAGGACAGCGCGTTATTCACCGACAGGCGCGGCTCGTTGAACAATTGGCGACCCAGCTCGACCTTGGCCGGGTCCAGCGTCGGCACCGCAGGCAAGGGTTTGAGCGCTTCATCCAACGGCGCGGCCATCAGCGGCATGCCGAAGCACAGCCACAGGCTCAGTATCAGGCCGGGACGGTAGGGTGAGACGTCGCTCAAGCGAGCACTCCTTGCAGGCGTAGGGCTGGTGATCGGGCGGCAGTGCCGTGCAGTTGCTTGACGGAACAGGTCGCCTTGGCCTTCCTTGGTTGCATCGCTGGGCGCAGCGCCGACCTGCTGTGACAGCATAGTCGAACTGCCTTGATATCGACGGCCAGTTGGCGTCAAATTAACCCCGCGCGTCAAGCGGGGAAGACGTGTTGGCGCAGGGGTCCGGTTCGGCTCAATTTTTCAGTTAATTCGAAGGCGCAGTAGGCATGGATGAACAACTCGCTACGCTCTCCACCGCAGTTTCCACGGTTTTGCTGGTCGACGATGAAGAGTCGATCCTCAACAGCCTGCGCCGCCTGCTGCGCGGTCAGCCCTTTGATGTGGTGCTGGCCGGCGGTGGCGCCCAGGCCCTGGAAATAATGGCGGCGCGGCCCGTCGACCTGGTCATGAGCGACGCGCGCATGCCGGGCATGGACGGCGCGCAGTTGCTGGCCGAAGTCCATCGCTTGTATCCCGCCACCAGCCGTATCCTGCTGACCGGCTACGCCGACGTGCCGACGATCATCAAGGCGATCAACGAAGGGCAGATCCACCGTTATATCGCCAAGCCCTGGAATGACGATGAGCTGAAGCTGATCCTGCAGCAGGCCCTGGAGCACCAGCGGCTTGAACGTCTGACCCAGGTGCAGAACGAGCAGCTCAAGGCGTTGAACGCGACCCTGGAAAAACGCGTGGTGTCGCGCACTTCGGAGTTGCAGCAGACCGCCGACATGCTCGACCTGGCCTACGAAGAACTCAAGCGCAGCTACGCGACAGGCACCGAGGTGTTTTCGTTGCTTGCCAACTTGCGCTTGCCCAGGGACAAGCAGACCAACCGCCCGTTGATCGAGCTGGTTCGGCTCTACTGCACGGCCCAGGGCATGGATGAAGCCAGCACGCGCGACCTGACCATGGCGGCCGCGCTCTACAACATCGGCAAGCTGAGCTGGAACGACAGCATGCTGATCGCCCCGTCCGACAGGCTGCACAGCACCGACCGCGAGCAATACCGAAGTTACCCGACCCAGAGCGAGTCGCTGCTGATGACCCTGGAGCCGATGAAGGACGCGGCACGCATCATCCGCCACCACCAGGAACGTTGGGACGGCAGCGGCTTCCCCGACCACCTCAAGGGCGACGCGATCCCGTTCGGTTCGCGCCTGCTGAAACTGGCGGTCGACTTCATCGAATTGCAAAAGGGCCTGGTCCTCGAGCGGCAGATGAACAGCGACGAGGCGCTGGTGTATATCCGCAAATATGCCGGGCGCCTGTATGACCCGGACCTGGTCGAGGACTTCGTCCTGGCCTGTGCCGCGTTCCTGAGTGACGTGACCCTCGGCGATCCGGCGGTTAAGGTACTGACCACCCGTGAACTGGAAGCCGGCATGGTCCTGGCGCGCAACCTCAACGCTGACAACGGCATGCTGCTGCTCAACGCCGGCAAGGTGCTGAACCTGCCGCTGGTGGACAAGCTGATTGCGTTCGAGGCGATGGAGGGCGCGAAGTACAGCGTATTTATCAAACTACCCGAAGAGACCGCTGACCTTTGATGAACCTTTCGACTATCCGCATCGCCGCCGCCGTCCTGATCGGCAGCGACGGCCAGACCCTGCTGGTGCGCAAGCGCGGCACCCAGGCCTTCATGCAGCCCGGCGGCAAGATCGACGCCGGCGAGCAGCCCGCCGAGGCCCTGGCCCGCGAGCTGCAAGAAGAGCTGAACCTGCGCATTGCACCGAGCGACGCACGCTACCTTGGCCAGTTTTCGGCGCCGGCGGCCAACGAGCCGGGGTTTACCGTGCAAGCGGAGTTGTTCCTGCTGCAGGTCGACGGACCGGTCACGCCCGCGGCTGAGATTGAAGAGGTGCGCTGGATCGATCCCACCGGCGACGGCGGCTTGTTGCTGGCGCCCCTGACCCGTGATCTGATCCTGCCGTTTTATCGCAAGTCGCTGACGGCGTGATCATTCGCGCCTTGGTGGCCGGCGATGCCCAGGCGTATCGAGCCTTGATGCTGCAAGCGTATGACGCCTATCCCCAGGCATTCACGTCCAGCGTGGCCGAACGTGCGGCCATGCCGTTGAGCTGGTGGGAAAAGCGCCTGGGCGGCGCGCTGGACCGGTTGCTCGGTGCTTTTGTCGAGAACGAACTGGCCGGCATTGTCGGCCTTGCGTTCGAACCGCGCGAAAAGGCGCGGCACAAAGTCACCCTGTTCGGCATGTACGTGAACGCAGCCCACCAGCAACAGGGCCTGGGCCGCCGGTTGGTCGAAGCGGCGCTGGAGGAGGCGCGCCGGCAGCCCGGCCTCAAGCTGATCCAGTTGACCGTCACCGCCGGCAATGACCCCGCCTTCGCCCTGTACCAGCGCTGCGGGTTCATCCAGTACGGCCTGGAGCCGCTGGCCGTGCGGGTGGGCGTCGACTACTTCGACAAGATCCACATGTGGCGCGAACTGCAGGACAACTGAGATCAAATTTGGGAACCCATATCAAATGTGGGAGCGGGCTTGCTCGCGAATACGGCCTGTAGTGAGCGGGCTTGCCCCGCGCTGGGCCGCGTAGCGGCCCCAATAAAAACACCGCCGACCTCCAGGTAGAACCGAGTCGCCTGGTTTGGGGCGGCTTCGCCACCCAGCGCGGGCGGTGCGACGATTCGACAAGCCCGCTCACTACACACCGCCTTCGCGAGCAAGCCCGCTCCACATTTTGACCTTCATTGTTTCCGAGATCGTGTCGCCTAGCGCACCGCACTCACCCCATCCAACGTCGAAAACGACGTGTCCTTGGCGGTCAGCAAAAAATCGCGCATATACGGCGCATCCAGCATATCCGTACGAATTCCCGCATACAGCGTTGCAAACAAACCTCTCTCGCCCAGGCGCTTGGCTTTCACATAGCCGCGCGAGCTGTATTCATGCAGCGCCCAATGGGGCATGCCGCACACGCCGCGGCCGCTGGCCACCAACTGCATCATCATCACCGTCAATTCCGAGGTGCGCACCTGGGCCGGCTCCACGTCGGCCGGTTCCAGGAAGCGGGTGAAGATGTCCAGGCGGTCACGCTCCACCGGGTAGGTGATCAGGGTTTCGCTCAGCAGGTCTTCGGGCACGATGTACGCCTTGTTCGCCAGCGCGTGCTGGTTGGCCACCGCCAGCATGGCTTCGTAGGTGAACAGCGGCACATAAGTGATGCCCGGCAGTTCCAGCGGGTCGGAGGTCACCACTAGGTCCAGGTCGCCACGGGCCAGGGCCGGCAGCGGTGCGAAGGCGAAACCGGACGCCAGGTCCAGCTCGACTTCCGGCCAGGCATCACGAAACTGGTCGATGGTCGGCATCAGCCATTGGAAGCAACTGTGGCATTCGATCGCCATGTGCAAGCGCCCGGCCGTACCGCCGGCCAGCCGCGCAATATCGCGCTCGGCGCCGCGCAACAGCGGCAGGGTGGCATCGGCCAGTTGCAGCAGGCGCAGGCCGGCGCTGGTGAAGCGCAGCGGCTTGGTCTTGCGCACAAACAACTGCATGCCCAGGCGCTCTTCCAGTTCCTTGAACTGGTGGGACAGCGCCGACTGCGTCAGGTGCAGGCGCTCGGCGGCTTCCACCAGGCTGTCGGCTTCGCGCAAGGCGTGCAGGGTCTTGAGGTGACGGATCTCGAGCACGGGCTCTCCATGAAGACAATTTATGACAATAACGGATTGCGTGAGTTTGTCTCATGTTGCAAGGCGTGTCGACCTCGACCGCTGGGCACTCTTCATCAAACTGTCATGGAAGTGTGGCAGCGCGCTTGAACAAACTTCATCAGACTCGCGCTCTACTGGGGTTCTGCGTTTCGGTGTTTTTCATGCGCGTGTTGTGTTTACTGGCCGCCTTATTGTTCGGCCTGCCGTCTTTTGCGGCTTCTCGATGTGACGTCAATGTCCCGACCCAAACGGTCGACCTGGCTCAGGTGAGCATCGCCTACCAGAGCATTGGCCGTGCGTCCGACCCTGCCTTGCTGCTGGTGATGGGCCTGGGCGGGCAATTGATCCACTGGCCCGACGAAGTCGTCGTCGCCCTGTGTCAGCAGGGTTTTCGGGTGATCCGTTATGACAACCGCGACGTTGGCCTGTCGACCTGGCGCCAGGCTCCAGCCAATGCCAACCTGACTTTTGAAGTGCTGCGCTACAAGCTCGGCCTGCCCGTGGCGGCGCCGTATACCTTGACCGACATGAGCGACGACGCGCTCGGCTTGATGGACGCCTTGCACATCGAGCGATTCCACGTGCTGGGCGTGAGCATGGGCGGCATGATCGCCCAGCACATGGCCGCCATGGCACCGCAACGGGTGGAAAGCCTGACCTTGATCATGACCAGCTCCGGCGCCGAAGGCCTGCCGGCGCCGAATGCGGCGTTGGTGCAATTGTTGTCGCGCCGCAGCGCGCCCAACCGTGAAGTGGCGCTGGAACAGCAGGCCGATTTGCTCGCGGCGCTGGGCAGCCCGAACGTGAAGGATGATCGCCAGGCGTTGCTGCACCAGGCGGCCCTGTCCTACGACCGCGCCTTCAACCCCGAAGGGGTCAAGCGCCAGATCATGGCGATCCTCGCCGAACCCAGTCGCGTGCCGTTGCTCAACCAACTGCGCGTACCGACGCTGGTGGTGCACGGCACCGCCGACCCGTTGTTGCCGGTAATGCATGGCGTGCACCTGGCCGCGCATATTCAGGGCAGCCAGCTGAAACTGATTCCCGGCATGGCCCATCGTTTCCAGGAAGCGTTCAAGGCGCCGCTGCTGACGGCGGTGTTGCCGTACCTGCAAGCCCATCGTGAAGATGCGGCGCACTGGGCGCAGATTGATCCGGTGGCGCCTGCGAAGCTGCTGTGACATTGGTGTATCGTGCAACCTTTGCGGCACATTCAAGCAGCGAGGTTGCCTACCATGAGTACTCCCCTGAAAATCGATTTCGTCAGCGACGTGTCCTGCCCCTGGTGCATCATCGGCCTGCGCGGCCTGACTGAAGCCCTTGACCAGCTCGGCGGCGAGGTGCAGGCCGAGATCCGTTTCCAGCCGTTCGAACTGAACCCGAACATGCCCGCCGAAGGGCAAAACATCGTCGAGCACATCACCGAAAAATACGGCTCAAGCGCTGAAGAATCCCAAGCCAACCGCGCGCGCATCCGCGACATGGGCGCCGCGCTGGGCTTTGCCTTTCGCACCGATGGCCAGAGCCGTATCTACAACACCTTCGACGCGCACCGCCTGCTGCATTGGGCCGGGCTGGAAGGCTTGCAGTACAACCTCAAGGAAGCGCTGTTCAAGGCGTATTTCACCGATGGCCAGGACCCTTCCGACCACGCGACCCTGGCGATCATCGCCGAAAGCGTCGGCCTGGATGTCCAGCGCGCCGCCGAGATTCTGGCCTCGGATGAGTACGCCGCCGAGGTGCGCGAGCAGGAACAACTATGGACCTCTCGTGGGGTGACCTCGGTGCCGACCATTGTGTTCAACGACCAGTACGCCGTCAGCGGTGGCCAGCCGGCCGAGGCGTTTGTGGGGGCGATTCGCCAGATCATCAGCGAGTCCAAAAACTAAAGCCGAACACAGTTCAAACTGTGGGAGCTGGCTTGCCTGCGATAGCGGTGTATCAGTAAATGCATGTTGGGCTGACCCACCGCCATCGCAGGCAAGCCAGCTCCCACATTTGGATTTGTGTTGTACCCACCTGGCCCGCCCCTTGCATCGACCCCCTGAAGCCTTAGGGGGAACACTGCCTTGAATATTCTTGACCTCGACCACAGCCTCACCCGCCAGGCACCGATTGCCCGGCGTTTGGCCAGCGGCCGTGCCACGCGCATCGACCTGCTGGACCTGGGCCCGAAACTGCGCCTGTGGTCCACCGAAAAAAACTGGAAGCGCTTTACTCAGCGCCTGGCCCAGAGGCCCCGGCCCACGGACGCGCGGCCGGAAATCCTGTTTGTCGGCTCCGGGGATTATCACCACCTCACGCCAGCGTTTCTCGCCGACCTGAAAGAACCCATCAGCCTGATCCACTTCGACAACCACCCCGACTGGGTGCGCTTTGCGCCCAAGCGCCACTGTGGCTCGTGGGTCAACCGCGCGCTGAAAATGCCGGCGATCAAACGCATCGTCACCCTCGGGCCCTGCAGCGATGACCTGCATAACCCGCAACTGCGCGGCGGCAACCTCGGCGCGCTCAAGCGCGGGCAATTGCAGCTGTTTCCCTGGCAGCATCCACCGTCGAAAGTCTGGGGGCGGGTAGGGGACGGCGCTGGCCATCAACAACAGGAAAACCACCTGCACTGGCGCAACCTGGCCGAGCTCGATTGGACGGCGTTTCTTGAGCAACTGATCGACAGCCTGCCCACCGAGGCGATCTGGATCACCCTCGACAAAGACGTGCTCGCCAGCGAAGACGCGGCCACCAACTGGGACCAGGGCGGGATGCGCCTGACCCACTTGCTGCAAGCCCTGCGGGCCTTGGCTGCGCGCAAACGCATCATCGGCATCGACGTGTGCGGCGAGTTCGCCACGCCGGCGTTCAGCAATGCTTTCAAACGTTGGGAAGCCAAGTCCGACCAGCCGCCACCGCAGCGCTGGAGCGCCGAGGACCTGCAACGCAATGCGGTCACCAATGAAGCCCTGATTGATCTGTTTGAGGAGCTGTTCCCGTGACGTTGACCGTGGTGTGGCTGGTGGCGTTTTCCATCGTGCTCGATGTGCTCGGCCAGTTGTGTTTCAAGCTCGGCCTGGACCGTTTGCCCGAGTTGGAGGGCGGTTTTCGCCTGAATGCCTTCTGGAGCCAAGTGTTCCATGCGCCGCTGTTGTGGGCCGGGATCGGCGCGTATGCCATCGAGTTCTTCGTGTGGCTCGAAGCGCTGTCCCGCGCGCCGTTGAGCCTGTTGTTCCCGGCGGCCGCGCTGGCGTATTGCGGGGTGGTGCTGGCGGGCAAGGTGGTGCTGGGCGAAACCGTCAGCCGCCGCCGTTGGCTGGGCACGCTGGTGATTACCTTGGGTGTGATGCTGGTTGCGATTGCCGGGGGCCAGGCATGAATGCGCAGACGTGGCTGCAGGGGCGTGTCGGCACGCTGGTGCTGTGGGCATTGTTGATCTGTACCGAAAGCGCCGGGCAATTGTTCACCAAAGTGGCCGGGGACCAATTGGGGCAGATGGATTTCAACTGGCAGTGGCTGGCCGAGGTGGCCCGCAACCCGGGGATCCTGGCGGCGATTGCCTGCTACATCGGCGCGTTTTTCGTATGGATGCTGATCCTGCGGCGCAGCAGTTTGTCCCTGGCGTTTCCGCTGAGTTCACTGGTGTTCGTGGCGGTGTTGCTGGGTTCATGGCTGGGGCTGGGGGAACATATCAGCCCGCTGCACTGGGTGGGGGTGGGGGTGATTATCGCCGGGATCGCGCTTTTGGCTGAGGGCGAAGAACACTGAAATGTCTCTATGAAATGGGGTCCAAATGTGGGAGCGGGCTTGCTCGCGAAAGCGGTGTTTCAGTCGATACATACGTCACTGACCCACCGCATTCGCGAGCAAGCCCGCTCCCACAGTTTTAATCAGTGTGTATCAGTTGAAGGTGTAACTGATCGCCGTTTGCACCTGACCCTGGTTCACATCACCGCTCTGCCTGACGATGCTGCTGTCCGCCGCCGAACCCACCAGGTGTACCCAACTCGCGCTGGTCAACAGTGACCAATTGCGCGCCAGCGGGAACTGGAAGCTCTGGCTCAGGGTGACGTTCTGAAAGCCGCCGCTGGCGTTGTAGGCCTTGAATCCGGTGGCTGCGGCTTCGCTGTCATCCACCCCGAAATACGTCTGGGTCTGGCGCGCATCGGCAAAATGCGCCACCAGGCCGCTGCTGCCGATGATCCCGCCGCCCAGCGGGTAACCCAGCTCACCCCCGACCTTGCCAAGCGCGCCACTTTGCGAATGGCCGCCGCCCACGGCCTGGCCCAGTTGCGCGTAGACCCGCCAGAAGTCAGCCGGCGCGTATTGGACAAAGCCGCCTATCTCAGCCATGTCCGACACATTGCGCAGCCCCTGCAGCGACCCGTTGGAGGTGCGCCCCTGCAAGTAATTGATGTAAGGCCCGGCGCTGAAGCCATGGGTGTGCAAGGCGCTCCAGGTCAAACCGTCGTCGGTGCCCACGCTGACATCGCCCCAGTCCAGGTCGAGATACGGCACGGGCCGGGTTTCGTAGCGGCTGCCGGTGGGGTCGTGGGGCTGGTAGCTGACGCCTGCGCCGACGTCACCGGTGATGCCTTCGGCGTGCGCACAGAGGCTCAGCAAACCGGCGAGTGCAGCGCATGTGATCCTAAACATGGTCACGGCTCCTGAAGTGAATGCACGCGCATGAACGCGCAGACCGGCATGCCCGCGCAAGCACTCATCTTGTTTGTAGCAAGCTACAAAAATTGTAGCTTGTGCGACACATATCCCGGGGCGGGCCCAGCCCCGCTGGGCGATGGCCAATTGGCACAGTCCCTGCTCTACCCCTGATGCAAGCGCAGACAGCGCGCTCCATCAGGGTAACCACAATGATTGACTGGCATATCGTGTGCGACTTCGACGGGACCATTACCCCCACCGATGTCATCGACAACGTCCTCCAACGTTTCGCCGGCCCCGAATGGGAAACCATCGAACAGCAATGGCTGGATGGGCATATCGGTTCACGCGAATGCCTGAGCCGCCAACTGGCGCTGATCAAGGCGACTCCATCCGAACTGCTGGCGTATTTCGACAGCGTCGAGATCGACCCGGACTTCCCGGATTTCGTCGATCACGTGATGGGCCTGGGCGCGTCCATCGAAGTGGTCAGCGATGGCATCGAGCAAGGCATCGCGCGGATCCTGTCGCGCCACTACGTGACCTTGCTGCCGATCCTCGCCAACCGCCTGCGCCAGGTTGACCAGAACAGTTGGCGCATCGATTTCCCCTACGCCAGCGACGCCTGCCGCGCCGCCTCCGGCAACTGCAAGTGCAAATCCACCCCGCACAACAAACGGGTGCTGGTGATCGGCGACGGCAAGTCCGACATGTGCGTGGCGTCCACCGCCGACTTCGTGTTCGCCAAGGGCAGCCTCGCCGACTACTGCGTGGCCCACCAGATTCCCCATGCGCGCTTCGACAGCTTTGCCCAAGTACCGGCGTTGCTTGCGCAACTGCCGCAAGGCATCGCTGCCAACGCCGCCTCCTTTGTTGAAAATCAGGAACTCTTCCACCATGTCTGATATCCGAATCGCCACCGCCGAAGACCAGATACTCCTGGATAAAGAAGCCAAGTACTGCTCCTACGGCGACACCGTCCACTACATCGAACCGCCGCGCATTTTCAGCCGTTGCGAAGGCTCCTACGTGTGGGACACCGAAGACCAGGCCTACCTCGACCTGCAAATGTGGTACTCGGCGGTGAACTTCGGCTACGCCAATCCGCGCCTGAACAATGCGTTGAAACAGCAGATCGACACCCTGCCGCAGATCGCCAGCCAGTACCTGCACAAGGGCAAGATCGAGCTGTCGGAAATGATCGCGGTCGACGCCAAGAACAAGTTCGGCCTCGATGGCCGCGTGCACTTCAACGTCGGCGGTTCGCAGTCCATCGAAGACTCGCTGAAGGTGGTGCGTAACGCCACCAACGGCAAGAGCCTGATGTTCGCCTTCGAAGGTGGCTACCACGGTCGTACGCTCGGCGCCTCGTCGATCACCTCCAGCTACCGCTACCGTCGCCGCTACGGCCATTTCGGCGAGCGCGCGCAGTTCATCCCGTTCCCGTACCACTTCCGTGGCCCCAAAGGCATGACCAAGGAAGAGTACGGCAGCCATTGCGTGCAGCAATTCGCGCGCCTGTTCGAGACCGAATACAACGGTGTGTGGGACCCGAAGGTCGGCCAGAGTGAGTATGCCGCGTTCTACGTCGAGCCGATCCAGGGCACCGGCGGCTACGTGATCCCGCCGATGAACTTCTACCGCGAGCTCAAGCACGTCCTCGATCAGCACGGTATTTTGATGGTCAGTGACGAAATCCAGATGGGCTTCTACCGCACCGGCAAACTCTGGTCGATCGAGCACTTCGACGTGCAGCCCGATGTGATCGTGTTCGGCAAGGCGCTGACCAACGGCCTCAACCCACTGGGCGGTATCTGGGCCCGTGAAGAGCTGATCAACCCGAAGATCTTCCCGCCAGGTTCGACCCACTCCACCTTCGCCTCCAACCCGTTGGGCACGGCGGTGGGCCTGGAAATGTTCAAGATGACCAGTGAAGTCGACTACGGCGCGATGGTCATGGCCAAGGGCAAGTTCTTTCTCGAAGGCCTGCAAGACTTGCAGAAACGTTTCCCGATCATCGGCGACGTCGACGGCCTGGGCCTGGCCCTGCGCTGCGAAATCTGCGGCCCGGACGGCTTCACGCCGGACAAGGCGACTCTGGACTACATGGTCGAGGAAGGTATGAAGGGCGACATGCTGGTGGATGGGCGCAAACTCGGCCTGATCCTCGACGTGGGCGGTTACTACAAGAACGTGATCACCCTGGCGCCGTCCCTGGAAATCAGCTACCCGGAAATCGAGCTCGGCCTGAAGCTGCTTGAGCAATTGCTGGTACGGGCGACCCAGCGGTGAAGCCTGCGGGGATCGACCTCGGTGAAGGTGACGCCGGTTTCGTCCTCGGTGACGGTCCGGTCGGGATCCTGTTGATCCATGGCCTGACCGGCACTCCGACGGAATTGCGCCAGGTCGCCAAGGGCCTGGCCAAGGGGGGCAATTGCACGGTGTACGTGCCCACCCTGGCCGGGCACTGCGGTGACAACAGCGACCTGCAGGCCACCGGCTGGCGCGACTGGTACGAAGGCGTGCGCAAGACCTTCGTGGGCGTCAAGCAGCGTCACGCGCAGGTGTTTGTCGGCGGCTTGTCCATGGGCGCGGTGATGTCGATGTACCTGGCGTCGGAGCATGCGGGCCAGGTCACCGGCTTGCTGATGTATTCCACCACGCTCAAGTACGACGGCTGGAGCATCAGCAAAATGGCGTTCATCACGCCCCTGTTGATCCGCATTCCGTTCGGCGTGCGCCTGTTCCGCTTCACCGAAAAACCGCCCTACGGCATCAAGAACGAGCGCCTGCGCGCCATCGTTGAACGGCAGATGAAAGAAGGCGAAAGCAGCGAAGCGGGCTTGCTGACGATGGAAGGCGTGACCGTGCGGGAATTGCACTGGATGAATGCCGAGGTCAAGAAGCGCATGCCCTCGATCAACGTACCGGCGCTGGTGTTGCACTCCATCGAGGACGACATCACCAGCCGCTGGAACGCCGACTACGTGGAACGCCACCTCGGCGGGCCGGTGACCAAGATCCTGTTGGACAACTGCTATCACATGATCACGGTCGACCTGCAATACCGTCGGGTCATCGAGCTAAGCGCTGGCTTCATCGAGCAGCACAGGGTCCTCAAATCAACGCAGGCCCCTGTGGGAGCTGGCTTGCCTGCGATGGCATCACTGCGGCCTGCCTGATACACCGAGGCGCCTGCATCGCAGGCAAGCCAGCTCCCACATTGGATCGGCGTTCGCCAAAGAAATAAGGGAAATACGTGATCACCACCCAAGCCTTCTCGACCATTCGGGCCATCCAGCGCAGCGCCTGGAACGACTGTTTCCCGGGTGCCCTGGAAGACTGGGACTATTACGTCGCCGTGGAAAACGCCGCCATCGATGATTTCCAGTGGCGCTACCTGGCGGTCTACAAGGATGGAACGCTGGTGGCGGTGGCCGCCGCGTTCATCACCCATTATCGTCTCGACACCACGGTGTCGGGCGCCGGCAAGCGCCTGACCGAGCGTGTGGCGCGGCGCTGGCCGGGACTCCTGCAACTGGGGCTGTATGCCCTCGGCTCCCCGGTGGCCGAACGTTGCGACGTCGGTTTCGCCAGTGGCGTGCCACAGACACTGCGTCCGCAGTTACTCAAGCACCTGCTGGAAGCCGCTCGCCGGGACGCCGATGACTTCGGTATCGGCTTGCTGGCGGTCAAGGACGCGCCGAGCAAAGACCCGCATTGGCGCCAGAGTTGCCGGGCGGCGGGCTTGCAAAGCATGCCGAGCTTGCCCTCGGGTGTGCTGCCGCTGCCTTATGGCTCGGTGGATGCCTATCTGGGCTCGCTGGGCAAATCCACGCGCAAGGACCTGCGCCGCAAACTGCGTGCGCCGGGCCCGCGAGTGGAGTGGCGGCGCACGATCGACGATGTGCTGCCGGAGGTCATGCGCCTGTACGAGGCCACGCTGGCACGCGCCGAGTTGCAGTTCGAGCGGCTGCCTGCCGGCTACTTCACCGGGGTGCTCGAACGCCTCGATGACCGCGCGGTCTGTGTGCTCTACTGGGTGGGCGAGCACCTGGTGGCGTTCAATCTGGTCCTGGTCGACGAACACCGGCTGGTCGACAAGTTTTTCGGGCATGACGTGGCATTCAGCCGCGACTACAACCTGTATTTTCGCAGTTGGCTGACCAACGTCGACTACTGTATCCAGCACAATATTGCGCGATACGAGTGCGGCCAGGCCGGGTATGCCAGTAAGCTGCGCCTGGGATGCGAGTTCCAGGGCAACAGCGTGTTTTTTCGTCACCGCAACCGGCTGGTCAACAGCCTGCTCATGCTTGTAAAACTGTTTATTCGACCGGATCGTTCCGACCCTGCCATGGCTGCTGCGATAAGCGAAACCTGATGATCACCAAGACCCGCCAGAAAGCCCGCCCCTTTGCCATTTCGCGCTGGAGCGTGCAGCGCAAGCTGGTGCTGGCGTTCTGGCTGGTCAGCGTGATTCCCACCATGATTGCCGCGGAACTGGCCGCCACCACACTGTCGCAGATTTTCGACAGCAACGTGCGCATCTGGCTGCAGGAGTCGACCAAGATCGTCAAGGACGAGATCGGCGACATTCTTCACGACAACGCGCGCATGGCCAAACTGTTCCTGCGCTACACCAGCCCGCCGTCGAGCCGGCAGGCCGCGAGACACGACCGGCTGACCGCCGACATTGCCGATGCCACCGATATCGACGTGGTGGCGCTGATCCGCGTCAGTGACCATAAGCTGGTGTTCAGCACTGCCGCCGATGACATCGTCCAGCAGATCAGCCTGGCCAAGAACACGGTACTGCAGACGGTGCAGGTGGGCGGCGCCTCCACCGGCATTGTGGTCTCGACCTTTGAAACCAGCCAGGACGGCGTCGATTATCTGCTGCTGGTCGGGACCTACCTGGACAGCAGTTTCCTCACCAGCGTGGCCGATGTGCATTCCCTCGATCTGCGCCTGTACCTGGCCAACCCCGACGGTTTCTCCGAAATATTTTCGACCCAGCGCTTCGAGGATCACCCCTCGCGCATCCCCAAGAGCGTCGAAACCGCGATGCGCAGCACCAAGCAGCCCAGCGAGCAGTTCACCAACAACTACAGCGGTTTGTACTGGCCGATCTTCAACGATGCCGGCGACCTGCAAGGCGTGATCTTCAGTGGCCTGCTGCGCCACACCAGCCTGGTCGGGCTGGTCAACCAGAGCAATCTGTTCGTGCTGATATTCCTGCTCAGCTCGGCGCTGTCGCTGGCGGCGGGGGTATTGGTGTCGCGGCGCCTGACCAAACCGCTGCGGGACCTTTCCCAGGGCGTCAGCGCGGTGATCAGCGGCGACTACGCGCACCGCGTGGCGGTCAGCGGTGGCGACGAGCTGGCGCAATTGAGCAGCACCTTCAACCATATGACCGAGCGCCTGGGCGAGTTGCATCACCTCGAAGCCCAGTTGCGTCGGCGTGATCGCCTGCACGCCCTGGGTGAAGTCGCCATGGGCCTTGCCCACGAAATCCGCAACCCGCTGGGCATCATCAAGACGGCGACCCAACTGCTGCACCGCCGTGCCGACCTGGCGCAAACCGACAAGCGTCACCTGGAATACGTGATCAGTGAAGTCAGCCGCATCAACGACCTGATCACCGAGTTCCTTGACTTCGCCAAGCCCAACCCGCCGTTGCGGGTATTGCAGCCTGCGCGCGCCGTGGTGGAGGAAATCCTCGGCTTCTGCGGCCCTGAACTGGCCTCCCATAACATCGATGCGCACATCGATGACCAGGCGCCGGGCGCGACGATCTATGCCGATGCCAAGCAGCTCAAGCAGGCGTGCCTCAACCTGATTCTCAACGCCATCGACGCGATGCCCGAAGGCGGGCGCCTGACGCTGGGCATTCGCACGGCGGGCGAACATACGGTGATCAGCATTGCCGACACCGGCCAGGGCATACCGGCCGAAATGATCGAGCGTATCTTCACGCCCTTCGTCACCACCAAGGCTTCCGGCACCGGCCTGGGCCTGGCCAAAGTCTATTCGATCATGGAAAGTCACGACGCCAGCATTGAATGCGCCAGTGAGAAAGATGCCGGCGCCACGTTCAGCCTGTACATTCCGGCAATGGGCGAAGACGACGAGGACAGTCATGACGCATAACATTCTGGTGGTCGACGACGAACCCAAACTCTGCGACCTGCTGGCGTCGGCCCTGGGCCAGAACGACGTGCAGGTGTTTATCGCCGGCAACGGTCTGCATGCGCTCAAAGTGCTGGAAGGGGAAGACATCGACCTGGTCATCAGTGACTGGCGCATGCCCGGCATGGACGGCCCGGCGCTGTTGGCCGAGATCAAGCTGCGCTACCCCCACGTGCCGGTGATCGTGATGACGGCCTACAGCACGGTGAAAAACGCCGTGCAGTCGATGCGCAACGGTGCCTACGACTACATCGCCAAGCCGTTCGACATCGACGAACTGGACATCACCGTGGCCAAGGCCCTGCAGTTTCGCGACATCATGCGCGACAACGCACGCCTGCGTGCCGAGCTGGATGAACACGCGCAATTCGACAGCCTGGTCGGCGACAGCCCGGCGTTTCGCAAAGTGCTGCAAGCGGTGGACTCGGTGCGCGACAGCAGCGCCACCATCCTGCTGACCGGCGAAAGCGGCACCGGCAAGGAAATGGTCGCCCGCGCCATCCACAAGTACGGCAGCCGTGCCGACAAGCCGTTCGTGGCGGTCAACTGCGCGGCGATCCCGGAAGGGCTGCTGGAAAGCGAAATGTTCGGCCATCGCAAAGGCGCGTTTACCGGCGCCGTGGCCGACCGGGTCGGGCGCTTCCAGCAGGCCGACAAAGGCACGTTGTTTCTCGATGAAGTGGGCGACATGCCGCTGGCGTTACAGGCCAAGATCCTGCGCGCGTTGCAGGAGCGCGTGATCGAACCGGTGGGCGATCCGCGCGAGCGCAAGGTGGACGTGCGGGTGATCGCCGCCACCAACAAGAACCTGCTGCAGGCGGTGGCCAACAAGGAATTTCGCGAAGACCTGTATTACCGCCTCAACGTGTTCCCGATCCCGCTGCCGCCCCTGCGTGAACGCGTGGAAGACATCGCGCCCCTGGCCCGGCACTTCGCCCACAGCCTCAGCGCCACGGCCGGCAAGCGTATTACCGGGTTCAGCGCCGAAGCGTTGCAGGCCATGGCCGCGTATCACTGGCCGGGCAATATCCGGGAGCTGCAGAACTGCGTGGAGCGCGCGACCATCGTGGCGGCTTCGTCGGTTATCGAGGATATCGACTTGCCGGGCTACTTGTTTGCGTCCAAACCGAGCGAGGGCGGCGTGACCGCGATCCTCAGCGACGGGCCGGGTATTCCCCAGGATTTGGATGCGGCGTTGGCGGAGGTGGAGAAGGCTTATATTCTGGCGGCGCTGCAGGAGAGCAATGGCGTACAGGCCGCGGCGGCGCAGAAGATCGGGATTTCGGAGAGGAGCTTTTGGTATCGCTTGAAGAAGCTGGGTATCCAGGTCGACAAGATCGTCCGCTGACTTCTCTGGCACGCCTCAATTCAACTGTGGGAGCTGGCTTGCCTGCGATAGCGGTCTATCTGTGCCAAATGTTCTGGCTGATACATCGCTATCGCAGGCAAGCCAGCTCCCACAGTGTTGACCGTGTTGTGTCAGGTATGGACGCGCACCCAGACGCTGACCAAAACGGTCGCAGCCATCAGCCATGCTACCGCTGCCACCGCGAGCGACGCCTCCAGCCGCATCCGATCCACCACCACATACAACGTCGCCAAGTACACAAAATACGGAATGATCGACCACATCCCGAACAGGATCGTGGTTTTCAGATCCTCTACAGAACGGCCCTTGCCGACGATGTAATGGGCGATCAACGCAAAGGTCGGAAACAGCGGCACCAACCCCGCGATGTAATAGTTTTTGGTCTTGGCCAGCGCCGCCAGAATCAGCACCACCGCCGCGCCCAGGGCGGCTTTCAAGAAAAGATCCATCAGTGGCTCAACCCGTATTTTTTGACTTTGTCGAACAAGGTGGTCTTGGCCATCCCCAGTTCCTGGCTGGCCTGGGTCAGGTTGCCGCCGCTGCGTTGCAGGGCGTCGTTGAGCAGGTTGCGTTCGAAGGCTTCCACCGCCTCGGTGAAGGCCAGGCCGTGGTTGCCGCTGCTGGCGCCGCTTTTTTTGAAGGCCGGCAGGCCAAGGGCGAAGCGTTCGGCAACGTTGCGCAGTTCACGCACGTTGCCCGGCCAGTCGTGGCTCATCAGGCTCGACAGGGTCTGGTTGTCCAGCTCCGGCACGGCGCGGTCGAAGCGCAGGGATGACTGCTGCAGGAAGTGTTCGAACAATTGCAGGATGTCTTCGCGGCGCTCGCGCAGGGGCGGCAGTTCCAGGGTCACCACGTTGAGGCGGTAGTACAGGTCGCTGCGGAACTGGCTGGCGCGGCTCAGTTCGTCAAGGTCCGACTTGGTGGCGGCGATCACGCGGCAATCCACCGCCACGCTCTGGTTCGAGCCCAGGCGTTCCAGGGTGCGCTCCTGCAAGACGCGCAGCAATTTGATCTGCAGGTTGATCGGCATGCTTTCCACTTCGTCGAGAAACAGCGTGCCTTCGTGGGCGTGTTCGATCTTGCCGATGCGGCGCTTGCCGGCGCCGGTGAAGGCGTTGGCTTCATGGCCGAAAATCTCGCTTTCGAAGAGGTTCTCCGGCAGGCCGCCGCAGTTCAGCGCGACGAACTGGTGGGCATGGCGCCGGCTGAAATCATGCAGGCAGCGCGCAACCAGTTCCTTTCCGGTACCGGTCTCGCCTTCGATCAAGACGTTGGCCGAGGTGTCGGCGACGTTGGCGATCAACTCGCGCAGGTTCTGCATGGCCGGCGAGCGGCCGATGATGCGGCCTTCCAGGGAATCGCGCTCGGCCAGTTGGCGGCGCAGCGACCAGACTTCCCGCGCCAGCCCGCGTTGTTCCAGAGCGCGGCGCGCGACGTCCACCAGGCGCTCGGGGGAGAAGGGTTTTTCCATGAAATCGTAGGCGCCATTGCGCATCGCACCGACCGCCATGGAGATATCGCCATGCCCGGTGATCAGCACCACTGGCAGGCTTTTGTCCAGGGCCTTGAGGCGCGTGAGCAGCTCCAGGCCGCCGATGCCCGGCAGGCGGATGTCGCTGATCACAATGCCGGCGAAGTTCTCGCCGATGCGCTGCAACGCCTCTTCGGCACTGCCCACGCCGACGCTGGGAATATCTTCCAGGGCCAGGGCTTGCTGGCAACCGAGCAACACATGGGGGTCGTCTTCGACGATCAGGACGGTGAGGTCTTGGGCTTCAATATTCATGTCGACTCAGCTCGTTGAGCGCCCACCAGTGGCAGGTTCAGGACAAAGGCGGTACCACCATCGGCCGGATGTTCCACGGCAAGGCTGCCGCCAGTTGCGGCCGCGAGGCTCGCGGAAAGGGTCAGGCCCAGGCCCAGGCCTTGTTCGCCGGGCTTGGTGGTGAAAAAGGGTTCGAACAAATGCTTGCGCGTCTCGGGATCGATGCCATGGCCGTTGTCACGCACGCGCAGACGGTATTTACCGTCGGCGCTGCTGCCTTCCAGCCACAGCTGCGGAGCCGGTTGGGCTTGCATGGCATCGAGGGCGTTGCCGATCAGGTTGACCAGGATCTGCTCCAGGCGCGTCTGGTCGATTTGCAGTTGGGCGTGGGAAAAGTCGCGGTGCAGGGTCAGCGGCAGGCTGTCCAAGCGTGCGCCGAGTACCTGGAACGCGGCGTCCACGGCCTTGGCGAGGCTGGCTTCACCCTGATCATCGCCGCGCCGGGCGAAGGAACGCAGGCTGGCGGTGATGCGGCCCATGCGGTCGATCAGTTCGTTGATGGTCTTGAGGTTGGCGCTGGCGGTGTCCAGCGCGCCACGCTCAAGGAAGCGTACGGTGTTGCCCGACAGCGTGCGCAACGCCGCCAGCGGCTGGTTCAGTTCATGGGCGATGCTGGTGGACATCTGGCCAATGGCTGCGAGTTTGCCGGCCTGCACCAGTTCATCCTGGGCGCGGCGCAGGGTTTCTTCGGCCTGGCGCCGCTCGCGGATCTGGCCCTTGAGCCGTTCGTTGCTGGCACGCAGGTCGGCAGTGCGTTCAGCGATCCGCCGTTCCAGCTGGCTGTTGGCTTCCTGCAGGGCTTCCCGTGCGGCGAGGCGGGTGGCGATGACTTTGCGTCGCTCGTTCCAGGCAATCAGCAAAAACGCCACCAGGCCAAACGCGACCGCCACCAGGATGCCTTGATTGATGGCGGCGCGGCGCAGGTCGTTGAGCGGGGTGAGCAGGGTGAAATGCCACGGCGTGTCATTCAGCGGGCGGGTTTGCGCCAGGTAGCTGACGGCGTGCTCGTCATTCACCACTTCGCTATTGGCCGGGAAGGTCAGTTTTTCGGCGCGTTCGTTGAGGCGTTCGCGGGCCAGGGGCTCCAGCGCGTTCAGCGTTGCCCAGTAATATTGCAGGCTGTGGGCCAGGCGGTCCTTGGTTTCATCGCTCAGCGGGCGCACGGCCTTGAGGCGGCGGGCCGGGTCGCTGGAGAGGATGATGATGCCGTTCTCGTCGCTGACAAAAGCTTCAAGGCGCGCGCGTTGCCAGCGTTCTTCCAGGGCTTCGAGGCGCACTTTGACCACGGCGACACCGATGATCTTGCCGTGTTCTTCCAGGCCATGGGCGAGGTAGTAGCCAGGTTCGCCATTGGTGCTGCCGATGCCGTAGAAGCGTCCGGGCTGGCCACGCACGGCGTTCTGGAAATAGGCGCGAAAGGACAGGTCTTCACCCTGGTAACTGTCGGCATCGCGCCAGTTACTGGTGGCGAGCACGCGGCCGGTGGTGTCCATCACGTAGATGGCGCGGCTGCGACTGCGTCGGTTGAGGCCTTCGAGGTAGTCGTTGACGGTTTTGCGGGTTTCCTGGCTGGGGTCGGCCAGCAGTAGGGAAACGCTGGATTCCAGCTCGAGGAGGCTGGGCAGGTAGGTGTATTTGCTCAGTTCACTTTCGACGGTGCGGGCATGCAGCTCCAACTGGCGTTCACCGGTGTCGCTGAGGGTGCGAATGCCGTAGTACTCGCTGATCCAGAAGCCGATGTAGCCCAGGCCGATCATCAGGGCGATGATCAACGGTGGCAGGAACAGTTGGCGGATCAGGCGTGGTTTCACGGCAAGTGATGGCGGTGCGGCGCGAAATTGGTTGGGGTCGCATTTCATCACAGATGCCTTGGGTCAGCTACCGCTGTCAGCCGCGCAGAGATCGGGCTTGTGTGGGAGCCGGGCTTGCCCGCGATGCAGGCGCCTCGGTTTCAAAATTGCACCGAGGCGATGCTATCGCAGGCAGCCAGCTCCCACATAAGCCAGCTCTCACACAAATCGCGTTTCTGCAGGGCAAACGGTGTTGCTTTTAGTGCTGCAGGATTTTCTCAAGGAAGTGCTGCGCGCGTTCGGAGCGGGCGCTGATGTCGCCGAAGAACTCTTCTTTCGGGCAGTCTTCGATGATCTTGCCGGCGTCCATGAAGATCACCCGGTCGGCCACTTTGCGGGCAAAGCCCATTTCGTGGGTCACGCACATCATGGTCATGCCTTCCTGGGCCAGCTGCACCATCACGTCCAGTACTTCGTTGACCATTTCCGGGTCCAGCGCTGACGTCGGTTCGTCGAACAGCATGACGATCGGGTCCATGGCCAGGGCGCGGGCGATTGCCACACGCTGTTGCTGGCCGCCGGAGAGTTGGCCCGGGTGCTTGTGGGCGTGCGCCGACAGGCCCACGCGCTCGAGCAATTGCAGGCCTTTCTTGGTGGCTTCTTCCTTGCTGCGGCCAAGCACCTTGATCTGCGCGATGGTCAGGTTTTCGGTGATGGTCAGGTGTGGGAACAGTTCGAAGTGCTGGAACACCATGCCCACGCGTGAGCGTAACTTTGGCAGGTTGGTCTTCGGGTCGGCAATCGAGGTGCCGTCCACGATAACGTCGCCCTTCTGGAACGGTTCCAGCGCGTTGACGCACTTGATCAGGGTGGATTTGCCCGAACCGGACGGCCCGCACACCACGATCACTTCGCCTTTTTTAACCTCGGTGCTGCAATCGGTCAGCACCTGGAAGTCGCCATACCACTTGTTGATGTTCTTGATAGAGATCATACGGCAAACCTTTTTTGCAGACGCTTGACCAGCAGCGAGGCGGAAAAGCTGATGATGAAGTAGACGACACCGGCGAAGATCAGGAACTCGTTGGAGCGGCCGATGATGTCGCCGTTGGAGCGGGCGGAGTTGAGGAAATCCACCAGGCCCACGGTGTAGACCAGCGAGGTGTCCTGAAACAGGATGATCGACTGTTGCAGCAGCAACGGTGTCATCTTGCGGAACGCCTGGGGCAGGATGATCAGGCGCATGGTCTGGCCATAGGTCATGCCCATGGCCTGTGCCGCCGCCATCTGGCCCTTGGGAATGGACTGCACGCCGGCCCGCACGATTTCGCAGAAGTACGCGGCTTCGAACATCATGAACGCCACGACGCAGGAGGTGAACGCACCGATCGGGGTGTCTTCGCCTGTGATCCAGCGCAGCACGAACGGTACCGCCAGGTAGAACCAGGTGATCACCAGCAGCAGCGGGATCGAGCGGAAATAGTTCACATAGGCGCCGGCCACGCGTGACAGCAATTTGCTGGACGACAGGCGCATCAGGGCGAGAATCGTACCCAGGATGATGCCGCCGACCACGCCCATGACCATCAACTGCAGGGTCATGACCATGCCGTTCCACAGGCCCGGGATGGCGGGGATGATGCCGCTGAAATCGAATTCCATTATTTACCCCCCAGGGAAATCAGGCCGGGCACCGCGACTTTCTTCTCGACCATGCGCATCAGCAGCATCAGGCTCATGTTCAGGGTGAAGTAGATCAGCGTGGCCAGGGTGAAGGCCTCGAACAGGTTGGCCGAGAACTCGGCGGTCTGCTTGGTTTGCGCCAGCAGTTCCATCAGGCCGATCAAGGACGCCACGGAGGAGTTCTTGAAGACGTTGAGGAATTCCGAGGTAAGCGGCGGAATGATGATCCGGTACGCCTGGGGCAGCAGCACATTCCAGTAGATCTGCGGCAGCTTGAAGCCCATGGCGCGCGCGGCGGCTTCCTGGCCGGTTGGCAGCGCCTGGATGCCGGTGCGCACTTGCTCGCACACACGGGCGGCGGTGAAGAGGCCCAGGCACACGACCACGCTCAGGTAGGCGGACGTCGTCGGGTTCAGGTCCTGTTTATACCAGTCCTGCAGGCCTTGTGGCAGCAGGTCGGGTATCAGGAAGTACCAGATGAACAGCTGAACCAGCAGCGGCACGTTACGAAACAGTTCAACGTAGCAGGTCGCGATGCCCGCCACGAGGCGGTTCGGCACCGTGCGCATGACGCCCAGGATGGACCCCAGCAGCAAGGCGATGATCCATGCCACGACAGCGATGGCGATAGTCCAGCCCAAACCGGCGATGTACCAGTCGAGATACGTCTCGCTGCCAACGCCCGTGGACTTGAAGAATACGCCCCAGTCCCAGTTGTAATTCATTAGGGTCTCCCCCGAAATCGATCGATGTACAAGCACCCGCTTGGGGAAAATCCATTCCCGCCCAACGATGAACGCCAGGCACACGCGATCGGCTCGAAAACCGCCAGGTCGAGTGTTCCAAAGTAAAACCAGCAGGTAGTAACAGACGCCTGAGGGAAGGTGGGCTCCCTCAGGCGATAAGCTTAGTCAGGTATCAGATTTTTACGTCAGGCGCTGGTTTGTCGCTTGGGTTGGCGATCAGCTCCTTCACCTTCTCGCTCATCGGGAAGTTCAGGTTCAGGCCTTTTGGCGGGATCGGGCTTTCGAACCATTTGGCGTAGATCTTGTTGATCTCGCCGGACTTGTACAGGCCGACGATGGCGTTATCCACGGCTTTCTTGAAGTCCGGGTCGCCTTTGCGAACCATGCAGGCGTAGGCTTCGAAGGACTGTGGCGTACCGGTGATAACCCAATCGTCCGGCTTCTTGGCCTTGGCTTCTTCACCGGCGAGCAGGGCGTCGTCCATCATGAAGGCGACGGCGCGGCCGCTTTCGAGCATCTGGAAGGATTCGCCGTGGTCCTTGGCGGAGATGACGTTCATGCCCATCTGCTTGTCGGCGTTCATCGCCTTGAGGATGCGCTCGGACGTAGTGCCGGCGGTGGTCACGACGTTCTTGCCTTTCAGGTCGGCGAAGTCGGCGTATGACGGCTTGCCTTCCTTGTCTTTCTTGACCAGCAGACGGGTGCCGATTTCGAAGATATTGGTGGTGAAGTCGACTTGCTGGGCGCGTTCGGCGTTGTTGGTGGTGGAGCCGCACTCGAGGTCCGCGGTGCCGTTCTGGATCAGCGGAATACGGGTTTGCGAGGTTACCAGGTTGTACTTGGTCTTCAGGTCGGGTTTGTTCAGGTCTTTTTTCAGGGCTTCGACGACAGCCAGCTGAATGTCATGGGAGTAGCCCACGGGTTTGCCCGTACCATCCGCGATGTAGGAAAACGGAATGGAGCTGTCGCGGTGAGCGAGAGTGATGGTGCCGGAGTCGTTGATCTTCTTCAGGGTGCCGGTGAGTTCAGCGGCGAACACTGGAGTGCTGATCAGAGCGGCAGCGATAGCTGCGCCCAGAATATGGGGAACGATGCGCATCAATACTTCCTCGACATTTGTTTTTTTTATGAAGCCAGCTAAACGGCTCTCTTGTACAGCGAATGCCCGTGACGGCTCCTGAGGCGTCCCAGGCAATCGTCCCAGAGTGTAGAGCATGAGTCGTGCCATACCAGCAGTAAAAGATTAACTGCATGATTTATTTGAGGATTAAGTTTATATGACGAATTGTTTTTAAGCCTTGGGTCCGGCAAACCGAATAGGCTCTCGTGTGGCGTTCGGAAAACCGAATGGGCCTGTAGGAGCGAGCTTGCTCGCGAAAAACGCAAAAACGCCGCGTTCATGCTGAATAAACGCGGCGTTCTGAGATTTTTCGCGAGCAAGCTCGCTCCTACAGGATTACGGGTGTGTCAGGCAGCTTGGGTCTTGCTGCGGTTTTGCTCCACCTTGGACAGGTAACGTTGCACGTTTTCCTGTTCTTGCGCAGTGGTGAACAGGCCGAGCTTGGTCCGGCGCCACAGCACATCCTGAGCTTGGGTCACCCACTCTTCGGCGCACAGGTAGTCGACCTCGCGGGTGTACAGGCCGCCACCCAGGTGCTCGCCCAAGTCGGCCAGCGATTGCACGCCTTCGAGCAAGCGCCATGTGCGGCTGCCGTAGGTGGTGGACCAACGGCGGGCGATCTCACTTGGCACCCAGTCGAATTTGCTGCGAATGGCTTCGGCCAGGGCTTCTGGCGTAGTCATGTCCTCGCCGCCAGGCAGGCTGGCTTTGGCGGTCCAGCTCGGGCGCATCTGGGTGAAGTACGGCGCCAGTTGCGCCATGGCCGATTCGGCAAGCTTGCGGTACGTGGTCAACTTGCCGCCGAACACCGACAGGATCGGCGCCTCGCCCGTGCCGCCGGACAGCGCCAGGGTGTAGTCGCGGGTGATGGCCGACGGGTTGTCCGACTCGTCATTGCACAGCGGGCGCACACCGGAGTAGGTGTGGACGATGTCGTCGCGACTCACTTGCTTCTTGAAGTGCGCATTGACCACTTTGAGCATGTAGTCGGTTTCGCCCTCGGTGATCGCGACTGCAGCCGGGTCGCCGGTGTATTCCCGATCGGTGGTGCCGATGATGGTCAGGTGGTTCAGGTACGGAATGGTGAAGACGATGCGCTGGTCCTCGTTCTGCAGGATATGCGCATGCGCACCTTCGTAGAGTTTCGGCACGATGAGGTGACTGCCCTGAATCAGGCGGATGCCGTAGGGCGAGTCCAGCTTCAGGTCGTCCTTGATGAACTTGGCAACCCAAGGGCCTGCGGCGTTCACCAGCGCACGGGCGCGGATCGAAAACAGGCTGCCGTCGGCGCGTTCCATGTTCATTTCCCACAGGCCGTTGCTGCGCTGGGCACTGACGCAACGGGTCTGGGTATGGATGTGTGCGCCTTTTTCGCGGGCGGCCATCGCGTTCAACACGACGAGGCGGGCGTCATCGACCCAGCAGTCCGAGTATTCGAAGCCTTTGGTGATTTCGCTTTTGAGCGGGCTGTCCGGGCCGAACTTGAGGCTTTTCGAACCGGCCAGCTTTTCGCGCTTGCCCAGGTTGTCGTACAGAAACAGGCCGGCGCGGATCATCCAGGCTGGACGCAGGTGCGGGCGGTGCGGCAAGACGAAGCGCATCTGCTTGACGATATGCGGCGCCTTGGCCAGCAGCACTTCGCGTTCGGCCAGCGCTTCGCGCACCAGGCGGAATTCGTAATGTTCAAGGTAACGCAGGCCGCCGTGGATCAGCTTGCTGCTGGCGGAGGAGGTGTGGCTGGCCAGGTCGTCCTTTTCGCAAAGGAATACCGACAAACCGCGCCCGGCTGCGTCTGCCGCAATGCCGACGCCGTTGATCCCGCCACCAATTACGGCAACGTCATAGACTTCGGCAAGCGGTGGAGCAGGCAAGGTAGAAGGGTTCATCGGCTGGCCTCTCGATCTTTTCGTATTGGAATTCGAACATTAATGTTCATTTGCGAAAATGGTAGCTGATAAACGCGGGCACAGCCAGCCGACTTCGATTGAAAAAACTCATCGAAGGAGGGGGAAAGGAAAATTTGTGAACATGAGCCACGGTCAGGCTCGAGAAAATGGGTACCGGATAATCGCCATCGCGGGCAAGCCCGCTCCCACAGTTGGCCGCATTCCCATGCCGGAACTCGATCAAATGTGGGAGCGGGCTTGCCCGCGATGGCGGCGGTGTAGACGCTAGACGACTTCCAACCGAACCTTATGCTCACTCAACAACTGCACCAACGCCGGCACGGGCTGCTGATCGGTCACCAGGCAGTCCACCAGGCTGATCGGCCCCAGGCGAATCATGGCATTGCGCCCGAATTTGCTGGAGTCCGCCGCCAGGATCACCTTGCGCGCATTGGCGATGATCGCTTGGGAAACGCGCACTTCCTGGTAGTCAAAATCCAGCAGGCTGCCGTCTTCGTCGATGCCGCTGATACCTACCAGGGCAAAGTCGACCTTGAACTGGTTGATGAAGTCGACACTCGCCTGGCCCACCACACCGCCGTCGCGTCGCACATTACCGCCCGTGAGCAGCACGTCGAAGTCGTCCTTGGCGCTGAGCATGGTGGCCACGTTGAGGTTGTTGGTGATGATTTTCAAGTGGTTGTGGTTGAGCAACGCACGGGCGATGGATTCGGTGGTGGTGCCGATATTGATGAACAGGGAGGCGTGATCGGGGATCTGCGCGGCGATGGCTTCGCCAATGCGCTGTTTCTCATCGCGCATCTGGTCGGCACGCATGGCGTACGCGGTGTTTTCGACACTGGAGTCATAGGCTGCGCCGCCGTGGTAGCGGCGCAGCAGATTGGCGTCCGCCAGCTGGTTGATATCGCGGCGGATGGTTTGCGGGGTGACAACGAACAGCTGCGCCATTTCCTCGATACTGACATAGCCGCGTTCACGGACCAGCTCGAGGATTTGTTGTTGGCGGGGAGGCAGATTCATGGGGCGTCCTTTGGGCTGCCATACAAAAGTGGCCCATGATGACGCAGGAATCCGCTCCCTGCCAGTTACAACCCCATATGGGTTGCGACGCCTGGCTTATTCAGCGCCTTCGTGGGGCTCCCAGTCACGGGTACGGCTCACCGCTTTTTGCCAGCCGGCGTAGAGCTTCTCCTTGGCCACTTCGTCCAGCTGCGGTTCGAATTCGCGCTCGATCACCGACTTGCCGCGCAATTCGTCCAGGCTGCCCCAGAAACCGCAGGCCAGGCCCGCCAGGTACGCCGCGCCCAATGCCGTGGTTTCGCGCATTTGCGGACGCTCGACCTGGGTACCGAGAATATCGGCCTGAAATTGCATCAGGAAGTTGTTGGCCACCGCGCCGCCGTCCACACGCAGCGACTTGAGGCGTTCGCCCGAGTCCTGTTGCATGGCGTCGAGCACGTCGCGGGTCTGGTAGGCAATCGACTCCAGGGCTGCACGAATGATGTGGTCCACGCGCACGCCACGGGTCAGGCCGAACAACGCGCCACGGGCATACGGGTCCCAGTAAGGCGCGCCCAGGCCAGTGAAGGCCGGGACCAGGTAGACGCCGTTGCTGTCCTTGACCTTGCCGGCGAAGTATTCGGTGTCATGGGCGTCATTGATGATTTTCAGCTCATCACGCAACCATTGCACGGTGGAACCGCCGTTGAACACGGCGCCTTCCAGGGCGTAGGCCACTTCGCCACGCGGGCCGCAGGCGATGGTGGTGAGCATGCCGTGCTTGGATTTCACCGCCTTGTCGCCGGTGTTCATCAACAGGAAACAGCCGGTGCCGTAGGTGTTTTTTGCCTGGCCGGCTTCGACGCACATCTGGCCGAACAACGCAGCCTGTTGGTCGCCGGCGATGCCACCGATGGCGATGCCGCTCTTGGTGCGGCCGTAGATTTCCGAAGAAGACTTCACTTCGGGCAGCATTTCACGCGGCACGTCGAGGATCTCCAGCATCTTCGCATCCCACTCCAGGGTGTGGATGTTGAAGAGCATGGTGCGCGACGCGTTGGTGTAGTCGGTGACGTGGGTCTTGCCGCCGGTAAATTTCCAGATCAACCAGCTGTCGATGGTGCCGAACAGCAGCTCGCCGTTGCGCGCACGCTCGCGGCTGCCTTCGACGTGGTCGAGGATCCACTTGAGCTTGGTCCCGGAGAAGTACGGGTCGGTGACCAGGCCGGTGCTGTCGTTGATGTATTGCTCGTGGCCGTCGCGCTTGAGCTGCTGGCAGATCTCGGTGCTGCGTCGGCATTGCCAGACGATCGCGTTATAGATCGGGCGGCCGGTGACCTTGTCCCAGACCACGGTGGTTTCGCGCTGGTTGGTAATGCCGATGGCGGCAACCTGGTCATGGTGCAGTCCGGCTTGGGCCAGAGCCTCGACCATCACTGCGCTCTGGGTGGCGAAGATTTCCATCGGATCATGCTCGACCCAGCCGGCTTGCGGGTAATGCTGGGTGAATTCACGCTGGGCGGTGCAGACCACGTTGGCGTCACGGTCAAAGATGATCGCGCGGGAACTGGTGGTGCCCTGGTCAAGGGCAATAATGTAGTTCTTATTCTGAAGGTCGGTCATGTCGATTGCCTTGCATGAAAATAAGGGAGTCAGAAATCAGCCTGGGCCGGGAAGGGCAGGGGACCAGGCTGGCGTTTTCAGGAAATACGCGTCTTGCCGTTGACAGCCGTGTCAGGTGTTTCTTCAGCTATAGCAGGTGCGGCGCTCGGCAGATGGCGGGCAATCAACCCGCGATAGGCCGCAGCACCCAGGCATGCGCCGACGATCGGCGCGAAAATCGGTACTAGGAAGTAAGGAATATCGCGACCACCGGTAAAGGCCATTTCACCCCAACCCGCGAAAAAGGTCATCAGCTTGGGGCCGAAATCCCGCGCCGGGTTCATCGCAAAGCCGGTCAGCGGGCCCATGGCGCTGCCGATCACTGCGATCAGCAGACCGATCAGCAGCGGGGCCAGCGGGCCGCGTGGCAGGCCGTTGTTGTCATCGGTAAGGGCCATGATCACGCCCATCAGGATTGCGGTGATGACCATTTCCACCAGGAACGCCTGGGCAGTACTCAGCAGCGCATGGGGGTAGGTGGAGAACACCGACGCCAGCTCCAGGCTGGCCTGGGAGCCGCGCACCATATGGTGGGTTTGTTCGTAATCGAAAAAAAGATTGCTGTAGAGCGTATAGACCAGCGCGGCCGAGCAAAAAGCGCCGGCGATCTGGGCGAGGATATAGAAGGGCAGTTTTCGCTTGTCGAAGTCGGCGAAAAGACACAGGGCGATGCTGACGGCCGGGTTGAGGTGAGCCCCGGAAATGCCGGCGCTCAGGTAGATCGCCATGCTGACGCCAATGCCCCAGATGATACTGATCTCCCACAAGCCAAAGCTGGCGCCCGCGACCTTGAGCGCAGCGACGCAACCCGTGCCGAAGAAGATCAGAAGCGCAGTCCCCAGGAACTCGGCCATGCATTGGCTCGAAAGTGAAGGCTGTTGAAGAGCAGTTGTCATGGAAAACCTCAGTTGTTGTTCTTGTCTGGCGCACGGCCTCAACGGGCTGTTGCGCGATTTTCACCGTGGCAAGGATCCCCATCCCGGACACGGCTTACTGCTGGAACGCTGCAGTCTATTCCTACAGTATTCGGAAACGAAAAAATATAGACAAGAATGACGGCTGTCAAAGGTCGAAAGTGAACTGTCGGTCACTTTCCAACTATTGGTCTGGTGAATGATCACGCTTGTCATACTGCGCGGGCACCTTGAAAGTAGGCGAACTAGAGCGTTTTACGTGGGCTTGGCCTAGAATTGCCCATCTGTTTTCCACCTCCGGAGACGTCATGACCCCTGCATTGGACCTGTTGAAAAAAGTTCGCGCCGAACATCGTATCCACAGTTACGAACATGACCCGAAGGCAGCGTCGTACGGGCTGGAGGCCGCAGAAAAATTGAGCCTTGACCCGGCACAGGTGTTCAAGACCCTGCTGGCCAGCAGTGAAAAAGGCGAATTGTTGGTGGCGGTGGTGCCGGTCGTCGGAAGTCTGGACCTGAAGGCTCTGGCACAGGCCGCCGGGGTGAAAAAAGTCGAGATGGCCGACCCGGCAGCGGCGCAGCGCTCGACCGGCTACCTGCTGGGCGGCATCAGCCCGCTGGGGCAGAAGAAGCGCTTGCGCACGTTCATCGATGTGACGGCGCAGCCGTTTGCGACGATTTTTGTGAGTGCGGGGAGGAGGGGGTTGGAAGTGGAATTGCCGGCGGCGGTGCTGGCGGAGCATACCCAGGCCAAGTTCGCACCGATTGGCCGGGCGTGAACCCCACCTTCGAAGCCAAAGAAGTTCCAATGTGGGAGCTGGCTTGCCTGCGATAGCGGTGCGACAGCCGACTGATATACAGCTGACCCACCGCCATCGCAGGCAAGCCAGCTCCCACATGTTGATTGAGTTTCTTCAGTGAGCGGGACTGTAACGCCGCACGCCTGATTCGGCCTGCGGGATTTGCGCGGCAGTGCTGCCCGACGCCTGGAACAACACCAGATGTTCTGCCGCAACCCGAATCCCTACGTCCGCTCCGACCTGATGGTCTGCATGGCTGGGGAAAATCGATTCCAGCTGCGCGCCGGTCGGCAATTGCAGGCGGTACAGGGTCGACGCGCCGAGGAATGTCTTGCCGACAATTCGGGCTTTCAACGCGCTGTCCGGCGCGTAGACGATGTCGTCCGGGCGCAGCAGCACGTCCACCGCGCCACCGGTAGGCCAGGTATAGGCGCGGTTGCCGCGCAGCTCACCCAGTTCGGTGCTGACCGATTCAGGCGAACTCAATTGCCCGCGGATGAAGTAGCCCTGGCCGATAAAGCTCGCGACGTAAGGCGTCTGCGGTTCGTGATAGAGGTCGTAGGGCGTGTCCCACTGCTCAAGCCGGCCTTCCTTGAAAACACCGACCTGGTCGCTGACCGCGAAGGCTTCTTCCTGGTCATGGGTCACCAGGATCGCGCTGGTGCCGCGTGCCTTGAGGATATCGCGCACCTCATGGCTGAGCTTGCGGCGCAACTCGCCGTCCAGGTTGGAGAAAGGCTCATCGAGCAATAACAGCGCGGGCTCCGGGGCCAAGGCGCGGGCGAGGGCGACGCGTTGTTGCTGGCCGCCGGAGAGTTCATGGGGGAAGCGTTTGCCCAGGTTCTTCAGGTTCACCAGCTCGAGCAATTGCGCGACCATACGCTCTTTTTGCGGGTGCTTGCGAATGCCGAACGCGAGGTTGTCGGCCACGCTCAAGTGCGGAAACAGCGCGTAGTCCTGGAACACCATGCCGATGCGGCGTTTCTCGGGTGCCAGGGTGAACCCGGCACTGGAGATCACTTCACCGGCCAGGCTTATTTCACCTTCGTGCACCGGTTCGAACCCGGCAATCGCCCGGAGTGTGGTGGTCTTGCCGCAGCCGGAAGAGCCGAGCAGGCAACCGATGTCGCCAGCGTTTAGGTGCAGGTTGAGGTTCTGCACCACCCGTTGGTCCTGGTAGCCGCATGCCAGGTTGCGCAGGTTCAGCAATAGTGGCTGGCTCATGCGTGGTGGTACGACGGTGGGACAAGGAATTCGAGCAACGCTTTCTGCGCATGCAGGCGGTTTTCAGCCTGGTCCCACGCGACCGAGCGCGGGTCGTCCAGCAGGTCGAGGCTGATTTCTTCGCCGCGGTGCGCCGGCAGGCAATGCATGAACAGCACATCCGGAGCGGCCAGGTCGAGCAGCGCGCGGTTCACCTGGTAGGGCGCGAACCGGGCGAGGCGCGTGGCGGTCTCCTCTTCCTGACCCATGGAGGTCCAGACGTCGGTGCTCACCAGATGCGCGCCGACCACTGCATCTTTCGGATCGCGCAGCAGTTGCACGCGTCCGTCCGCCTTGGCCAGGAATTCGGGGTTGGGTTCGAAGCCTTCGGGGCAGGCGATGCGCAAATGGAAGTCGAACTGGATCGCCGCTTCTATATAGCTGTTGCACATGTTGTTGCCGTCGCCGATCCAGGCCACGGTCTTGCCCTGAATCGAACCACGGTGCTCAAGGAAGGTTTGCATATCGGCCAGTAACTGGCACGGGTGCAGGTCATCGGACAGGCCGTTGATCACCGGTACCCGGGAATTGGCGGAAAATTCGGTCACGGTGCTGTGGGCGAAGGTTCGGATCATCACCGCATCGAGCATGCTCGACATCACCTTCGCACTGTCGGCGATCGGTTCGCCACGGCCCAGTTGGGTGTCGCGCGAGGACAGGAAGATGGCTTGGCCACCCAATTGGATCATGCCGGCCTCGAAAGACACGCGGGTGCGGGTCGACGACTTCTCGAAAATCATCCCGAGTACGCGGTTTTTCAAAGGCTCGAACAGTACGCCGCGGTGACGCAGGTCTTTAAGCTCAATGCCGCGACGGATCACGCTGACCAGCTCTTCGGGCGTGCAATCCATCAGGGAGAGAAAGTGCCTTGCGCTCATCATTAACTACCTTTTGCAACAGACCGCAGATACTCAAAGCCTTGTTTATTGTGACAACGGGCGAGACCTGCGGCGAAAGCCGCACGGGGCGACGAAATAGGGGAAGGCGCGATCTTATAATTAAATGTCGCGTCTTACCAATAGGGCTACGGTTTTTAGGGTGTTCAAGCAGGGCGCCGGAGCGCGTTTGAAGACGATTTCCAGACAGCAGCGGGCCATTTGTACACTGGCGTCTCGACCTTTTGCAATGCGTCGGGGTGGCCGTAAGCCAGGCTGTGTCGGTTTTGCAGGATATAAGGCGGGTTCTGAAACATTTACTCACGCTTAGTCATGGCCGGGCCTGATGCCGGTCGATTCACGGCGCGAACGTTGGTGGCACCCTTGGCCGTCGCGGCCCATAGTCGCGCCAAAGCCCAATAAAGAGACTGGCCATGACCAAGACTCTCCACCACCGTGCCTGCCATCTGTGTGAAGCCATCTGCGGCCTCACCCTGGAAACCACCAGGGCCGAAGACGGCAGCCTGGCGATTACCTCGATCAAGGGCGACGCCCAGGACAGTTTCAGCCGAGGGCACATCTGCCCCAAGGCCGTCGCGCTGCAGGATATCCAGAACGATCCCGACCGCCTGCACCAGCCGATGTTGCGGGTCGGCAGTGAATGGCAACCCATTGCGTGGGACGAGGCCTTTGCGCTGGTAGCCGAACGGCTGGCGGGTATCCAGGCTCGCCATGGGCAGAACGCGGTGGCGGTGTACCAGGGCAACCCCAGCGTGCACAACTACGGGTTGATGACCCACAGCAATTACTTCCTGGGTTTGCTCAAGACACGCAATCGCTTTTCCGCGTCCTCGGTGGACCAATTGCCTCACCATCTCACCAGTCACCTGATGTACGGCCATGGCTTGCTGCTGCCAATCCCGGATATCGACCACACCGACTTCATGCTGATCCTGGGCGGCAACCCGCTGGCATCCAACGGCAGCATCATGACCGTGCCCGATGTGGAGAAGCGCCTCAAGGCGATCCAGGCTCGTGGCGGTAAAGTGGTGGTTGTCGACCCCCGGCGCAGCGAGACGGCGGCGATGGCCGATCAGCACCTGTTCGTGCGTCCGGGCGGCGATGCGGCGTTGCTGTTCGGGGTGCTCAACACGTTGTTCGGCGAGAACCTGACCCGCGTCAGCCACCTGCCGGTGGAAGGCCTTGATGATGTCCGCCATGCCATCACCGGATTCACCGCCGAGGCCATGAGTCGCCAATGCGCGGTGCCCGCCGAGCAGATCCGCCAGTTGGCGCGGGACTTCGCTGCCGCCGATAAAGCTGTGTGTTACGGCCGCATGGGCGTATCGACCCAGGCATTCGGCACGCTGTGTCATTGGCTGGTGCAATTGATCAACCTGGTGACCGGTAATCTGGACCGTGTTGGCGGTGCGCTGTGCACCACGCCCGCCTTGGATTTGGTGGCGTCGACTGGCGGTGGGCATTTCAATCGCTGGCAGAGCCGGGTTTCGGGGCGCCCGGAGTACGGCGGTGAATTGCCTGTGTCGGCGTTGGCTGAGGAAATGCTCACCGGGGGCGAAGGGCAAATCCGCGCGTTGGTCACGGTGGCGGGCAATCCGGTGTTGTCGACGCCTAACGGCCGGCAACTGGAGCAAGCCCTGGAGGGCCTGGAGTTCATGGTCAGCATCGACCTCTATATCAACGAGACGACGCGGTATGCCGACCTGATCCTGCCGTCCACCTCAGCGCTGGAAAACGATCACTACGACACCACCTTCAATATGTTCGCGGTGCGTAACGTCACTCGGTTCAATCGGGCGATATTGCCCAAGCCCGACGGGGCCCTGCATGACTGGGAGATCTTCGTTGGCCTGGCCACTGCGTTCGCGGTGCAGACCGGTGTTGCGCTCAAGCCGACCCTGCCGCCCGCGCAGATGATTGATTTCGGGCTGCGTGCGGGGACCTACGGTGACGCCTCCAGCCATAAACTCTCGGTGGCGAAGTTGGCGGACTACCCTCACGGCCTGGACCTGGGACCGCTCAGGCCCAACCTGGCGGCGCGTTTGAAAACCGCCGATGGCAAGGTGCAAGCGGCGCCGGCGGTGATCCTCGCCGACCTCGTGCGTTTTGCGGCGCAACCGGCGCCGGTGGCCGATGAACTGCTGATGATCGGCCGCCGGCATGTGCGCAGCAATAACTCCTGGATGCATAACTATCACCGGCTGGTGAAGGGCAAGCCACGGCATCAATTGCTGATGCATCCCGATGATCTGGCCAGCCGGCAGTTGAGTGATGGTCAGCGCGTACGTGTCAGTTCGCGCATCGGCATGATCGAAGTAGACGTCGCGGCCAGCCTGGAGATGATGCCGGGCGTTGTCAGCCTGCCCCACGGTTGGGGACATGGCCGCCCAGGCGTGCGGATGACGATCGCCAGCGAACAGCCCGGCGCCAGTGCCAATGACTTGACCGACGAGCGGCAATTGGATGAGTTGTCGGGCAACGCGGCATTGAATGGCGTTCCCGTGCAGGTAGCAGCCGCCTGAGCACCCGGCTGGAATTTTGCGTTACAATGCGCCACCGTGCCGACCTGTGAGTCGCAAAGTTCCAGCCGAGGTGTTCCATGGATATCATCGAAACGATCAAAGAGCAGATTGCCAACAACACCATTCTGCTTTACATGAAGGGCGCGCCAAACGCTCCTCAGTGCGGTTTCTCCGCGAAGGCTTCCCAGGCTGTGATGCAGTGTGGCGAGAAGTTCGCTTACGTGGATATCCTGCAAAACCCTGAAATCCGCGCCAACCTGCCGAAGTACGCCAACTGGCCAACGTTCCCACAACTGTGGGTGGCCGGTGAACTGGTCGGCGGCAGCGATATCATCACTGAGATGGCCGCTGATGGTTCGTTGCAAGCGTTGATCAAAGATGCAACGCAAAAAGCGGCAGTCAAGACTGACGCTTGATGCGGATGCAATAAAAAGCCCCGCGTCTCATGAGAGCGCGGGGCTTTTTTTTACCTGTTGCCTGAGGGTTATTCGCCCATCTGCGACTGCAGGTAGTTTTCCAGGCTGACCTTGTCGATCAGGCCCAACTGGGTTTCCAGCCAGTCGATATGTTCTTCCTGGTCTTCCAGGATATCTTCCAGCAGTTCACGGCTGCCAAAGTCCTTGGTCACTTCGCAGTGAGCAATGGCGGCCTTGAGGTCGCTGTGGCTCTTGCGCTCAAAACCCAGGTCGCTGCTGAGCATTTCCTGGGTGTGCTCGCCGATGTTCAGCTTGCCCAGGTCCTGCACGTTCGGCAGGCCTTCCAGGAACAGGATGCGCTTGATCAGCGCGTCGGCGTCCTTCATGGCCTTGATGGACTCTTTGTATTCACGCTTGCCGAGCTTTTCCAGGCCCCAATCGTCATACATGCGCGCATGCAGAAAGTACTGATTGATCGCGACCAGTTCATTGGCAAGGATTTTGTTGAGTTGCTGGATGACTGAGATGTCGCCTTTCATGACTGGGGTCCTGCCCTGTAATCGCTGTGTATAAGGCGCAGTTTGAGCGGCGAAATCCTTAGTGTCAAACCTAAGTTATTGAATAATAAATGAAAATTAATCGGAATAAGAATGTTTGTGTTCCGCGTCTTCGCGCTAACTAATTGAATTTCGGACATAAAAAAACCGGACACCAAGTCCGGTTCTTTAAAACACACGAATCAGGCGTGTGTAAATTCTGCTGAATAGGGGGCTGCGGCCTGGGCTGTCTGCAGCTGCGTCAGGGTTTCCCGTACCACTTGTTTGGCCAGGCAAGCACATTTACCGCACTGGCTGGCAACGCCGGTGGTTTCACGTACTTCCTTGTAGCTGCAGCAACCTTCATAGATTGCTTCGCGGATTTGTCCGTCGGTGACGCCGGTACACAGGCACACATACATAAGGAGAACCGTCGCGGTTTAAGGCTTGAGTGCGTTGGATCTTAATGTTAACGAGAATGATTGTCAAAGTAGATTCGCCAGGTATTCGCTGGCACAGCGCCCGCACTGACGAACGGTTTTTTCAGTGTATGATGGTCGATCTTCACGAAGCGTGACTGCGTCACAGGGCTGTCGCTTATAAACGGCAGACTCATGGCCGGTCCTTTTACTTCAATCGTCACCCCTGCATCAGGAGATACCTAATGAGCGTACTCGTCGGCAAACAAGCCCCGGATTTCGATGTCCCAGCCGTTCTTGGCAATGGCGAAATCGTTGACAGCTTCAAACTGTCCGAAGCCATCAAAGGCAAATACGGCCTGGTGTTCTTCTACCCGCTGGACTTCACCTTCGTCTGCCCTTCGGAGCTGATCGCTCTGGACCACCGCATGGACGATTTCAAGGCGCGCAACGTTGAAGTGGTGGCCGTTTCCATCGACTCCCATTTCACCCACAACGCCTGGCGCAACACCGCCATCAATGATGGCGGTATCGGCAAAGTCAAATACACCATGGCTGCCGACATGAAGCACGACATTGCCAAGGCCTACGACGTTGAGTCCGAAGGCGGCGTGGCGTTCCGTGGCGCGTTCCTGATCGACGACAAGGGCGTGGTTCGCTCCCAGATCATCAACGACCTGCCCCTGGGTCGTAACATGGAAGAGCTGATCCGTCTGGTCGACGCGCTGCAATTCCACGAAGAGCACGGCGAAGTCTGCCCTGCCAACTGGAAAAAGGGCGACAAGGGCATGACCGCTTCCACCGAAGGTGTTGCGGCTTACCTGACCGAGAACGCCGGCAAGCTGTAAGCCGGATTCGAGGCCTAAAAAACCCGGCGCTGAGCCGGGTTTTTTATGCCTGGGATTTCAGTCGTTGAAATCTTCCCAGCCGCCCATCTGCTTCCAGCGATTGACGATGCCGCAGAACAGCTCGGCGGTCTTCTCGGTGTCGTAGCGGGCCGAATGCGCCTCACGACCGTCGAAGTCGATCCCGGCCGCCTGACAGGCTTTGGCCAGTACTGTCTGGCCATACGCCAGGCCGGCGAGGGTGGCGGTGTCGAAGCTGGAGAACGGATGAAACGGGTTGCGCTTCATGTCCAGCCGCGCCACGGCGGCATTCAGGAAGCCCAGGTCGAAGCTGCTGTTGTGGCCGACCAGGATGGCGCGTTTGCAGCCATTGGCCTTCAACGCCTTGCGTACGCCACGGAAGATATCGGTCAGCGCCGCTTCTTCACTCACTGCCATGCGCAGGGGGTGATCGAGCTTGATCCCGGTGAACTCCAGGGCGGCCGCTTCGATGTTGGCGCCTTCGAACGGCTCGACGCGGAAGAAGTGGGTATGTTCCGGGAACACGAAGCCCTGTTCGTCCATGCCGATGGTGGTCGCGGCGATTTCCAGCAGCGCATCGGTGGCGCAATTGAAACCACCGGTTTCTACGTCGATGACAACCGGCAGATAACCGCGAAATCGCTCGGCCATCGGGTGACGGGAACCGCCACCGCTATGCTCTTGTTCGTCGTCGTATTGGTCTTCACTCACTTGCTTTCCTCCAGCAGGCGCCAGCGCAGTGTTTCACCGGCGCGCAGCGGGATAACGGTCAGCTCGCCAAAGGGCAGGCTGGCAGGGGCGGTCCAGTCTTCACGAACCAGGGTGATGCGGTCGGTATTCGCCGGCAGGCCATAGAAACGCGGGCCGTTGAGGCTGGCGAACGCTTCGAGCTTGTCCAGGGCGTTGCGCTGTTCGAACGCTTCGGCATACAACTCGATCGCCGCAAAGGCGGTGTAGCAACCGGCGCAGCCACACGCGGCTTCCTTGGCGTGCTGGGCGTGGGGCGCGGAGTCGGTGCCGAGGAAGAACTTCGGATTGCCGCTGGTCGCGGCATCCAGCAACGCCACCTGGTGGGTGTTGCGCTTGAGGATCGGCAGGCAATAGAAGTGCGGCCGAATCCCGCCCACCAGCATGTGGTTGCGGTTGTACAACAGGTGATGCGCGGTAATGGTCGCACCGACGTTGGCCGAGGCCTCGGTCACGAACTGCACGGCATCGGCCGTGGTGATGTGCTCGAATACCACCTTGAGGGTCGGGAACAGCTCGACCACGCGGCGCATATGTTCGTCGATGAAGAGCTTCTCGCGATCGAACACGTCCACATCGCCACGGGTGACTTCACCGTGGATCAGCAGCGGCATGCCGACCTCGGCCATGGCTTCGATGGCCGGCAGGATCTTGTCGATACTGGTCACGCCGGAGTCGGAGTTGGTGGTCGCGCCGGCCGGGTACAGCTTGGCGGCGTGCACGAAGCCGCTGGCCTTGGCCTCGCGAATCTCCGAGGGCTGGGTGCGGTCGGTGAGGTAGAGCACCATCAGCGGTTCGAAGCGGCTGCCGGCCGGTCGTGCAGCGAGGATCCGCTGGCGATAGGCATCGGCTTGCTCGGCGTTACGCACCGGAGGTACCAGGTTTGGCATGATGATGGCGCGGCCAAAGGTGCGCGCGACATCGGCCACGGTGTGGGGTAACGCAGCACCATCGCGAAGATGAATATGCCAGTCGTCGGGACGCAGCAGGGTCAGGCGGTCGGACATTGGGGATTCCAGGCGGGTCAATCTGGTGGGAATGCTACCGGAAAAGACTCTTGCAGGCACTCGCTATCAAGTTTTGCAGGATGCGACCGATAGCAGGGGGTATGCCTTATCGATGTATGACGCCTTGAAGTGTTGTAGCAACCAGTGGAGCCTCCCGTGCGCCAGCATTATCTAGCCCTGCTCAGTGTGTTCGCCAGCCTGCCTGCGATGGCCCTCACGTTCCAGACACGTCTGGAGAATATTGAGTGGAAGGTCGAAGGCGACCAGTTCGAGTGCCGCCTGACACAGCCGATCACCGACTTCGGTTCGGGTGAGTTCGTGCGCCGGGCCGGTGAGCAAGCGACGTTTCGTCTCAAAGCCTATAACGGCTCGCTGGGTACGGGCTCGGCCACCTTGCTGGCCGCCGCCGCTCCGTGGCAGCCGGGCCGTGGTGATATCAACCTTGGCGCCGTGCGCGCTGGCAGCGGCGACGTGTTGTTCAACAGCTCCCAGGCCCAGGCCGGGCGGCTGTTCATTGGGTTATTGGAGGGGCGTAGTCCGACCGTCCGACACTACGGGCGTGAAGGTGGCTACTCGGAAATCCGCCTGTTGCCGGTAAAATTCAACAAGGCCTACAACGACTACCAGCTGTGCACCACCAAGCTGTTGCCGATGAATTACGACCAGGTCAAACAGACCGAGGTCGGCTTCCCGGGGGGAGGTATCGAACTGGACGCCGCAGCCAAGAAGAAGCTGGATGTGATTGTTGCGTTCATGAAGGCCGATCCCACCGTCAACCATATCGAGCTCAATGGCCATTCAGACAATAGCGGCAACCGCCTGACCAACCGCGATGTCTCGCGTCGCCGAGCGCTGGCGGTGATGGACTACTTCAAGGCCAACGGCATCCAGGAATCCCAGGTCACCCTGCGCTTCCATGGCGAAAGTTATCCGTTGGCACCCAACACCAACGCGGCCAACCGGGCGCGCAACCGTCGCGTCAATATCCAGCTTGAACGCGTGGCAGCCCCCGAGAAACCGGCGCCCCAGGCCACGGGCCCAAGCAACCCCGCGCATACCTCGTAAGAATCGAGCACCGGTCGCTCACTCGACATAATCTGTCGCTTTATCTTCATTTGCTGTCGCGCCCCTGTAAATTCACGGTTTTGATCGGTAGAATCGACGCCTTTCCGTACAACCCCGTGGAGTGATGGCATGGCCGACGTAAACAAGGTCGTTCTCGCGTATTCCGGCGGCCTGGACACTTCGGTGATCCTCAAGTGGCTGCAGGATACTTATAACTGTGAAGTGGTGACCTTCACCGCTGACCTGGGTCAGGGCGAAGAGGTCGAACCTGCACGTGCCAAGGCGCAAGCCATGGGCGTGAAAGAGATCTACATTGACGACCTGCGCGAAGAGTTCGTCCGCGATTTCGTCTTCCCGATGTTTCGCGCCAACACCGTCTACGAAGGCGAGTACCTGCTGGGTACTTCCATCGCACGTCCGCTGATCGCCAAGCGCCTGATCGAAATCGCCAACGAAACTGGCGCCGACGCCATTTCCCATGGCGCGACCGGCAAGGGCAACGACCAGGTGCGTTTCGAACTGGGTGCCTATGCGCTCAAGCCCGGCGTGAAAGTGATCGCCCCTTGGCGTGAGTGGGACTTGTTGTCCCGTGAAAAGCTGATGGATTACGCTGAAAAGCACGCCATTCCAATCGAGCGTCACGGCAAGAAGAAGTCCCCGTACTCGATGGACGCCAACTTGCTGCACATCTCCTATGAAGGCGGCGTGCTGGAAGACACCTGGACCGAGCACGAAGAAGACATGTGGAAGTGGACCGTCTCCCCGGAGAACGCTCCCGACAAGCCGCAGTACCTGGAATTGACCTACCGCAACGGTGACATCGTCGCGCTGGACGGCGTCGAAATGACCCCGGCCACCGTACTGGCGACCCTGAACCGCATCGGTGGCGAACACGGTATCGGCCGTCTCGACATCGTCGAGAACCGCTACGTGGGCATGAAGTCCCGTGGCTGCTACGAAACCCCGGGCGGCACCATCATGCTGCGTGCCCACCGCGCGATCGAGTCCATCACCCTGGACCGCGAAGTGGCTCACCTCAAGGATGAGCTGATGCCCAAGTACGCCAGCCTGATCTACACCGGCTACTGGTGGAGCCCTGAGCGTCTGATGCTGCAGCAGATGATCGACGCCTCCCAGGCTCACGTGAACGGCGTTGTGCGGCTCAAGCTCTACAAGGGCAATGTGATCGTGACCGGTCGCAAGTCCGATGACTCACTGTTCGATGCCAACATCGCCACCTTCGAAGAAGACGGCGGCGCCTACAACCAGGCGGACGCAGCAGGCTTTATCAAATTGAACGCGTTGCGCATGCGCATTGCGGCCAACAAAGGCCGCTCGTTGTTCTAATTTTCTGCCCGCTGTAAGGAATGGCCCCTTTCCGAGGGGCCATTTTTTTTGCGCGTAATTGTGTAGATGTCGGTGATGTTTATTGCGGTTAAACATGCATGGATGTTTAACCGCGACCGTTGTCAAAATCTGGATTTGAATGAAGAGTTGATGGGTTTTTGTAGGGAGAATGAATTTTTTACATCTATGTAGGAACCGGTCTTACAGAAAATTCACTCATGTAAGTGCGGCGGATATATAAATCGCTGAATCGTCTGTAGGAATTAAGGATGTAAGTGAATATGTTTAGTGGAACTGAAAAAAATGGATTTCCGTCAGCGGTTTTCTCGGCCGGACACCAGAGGCAAGGGGCATTTCCTGAGAGTTATGTGCGGCACGTTTACCCCGCCCCCCATGTGCCGGGGATATTTCACTCAAAGTATGTAAGCCTCCGGAAAGGTCTGAAAGGATCCATAAAAGTAGATCCCTCCAGGATGGTGTTTTTTTGTAGGGCATTTCCTTTATCGCTGTGGGGTGGGTCTCTGCTTGCTGTTGCTTGGGGGGGAACGCTATGCCAACTAGGAAACGACTAGGCTATTGTGCTTGCTCTAAATAATTCGAACAGCGAAATTGGACTTTCTCATGAATAAAGTGCTGATCGTGGATGATCATCCCGTCATTCGTCTTGCTGTGCGTATGCTAATGGAGCGTCATGGTTATGAGGTCGTTGCCGAGACCGATAACGGTGTCGATGCGTTGCAACTTGCACGGGAGCATATGCCGGACATTGTCATACTGGATATTGGGATACCCAAACTTGATGGCCTGGAAGTTATTTGCCGGCTGTCTTCTACCAAACAACCGGCACCGTTCAAGGTGCTGGTGCTTACGTCCCAGGCGCCTGGCCATTTTTCCATGCGTTGCATGCAGGCGGGCGCCGCAGGCTACGTGTGCAAGCAACAGGACCTGACCGAGTTGCTGAGCGCGATCAAAGCCGTCCTGTCGGGGTACAGCTATTTCCCGAACCAGGCGCTCAACTCGGTACGCTCCACCATGGGCAATGCCAGCGAGGCCGATATGGTCGAACGTCTATCGGGGCGCGAGATGATGGTATTGCAGCAACTGGCCCGGGGCAGGACCAACAAGGAGATTGCCGACGGCATGTTCCTCAGCAACAAGACCGTCAGCACCTACAAGACGCGCTTGCTGCTCAAGCTCAACGCGCGCTCACTCGTAGACCTGATTGAACTGGCCCAGCGTAACGGCTTGGTCTAGATGAGGCATTGCCCCCCGCATTGCCTGCATAACCGGTAGAAAAAAGCCTCCGTGAGGGAGGCTTCCGGCCGTCGACCGCCCTATCAGAGATCGAAGTCGTAATCGGCCAGTTGTTTTTGCAAACGTCGTTCTTCCAGCAGATTGTCGATCGTACGGCGTTTGCTCAAATTGGTCTTGGCGACCTCTGCCACGGGGGCCTCGACCACATCATCGTCCGACTCAACGAGGTCGTCTTCCACTTCCAGTTGTTCTTTGCCAGTGCTCATAGGGTTCACTCCAGGCTAAGACTGCCGTTGGCGCCCCTTATAACGATAATCCATGGCCTGGTAAAAAAGATTTTTTCAATCGGTTGATCGAGAAAACCTATGCTTGCTCAATCGTCGGAGGTCTTGTCTTTGTATTCGCACAGGTCTTCGATGCGACAGCTGCCGCAACGAGGCTTGCGCGCCTGGCAAACGTAGCGCCCGTGAAGGATCAGCCAGTGGTGGGAGTCAAGAAGATACGGCTTGGGCACGAACTTCATCAGCTGCTTTTCCACCTCCACCACGTTCTTGCCGCGCGCAATGCCGGTGCGGTTGCTGACCCGGAAGATGTGGGTGTCCACGGCCATGGTCAGTTGCCGGAACGCGGTGTTGAGCACCACATTGGCGGTTTTACGACCAACGCCCGGCAGAGCTTCCAGGGCTTCGCGGGTTTGCGGCACCTCGCTGCCATGCAGTTCGATCAGCAGGCGGCAGGTTTCAATCACATTCTTGGCCTTGCTGTTATACAGGCCGATGGTCTTGATGTAGTGCGACAACCCTTCCACACCCAGGGCATAGATGGCCTCGGGTGTGTTGGCCACCGGGTACAACTTGGCCGTGGCCTTGTTGACGCCGACGTCCGTGGATTGGGCCGAGAGGATCACCGCAATCAGCAATTCGAACGGTGAGGAATAAGCCAGTTCGGTCTTGGGTTCAGGATTGTCTTCGTGAAACCTGCGGAAAATTTCCAGGCGTTTTGCGGCGTTCATCGGACGGTCGGTTCCTTGCACAAGCGGTCAGCTTGATTGCGAATTCAGCGGGAATTCAAATTGTGGGGTCATGGGCCTCGACCTGGCGCTGGGCTTCGTCAAGCCTGTGTTGCGCTTGCGCCAATTGCTGCGGAGCGGCCTGTTGGTCCTGGGCTTTTTTCAACTCGGCTCGGCGCATCGCCAACTGGATTTTCGCGCGTTTGAGGTCAGCGCTGGTACCGGGCGACAGCGATGCTGCCGGTGCGCTGTGCACTTCCAGCGCCGCCAGCGCCTGCTCCGCTGCCTCAAATTGCTGTTGCAACACGATCAATTGCGACTGCTGTTCAAAAGTCGGTGGATGCCCAAACGCTTTCAGAGACTTGTGCAATTGCGCACGGCTCATTGCCACATTGACCTTGGCTTTTTTGACTGCCGCATCCTGGGCCGCTTGCGCCGCATCCAGGTGCATCGGCTCCGCCGGCACCGAGCGTTTGGCCCGGGCCAGACGTTCGGCGAGTTTGTGCGCGTCTTCACGCTGCAGGCGCGCGTTGCGTTGCTCGAAACGCCGCCGTGCGCGGTCGCGCTTGACGCCTCGTTCATGACGCTGATGATCGTTGCGCGCCAGGCCGCCGACGATCGGGACAATATTGGTCAATGGGCGCATTTCTATGCAGTCCACCGGGCACGGCGCGACGCACAGGTCGCAGCCGGTGCACTCGTCGATGATCACCGTGTGCATCAACTTGGCGGCGCCGACGATAGCATCCACCGGGCACGCCTGAATGCATTTGGTGCAGCCGATGCATTCGGCTTCACGAATATAGGCAACCTGCGCGGGCGCTTCGCCACGGGACGTGTCCAACTCAAGCACCGGCAGGCGCAGCAGTTGCGCCAGGCTGGCGATGGTTTCCTGCCCACCGGGCGGGCATTTATTGATCGCCTCGCCTTGGGCGATGCCTTCGGCGTAAGGCTTGCAGCCCGGTTGCCCGCACTTGCCGCATTGGGTCTGCGGCAAGAGCGCGTCGATACGTTGAATCAGGTTCATGAAGTGATCATGGCATGCCGGTTAAATAAACAGGGCCTAATGTGGCGAGCGGGCTTCTTGTGGCAAACGGTCTTCTGTGGCAAATGGGCTTCTGTGGCGAGCGGGCTTGCCCCGCGTTGGGCTGCGAAGCAGCCCCAGTAGGCCTCCATGGTATTTGTCAGGTCAACCGCAGACTCAGGTTCCAGGGCCGCTTCGCGACCCAACGCGGGGCAAGCCCGCTCGCCACAAGAAGCCCGCTCGCCACAACCACACCCACAACGACAGAGCTTGCAGGTTACTTGATACGTTGACCCGGCTTGGCGCCGCTGTCAGGGCTCAGCAGGTAGATCTCTTCGCCGCCAGGCCCGGCCGCCATGACCATGCCCTCGGAAATACCGAATTTCATTTTCCGTGGCTTGAGGTTGGCGATCATCATGGTCAGGCGACCATCGAGCTTGGACGGGTCCGGATAAGCACTCTTGATCCCGGAGAATACGTTGCGTTGCTCGTCACCGATGTCGAGTGTCAGGCGCAGCAACTTGTCGGCGCCTTCTACGGCCTCGGCCTTGACGATCAGCGCCACGCGCAGGTCCACGGCGGCAAACGCATCAAAGTCGATCTCCGGGGAGATCGGATCCTTGCCCAGCTCACCATTGCCCGACTGTGCAGCCGTTCCGGTGTCGGTCTGGCTGGCGACCAGGTCTTCTTTCGAAGCGTCGGTCATGGCTTGGACCTTTACCGGGTCGATGCGGGTCATCAGCGGTTTGAACGCGTTTAATTGATGGTTGCTGAGCAGGGTGGCGTGATCGTCCCAGGTCAGCGGCGCGACATTGAGGAACGCCTCGGCATCGGCGGCCAGCAATGGCAGCACCGGCTTAAGGAAGATCACCAACTGGCGGAACAGGTTGACGCCAGTGGCGCAGATCGCCTGCACTTCGTCCTGCTTGCCTTCCTGCTTGTTCAGCGACCACGGGGCCTTGTCGGCGATCCAGGCGTTGGCGCGGTCGGCCAGGCCCATGATCTCGCGCATGGCGCGAGCGAAGTCGCGGGCTTCATAGGCATCGGCGATGCTTGGCGCGGCGGCCAGGAAGGCGTCGGTCAACTCCGGCGCGGCGTTCTCGGCCACCAGCAGCCCGGCGTTACCCTTGTGGATAAAACCGGCGCAACGGCTGGCAATATTCACGACTTTGCCGACCAGGTCCGAGTTGACCTTCTGTACGAAGTCTTCCAGGTTCAGGTCGAGGTCGTCGACGCCACGGCCCAGCTTGGAGGCATAGTAATAACGCAGGTATTCCGGCGACAGGTGGTCCAGGTAGGTGCGCGCCTTGATAAAGGTGCCACGGGACTTGGACATTTTCTGGCCGTTGACCGTCAGGTAGCCGTGCACGGCGATGGCGGTTGGCTTGCGGTAGCCCGAACCTTCGAGCATCGCCGGCCAGAACAGGGCGTGGAAGTTGACGATGTCCTTGCCGATGAAGTGATACAGCTCGGCGCTGGAGTCTTTGCCCCAGAACGCGTCGAAGTCCAGCTCCGGCGTGCGGTCGCACAGGTTCTTGAAGCTGGCCATGTAGCCGATGGGCGCATCCAGCCACACATAGAAATACTTGCCCGGCTCGCCCGGAATCTCGAAGCCGAAGTAGGGCGCATCACGGGAGATGTCCCACTGCTGCAGGCCACTGTCGAGCCATTCGGAGAGTTTGTTGGCCACGGCGTCCTGCAAGGTGCCGCTGCGCGTCCAGGTTTGCAGCATCTGCTGGAAGTCGGGGAGCTTGAAGAAGAAGTGCTGCGAGTCTTTCAGCACCGGCGTGGCGCCCGAGATTGCCGACTTCGGATCCTTCAGGTCCGTCGGCGCGTAGGTCGCGCCGCATTTTTCGCAGTTGTCACCGTATTGGTCTTCGGTGCCGCATTTGGGGCAGGTGCCCTTGATGAAGCGGTCGGCCAGGAACATTTTCTTTTCCGGGTCGAAATACTGGGTCACCGAACGTTGGTCGATGTGCCCGGCTTCCTTCAAGCGCAGGTAGATCTGGCTCGACAGCTCACGGTTTTCGTCGGAGTGGGTCGAGTGAAAGTTGTCGAACTCCACCAGGAACTCGGCAAAGTCGGCGCTGTGTTCAGCCTGCACGTTGGCGATCAGTTGTTCCGGGGTGATGCCTTCCTTTTCGGCGCGCAACATGATGGCCGAACCGTGGGCGTCGTCCGCGCAGACATAGATGCATTGATTGCCGCGATGCTTCTGGAAGCGCACCCACATATCGGTCTGGATGTACTCAAGCATATGGCCAAGATGGATGGAACCATTGGCATAGGGCAGGGCGCTGGTGACGAGGATCTTGCGTGGCTCGGACATGGGGCTCGGCTACTTGATGAAACGGAGGTCGGCCACTATAAAGCGCCGGCGGATATATTTCACCCCGTGGCGCTGTTTCCGAATCTTCCGAACCTGTGAAAGCATGCCTTTAGACCGCTGGAACGGTTAGGATAGCCGCCTGTTTCAGTCAGTCTTTTTCGGGAGTAGCCCATGAGCGTCGTCACTCGCGCAGCGGTGGAAGCCGTTCTTCGCCAATACACCGACCCCTATTTGAACCAGGACCCGGTCAGCGCCGGCTGTGTGCGCGCCATCGACGTCCAGGGCGACCAGGTCTCGGTCCAGCTGGAACTGGGCTACGCCGCCGGTCTGTTCAAGAGCGGCTGGGCGCAGATGCTGCAAATGGCCATCGAAGGCCTGGATGGCGTGCGCTCGGCCAAGGTCGATATCAAATGCGTGATCGCCGCGCACAAGGCCCAGGCGCAGATCCCGGGCCTGGCGAACGTCAAGAACGTCGTGGCGGTGGCCTCCGGCAAAGGCGGCGTGGGCAAGTCCACCACCGCGGCCAACCTGGCGCTGGCCCTGGCCCGCGAAGGCGCGCGGGTGGGCATTCTCGACGCGGATATCTACGGCCCGAGCCAAGGCGTGATGTTCGGTATCGCCGAAGGCACACGGCCGAAAATCAAGGACCAGAAGTGGTTCGTGCCTATCGAATCCCTGGGCGTGGAAGTGATGTCGATGGCTTTCCTCACCGATGAAAACACGCCGATGGTCTGGCGTGGGCCGATGGTGTCCGGCGCCCTGCTGCAACTGGTCACCCAGACCGCCTGGGGCGACCTGGATTACCTGGTGATCGACATGCCGCCGGGCACCGGCGATATCCAGCTGACCCTGGCGCAAAAAGTCCCGGTGGCCGGCTCGGTGATCGTGACCACCCCGCAGGACTTGGCACTGCTCGACGCCAAAAAAGGCGTGGAGATGTTCCGCAAGGTCAACATCCCGGTGCTGGGGGTGGTCGAGAACATGGCGGTACACATCTGTTCCAATTGCGGCCATGCCGAGCATCTGTTCGGTGAGGGCGGTGGCGAGAAGCTGGCGACCCAGTACGGTGTAGAGGTGTTGGCGTCGTTACCCTTGTCGATGACGATTCGTGAGCAGGCCGATAGCGGCAAGCCCACCGTGGCGGCAGAGCCCGATGGTCAGATCGCCATGGTGTACCAGGAACTGGCCCGCCACGTGGGCGCGCGGATCGTGCTTCAGGAAGCCGCCGCACCCGCAATGCCGACCATTACCGTCAGCGACGACTGAGCGCGTTGAAGGGAAAATGCCTCGACTGGGTCGGGGCTTTTTCATGCCTGCAAGACGGGCAGGGGGCAGGTGTTACGCGTTTGCGCAGTTAGTCGTGTAAGCATTCGCTTACTTTATCGTAAGCGATCGGTTTTTTTGCTCGCCAGCGACGTCCCGATTTTTGGGGGGAATTTTCTATCCATTTGAAATATAACAATTAATTAATGCGTTTTTGGCGGGAAAGCTTGTCAGTCACTAACTTGGATCCCGTTGCAGTTCCAATGGAACTCTTTAACATCAGCCCTGTGTCCACGGATTGGCACGGCCATCAAGGAATGATGGTTCAAGGAATATCGCGGGATGCGATTCATCAGGACGATGAAAAGGAACAAAGGGACTAGGGAAAAAATGTGGGCGGGTCAAACCGCCCCTTTTTTTTGCCTGTAGAAAAGTGAACGCCAGCCCCAGAAATGCAAAAAAGCCCGCAAGGGGCTTTTTTGGAGGGCTGCGGTGCTCTCAGCGCTCGAGGTGCGCGATCTTGCCTGGCTTGCCATCCCACTCTGCCGCATCCGGCAACGAGTCTTTCTTTTCCGTGATGTTCGGCCAGATCTCCGCCAGCTCGACGTTCAGCTGAATGAACTGTTCCATGCCGGCAGGCACTTCGTCCTCGGAAAAAATCGCAACGGCCGGGCATTCTGGTTCACACAGGGCGCAGTCAATGCACTCATCCGGGTGGATAACCAGGAAATTCGGGCCTTCGTAGAAGCAGTCCACCGGACACACTTCTACGCAGTCGGTGTACTTGCACTTGATGCAGTTGTCGGTGACGACGAAGGTCATTTCTAATTTTCTCCTCAGGCGGCGGCAGCGAAACCCTTTGTGGCAGGGCCCGCGAGGTTCGGGAGCGATAGTCTGCAGGCCAGGCTAAAAGCCCACAGCATCCCAAACCGCGCGAGAGTCTACCAGCTTGCAAGCGTCTGCGTTATATCCGAGTCTTCAGTGCATATAACATTTCGAGTGCTTTGCGCGGTGTCAAGTCGTCCAGGTCAAGCTTTGCCAACTCATCCAGCACCGGATGGGGCAGGCTGGCGAACATATCGCTCTGGTGCGGCGCGGCGGGTTTAGTGCTGGCTTTCTTCGGGCTGGCAACCACGGTTTCGTGGGGCAGGGCGGTGGTCTCCAGGCGGCTCAGGTGCTCGCGGGCGCGCAGGATCACGTCGTTCGGCACACCGGCCAGTTGCGCCACGGCCAGGCCGTAGCTCTGGCTGGCAGGCCCCGGTAGCACATGGTGCAGGAACACGATGCGCTCGTTGTGCTCCGTGGCGTTGAGGTGCACGTTGGCCACCAGTGGCTCGCTCTCCGGCAGTACGGTCAGCTCGAAATAGTGGGTCGCGAACAGCGTGTAGGCACGCAAATGCGCCAGACGCTCGGCGGCCGCCCAAGCCAGGGACAGGCCGTCGAAGGTGCTGGTGCCACGGCCCACTTCGTCCATCAGCACCAGGCTGCGCTCGGTGGCGTTGTGCAGGATATTGGCGGTTTCGCTCATTTCCACCATAAAGGTGGAGCGGCCACCGGCCAGGTCATCGCTGGAACCGATCCGGGTAAAGATGCGGTCCACCAGCGACAACTCGCAACTGGCCGCCGGTACAAAGCTGCCGATATGTGCCAGCAGCACAATCAATGCGGTCTGACGCATGTAAGTGGATTTACCACCCATGTTGGGACCGGTGATCACCAACATGCGGGTATCGTCGTCCAGCGACAGGTCGTTGGCGACGAACGGCGTGGTCAGCACCTGCTCCACCACAGGGTGGCGGCCTTGCACGATGCGCATGCACGGCTCGCTGACAAAGCGCGGGCAGTTCAGGTCCAGGTTCAGCGCTCGTTCGGCCAGGTTGCTCAGCACGTCCAGTTCGGCCAGGGCGGCGGCGGTGTCCTGCAACGGCGCCAGGCGGCTGATCAGGTCTTCGAGCAAGGCCTCGTAGAGCATCTTTTCCCGCGCAAGGGCGCGGCTTTTGGCCGACAGCGCTTTGTCTTCGAACGCTTTAAGTTCTGGCGTAATAAAGCGCTCGGCGCCCTTGAGGGTCTGGCGGCGCTGATAGTCGACAGGCGCCGACTCGGCCTGCTTGCTCGGCAACTCGATAAAGTAGCCATGTACGCGGTTGTAACCGACTTTCAGGTTCGCCAGGCCGGTACGCGCTTTTTCGCGGGCTTCCAGGTCAATCAGGAACTGCCCGGCGTTTTCGCTCAGCGATTGCAGTTCGTCCAGCTCGCTGTCGTAACCGGTCTTCAATACACCGCCGTCACGGATGATCGCCGGCGGGTTGTCGATAATGGCTTTTTCCAGCAGCGCCGCCAGTTCCGGGTACGTGCCGGCTGTGATCGCGAGCTGTTGCAGGTGCGGCGTGTCCAGCTCGGTCATCGCCACTTGCAGTTGCGGCAAGGCGCCAAGGGCATCGCGCAGCCGCGCCAGGTCACGCGGGCGCGCGTTACGCAAGCCGATCCGCGCCAGGATGCGTTCGATATCGCCGATTTCCTTCAGCTGTGGCTGCAGCTTTTCAAAGCGATAGCGGTCCAGCAGGCAGGTAATGGACGTCTGGCGCGCTTGCAGCACCGTCAAGTCTCGCAAAGGACGGTTCAGCCAGCGCGTCAGCAAGCGGCTGCCCATGGCGGTCTGGCAACGGTCGACCACCGACTGCAGGGTGTTGTCACGCCCGCCGGCGAGGTTGGTGTCCAACTCCAGATTGCGCCGGCTGGCCCCATCGAGCACCACCGTATCGTCCAGGCGTTCATGGCGCAGGCTGCGCAAATGCGGCAGGGCGGTGCGCTGGGTTTCTTTGGCATAGGCGAGCAGGCAACCGGCGGCGCCGATGGCCAGGGTCAGGGTTTCGCAACCGAAGCCCTTCAGGTCTTGCACCGAGAACTGCTGGCACAGACTTTTCAACGCCGAGTCACGCTCGAAATCCCACGGTGCACGACGCTTGGTCCCACGACGCTTTTCCGCCGGCAGGTCCTTCGGCCAATCATCCGGGATCAACAACTCCACCGGGTTGATGCGCTCCAGCTCCGCCAGCAAATTCTCCCAGCCCTTGATCTCCAGCACGCTGAAATTGCCACTGGTGATGTCCAGCACCGACAGCCCGAACAAACGCTCATCGCCCAACACCGCAGCGATCAGGTTATCGCGACGCTCATCCAACAGCGCCTCATCACTCACCGTTCCCGGCGTAATAATGCGCACCACCTGACGTTCCACCGGGCCCTTGCTGGTTGCCGGATCGCCGATCTGCTCACAGATCACCACCGACTCGCCCAGCTTCACCAGCTTGACCAGGTAACCTTCCAGCGAGTGGTAAGGGATCCCACACATCGGAATCGACTGCCCCGCCGACTGCCCGCGTGCGGTCAGGGTGATGTCCAGCAACTTGGCGGCCTTCTTCGCGTCTTCGTAGAAGATCTCGTAGAAGTCGCCCATGCGATAGAACATCAACTGATCAGGGTGCTGGTTCTTGAGGCGCCAGTACTGCTGCATCATTGGGGTGTGGGAGGACAGATCGGAGGCGTTTTTACTCATTGGGTAGTAGGCAGATTCGTTGAAAGTGATGGGGCAAAGGGGCGCTTGGCCCAGCATTTTTTGCGATGGCGGCAAGGTTAACACGCGAGGTCGGGGCTTCGCAGGTCGCAAATGGATAGGTAAAACTCAAGGCGGGCACGCCCTGATAGCGATCACCCAAGGAGGGCGACGTTCTATGGGTGAGAAGCTTAGTGACATGCAGAGGTGTCACTGATGCATATAGTATGCAAATATGCATTTGCCAACCTGCAAATCTCCGGTCACTATCCACATTATGCAAAAACGCAACGTTTCTATCGTCTTAAGAGAGCTGCTGGACCGCGACCGGATCTCCCCCACGGAGCTTCACCGGCGTACCGGCGTGCCTCAATCCACGCTGTCCCGGATCCTCAGCGGCAAGATCGTTGATCCGTCGGACAAGCACATCTCCCGCATCGCCGAGTACTTTCGCGTGAGCACCGACCAACTGCGCGGGCGCGTGGCGCTGGGCGCTTTGCGGGATGACGCGCGCGACCCGATGCATTCCGAACTCAAGGACATAAGCCTGTGGGACGACGATACCCCCGTGAATGAAGACGAGGTGTCGATCCCCTTTTTGCGCGAGGTTGAATTGGCTGCTGGATCAGGAAGATTCGTCATCGAGGAAAGCGAAAAGGCCAGCCTGCGCTTCGGCAAGCGCAGCCTGCGGCATAACGGCGTGCAGTTTGACCAGGCCAAGTGTGTGACCGTGCGTGGCAACAGCATGTTGCCCGTGCTGCGCGATGGCGCGACGGTTGGAGTGAATGCGGGCAAGAGTGCGATCGGCGACATCGTCGACGGCGACTTATATGCGATCAATCACAATGGCCTGTTGCGAGTGAAACAGCTCTATCGCTTACCTTCCGGGATTCGCCTGCGCAGCTTCAATCGCGATGAGCACCCGGATGAGGACTACAGCTTTCAGGATATCCAGGATGAGCAGATCAGCATCCTCGGGCACGTGTTCTGGTGGGGCATGTACGCGCGTTAACCTTTTTCTGTAAGACAAAGCCTGCTAACGAGCAGGTTTTTTTTCGTCTGTAAGAATCTCAACCTCGTGCCTGAAACGCTAAAATTGCACAGGTGCATTTATATTTTGAAAATAAATGCATTTATGCATTGACTGTATGTTCATACAGTCCTATTCTCCATCTCAAGCCAGCCAACAAGGCCTGGTGGAGGCGGCAAGGATGCTGCCAAGGAAGACAAGGAAGGCACGCAATATCGGCATGGACGCCATCGAAGCGATGGCAAGGATGCCAAGGCAACACCGGCAAGGATGCCGACGCTCTTTAGTAGTACCGAGTTAAAAACAGGCAGCGATGAACCGGCCTCAACGGTTCAGAGGGTTGGCAACTGACCCGGGTGTGCAGCGTAAAGCACCAGAAGCAGTTATCCGGCAGACAGGGATCGTGGTCGGAAAAACAGTGGAGGAAAGATCCGTACCGCGCCAGTAGCGCCGAAAGATCGAGAAAAGCATTACTGAAAAGCCTGGGAGACCGGGCTTTTTGGAATGCCTATCTATGCAGCACAGGTAATGGAAGACCTTTTCAAGCCCGGCGTTCGGCCGGTAATGCTCAGCCAGGAGGCGTGACATGACAAACGAGCAGCAAGCGTTAGCGGAAATGCCTATCTGGCTGGTGATCATACTGGCGCTGGTCGGCGGAGTGTCCGGTGAGATGTGGCGCGCCGACAAGGAAGGCGCCCGCGGTTGGTCGCTGATTCGGCGCCTGGCCCTGCGGTCCGGGGCGTGCATGGTCTGCGGGGTTTCAGCATTGATGCTGTGCTACGCCGCCGGCATGTCGATCTGGACCGCCGGGGCCATTGGTTGCCTGACTGCCATGGCCGGCGCGGATGTGGCCATCGGCCTTTATGAACGCTGGGCGGCCAAGCGAATTGGGGTCAACGACTCTCGCCCGGATCAGCAGTAACCGCTGCAAGGATGCAAGCAGATGACACTTATCGAAAAACCTTCCCAACTGCCCATGGCGATTGCGGACGCGCTGACGAGCGCTTTCCCACAACTTCGGGTAGGCAATCATCAGGACTTTTCCGGAACGGGCGATAAAGCCGGAATTTTGATCAGCATGGAGCGTAACGGCCCGGGCGTGCGCTCCCTTGCAGGGCGCAAGGCACACGCCTTGTCGGTTTCACTCAGGGCCGCGGTCGCCAGCGAGGCCGCGCCCTTTGATGCGTGTGACCTGGCCAGCCAATTGATGGACCTGGCCCTGGATAACCGCTGGGGTTTGCCATCTGACCAGTGTGACGTGCCCGCCGCGATTGTCGCGGCACCTTCTGCACTCACCAGCGCGGAAACGGACTACAACACTTGGACCGTGTCCTTCACCCAAACCCTCTACCTCGGCCCAACGCTGCTCGAAGATCCCACAGGCAAACCGCTGTTTGCCTGCACCTGGGAAGTGTCGAACATCGACGATCCGGATCAATACCGCCCGTTGCAGGAGTAGTCCATGTTCGACGCAATGCTACGCATGCAGTTGGGGCCGATTGTCGAGCGCCTGGCGGAAATGGAAGCCCAGCTCGAGGATCTTTATCGGCGCGCAGAAAGTTTCTGCCGCATTGGCGTGTGCCACGAGGTCGATGCCGTCGGCAATACCTGCAAGGTCAGCCATGGTGATTTGCTCAGCCCGGCCATCCGGTTTTTCAACCCGAGCGCGGGTGCGCAAACGGAAACCCGCATCCCATCCGTCGGCGAACAATGCCTGCTGCTCAACTACGGCAGCGGGGAAGGAGGGACACAGTCCGTAGCGTTGTTCGGCCTTAACAGTAGTCTCTTTCCGCCCGTGTCCGGGGTTGCTTCGCTGACGCGGCGTCGCCATCAGGACGGCACCCAAAGCGACTACGACGACGCCAGCCACACCTTTAACTGGGTCAACGGCCCGACCCTGTTCACCGGCTCCCGCGAGCAGGTCGACATCAAGGTTGGCGTCGCCAGCCTGGCAATGAATGCCCAGAGCATCACCCTGCAACTCGGCGCCACCCGCTTATTGCTGGATGCCGCCGGCGTGCACTTGAGCGGCCCGCTGGTGGATCACCAGGGGCGCGTGATCAGCAGCGCATAAGGATTTGCCATGATCGGAATCGATAGGAACACCGGGGCAGCCGTCGATGACTGGCTGCAATTCGTGCAGCGTGCCACCCGAGCGCTGACCACCCCCGTGGGCACTCGCCAGAAGCGCCCGTTATACGGCTCGATGATCCCGCAGTTGCTCGGTCGCAACCTCGGCGACGACGTATTGATCCTCGCCCAAAGCCACGCCGCCCAAGCCTTCTACAACACCCAGAACGGCATCGCCGACTTTGAGCCTCAGGTCATCGTCGCCACCCGCCAGGGCGCCGGCCTGTTGCTGCGCTTTGCTGGTACCTGGAAAAACCGCCAACAATCCTTCGAGGTCGTGACATGAGCATGCTGATCCCAGGCCAGAACCAACTGGCGGAACCGGCGATTATCGCGGTTGATGAATTCGAACCGTTGCTGGCCGAATTCAAGGCGTTCGTCGTCGACTACGTCGCTACCCGGGCACCGCAAAGCGCAGCCAAACTCAAGGCCAGTCTCGACAATGAAAGTGAGCTGCTGACCCTGGCCCTGGAAGCCTTTTGCGTGCGGCTGCAAACCCACGAGCGTAAATACAACGCGCGTATCAAACAGATGCTTGCGTGGTGGGCCACCGGCAGCAACCTGGACGCACGCTTGGCGGATATGGGGCTGGAACGCCAGGTGCTCGACCCCGGCGATCCGGCCGCTTTCCCGCCCGTGCCGCCGGCGCTGGAAAGCGACGATGACGCTCGCTTGCGTTACTACCTGGCACCCCACGCTCCGGCGGCGGGTTCGCGGATGCAGTATCGGCGGGAGGTGTTCACTTTGGGCGAGCGGCCTGCGGTGAAGGTGCAAAGCGCAACACCGGGTGTGGTTGACGTCACCTATACCTTCGACCCGGACGGCTATGCGGCCCAGGTCAAGGATGGTAACGGGCGACGCACCGCGCCAGGTGAAGTCATGGTTACCGTTCTTTCAAGAGAAGACGATGGCACACCCTCCGCCGATTTGCTTGACGGTGTTCGTCGCCATTTCGCGCGGCCGGATGTACGACCGGAGACTGACCTCGTCAGCGTCCAAGGTGCGCAAATTCTGCCCTACAAGATCCGCGTAGTGGCCAAGATCAACGCCGGCCCGGACTCGGGGCTGACCCAAGTCGCCGCTCAGCATCTACTGCAAACCTACGCCGACTCTTGCCATTGCCTGGAAGGGCGAGTGGACCCGAGCTGGATCGACTACGCCATTCATAGTGCGGGCGCCGCGCAGCTGCAAATCCTGGAACCGCTGGAGCCGATCGTCAGCACAGCGTTTCAGGCCCCGTATTGCACGGGTGTCGAGGTGGAGGTGCGCACGCTATGAGTGAGCCCCAAACGAGTCTGTTGCCGGCCAACAGTTCGCCGCTGGAAAAGGCCCTGGACCTTGGCTTCGGCGCTTTGCTTGAGCGGGTTACACCGCCGTTTCCGGTGTTGATGAACCCGCTGCATACGCCTAGTGGATTCCTTCCTTACCTGGCCGCCGACCGAGGCGTCAGCGAATGGGACGCCAACGCCGGCGAGACCGAGAAGCGCCTGACGGTGGCCTTGTCCTGGCAAATCCAACGCCAGGCCGGCACGCCCAAAGCGCTGAGCCATGCGGTGGAATCATTGGGTTTTACCCCCAACATCAGCGCCTGGTATCAGCAGCGGCCATTGGGTGTGCCTTACACCTTCGATGTGCAGGCGATCATCGGACGCAGTTGGTCCAGTGGCGACCACAACCGATTGATTCGCCGCGTCAATGCGGCGAAAAGCGAACGGGACTTGGCGACGATCACCATCGTCCACGAAACCGCCGCTCGCCTTGCGCTCACGCAGGTCATCCAGGGGCCTTTAACCGACGGCGAGCTGTATTTGCGCGGCGCGCTGCCGGAGCTGGCCTTGGCTGCCCGACTCAACAGCGCCGGGATTGCCCGGCACTGCACCATTAACGACTACGACTTAAGGGCGCGGCCATGACAGATGACATTACGCGCCTGGTGCGCTTCACCTCCAAAGGTTTGGATGAAGTGCTCCAGGCAAGGAACCAGGGCCTGAAAGGCGAAATCACCCATGTCGGCGCCGGTACTGGCCGCTACGACCCGGACGGCAGCGAAGTGGCCCTGCGTGACGAGCGCCAGCGGGTCGCCATTGTCGATTATGAAGACCTGGGAGACCGCCAACTCAGGATGGCGGCGCTGTTTGGCGGTGACGGTGAATATGAGATTGGCGAGTTCGGGTTCTATCTCGCTAGTGGGACTTTGCTCGCGGTGTATTCAGTGGCGGGGAAGTTGCTGACGTATAAAGCGGCGGCGGCGCGGGTGCTGCAGAAGTTTACGTTGGATGTTTCGCCGTTGCCGGCGGATAGCGTGACGATTGTCGTAGGGAGTGAAAATCTTAATATCTTGTTGGGAGAGGATATCGCCGTACTTGCCACTGCGGATATAGACAATATGACCCGTCATGCTGAGTTGTTGTTTCGTGTAATGGCGCTGGAAGCGAGTCGTTAAACTATTAATGGATGAGGAGTTATAAACGTGAGCCTAGAAACAACTATTGCAACTCTGGTGTCAGCAGCGAATAATTTGACCGCAATGGTCAATGGGAAAATCGGAAGTATCAATGCAACGATGGCAAGCGCTTTGGTACAGTTTAATGAATGGCGTGGCCTTAAGGACGTAGAAGGCGACCCGAATTACCCAGGCACAATTCGAAAAAATATCTTCCAGGGCCACGTTTATGGTACTGGAGGCGTGTTCGAGGCGCAGGCGATTGGTGATTTCAAACCTACCGATTTAGGCGCGAGTGCAGACGTATATATGCATTTTCAGATCCCGCTGAATATCAACGTTAACTCGGAAATGTTCTGGTTTAATATCAAGGGTTATAGCTACGGCGCGGCAAAAATTATTGATGAAACCCTTGTGGGTTATTGCTATCAGCCAACTCGAACGCTGCACAACGTATCAACGTTTGGCAATATGACTCCGGCTGTTTATGTAGATGTTAACGGAAATGTTGTGATGCGAATTTTGATTCCCAGCATTTACTACACCACAATCCGAATTGACACTATGCGCGTCGGTAACGGTCGTCTATTCAATCTAGGGGATCTTAAAAATAAGGTGTCGTTGGCCGATACTGTGATTTTCAGTTAAGGAGAAAATAAATGTCTGAAGCATCTAACACTGAGAGCGTAGTGTCGAAAATTGCTACGCCCACACCTGAAAGCGAATGGGCGGCCATCCGTGCACGTCGGAATCAACTGCTGCGCGCGACTGACTACACTCAGTTGCCTGACTATCCCGTATCCGATGCCCAAAAAGTGGAAGTGGTGGCATATCGTAAGGCATTACGCGCCATTCCTGAGCAAGCAACTGAACCTTCGACGCTGGTGTGGCCTGTACTGCCCATCTTCCTGAAATAGACCCCACCGCGAAAGCGGTTTTTTTTGCGCAACGAAAATCCCCGTTTGGGGATTTCGCGTTTTTGCCTCCGGAGAAATTCGCACATGACAAACCGCCAAACCTACACCGTCCTCATCCCTTTCCCCATCGGCAACGGCCATTGGTCCACTGCGGGCGAGGAGCTGGAACTGCTCGACGTCGAAGCATCAGCCCTGCGCACCGCCGGCCGTCTGGAACTCACCAGCGTCCTCAACGCCACCCCCAAGAAGGTTGACTAATCATGGCTGAGGTTTTGAACTTCGAGCACAACGGCATCACCGTGAATGCCACCGAGTCCCCCGAGGCCATGGGTGGCCTCGGCGATAACGTGATCGGCCTGGTCGGCACCGCGCCGAACGCCCACGCGTCAATCCCGAAAAACGCGCCGTTTCGTATCAACAGCTTCACCACCCAGGCGCTGCTGGACCCGACCGGTACCGAGTCGGGCACGCTGTTCCATGCGGTGTACCAGATCCTCAAAGTGGTCAAGGTGCCGGTCTATGTGGTGATCGTGGAGGAGGGCGCAACCCCGGCTGACACGCTCAACAACGTGATCGGCGGCAACGAGCCGGTCACGGGCCGCAAGCTTGGCCTGGCTGCGCTGAGCAGCGTGCCGGAAGACCTGACCATCATCGGTGCCCCAGGCTTCACCGGCACCAAGGCCGTGGCCGGCGAGTTCGCCTCCTTCGGCAAGCGCATCAAGGCCCGCGTGGTGCTGGATGGCAAGGACGCTTCGGTCGCCGACCAAGTGACCTACAGCGGCGAACTGGGCGGTGCCGACCTGGGTTTCGACCGTTGCCTGCTGGTGCACAACATGCCGTCGGTGTACTCCAAGGCCGCGAAGAAAAACGTGTTCCTGTCGCCATCGTCCCTGGCCATCGCCGCATTGGCCAAGGTCAAGCAGTGGGAAAGCCCAGGTAATCAGGTGACGTTCGCCGAGGACGTATCCCGCGTCGTCGAGTACAACATCCTCGACACCTCCACCGAAGGCGATCTGCTCAACCGCTACGGCGTGAGCTATTACGCCCGCACCGTTCTTGGCGGCTTTTCGCTGCTGGGTAACCGCTCCATCACCGGCAAGTTCATCAGCTACGTCGGCCTCGAAGACGCCATCAGCCGCAAGCTGGTCAAGGCTGGGCAGAAAGCCATGGCCAAGAATCTCACCAAGTCGTTCATGGACCAGGAGGTCAAGCGCATCAACGACTGGCTGCAGACGCTGGTCGCCGACGAAACCATTCCCGGCGGCAGCGTGTACCTGCACCCGGAACTCAACAGCGTCGAGAAGTACAAGAACGGTACCTGGTTCATCGTCATCGACTACGGCCGCTACGCGCCGAACGAACACATGATTTATCAACTCAACGCCCGCGATGAAATCATCGAGCAGTTCCTGGAGGACGTTCTCTAATGTTTACCAACCGAGTCAGACAGGCCATTGCGGCCACCCTTCAAGGCTTACCGCTGTCCGCCACCGTGGAGGAATTCACCCCGCCGACGATTGATTTCGACATGGAGCCCATGTCCGGTGGCCGCTTCATCGCCGAGGAAATGGCCAAGAGCGGCAAGGTGCTCAACGCGACCCTGATGCTGCAAGGCACCGGGCCTGAAATCATGCTGGCGCTGGGTGTGAGGCTGGGTGAGGACATCCTGCTCAACGTACGTGAAGCCGGCCAGGATCAGGACGGCAAGACCTACTTCACCTACCACACGGTCGGCGGCAAGCTGAAGACCCTGACTGAGGCCAAGTTGAAGATGGGCGACAAGGCCACGACCACCCTGGTCCTGGCCTGCCGCACCTACAACCGTCTGGAAAACGGCATTTCGGTGATCGACATCGACGTGCGTACCCAGAAGTTCGTGCTTAACGGCGTCGACATCCTCGGCGACGCCCGCCGTGCGGTGCTGATGCCTTAAGCGCGAGCGGCGTACTCGGTCAGTGTGGTAGCTGGCTTGCCTGCGATAGCATCACCTCGGTATGACAGATAGACCGAGTCGCCTGTATCGCGGGCAAGCCCGGCTCCCACAGTGATCGCGTTCGCCTGAGAGATTCGCCATTTTTCAACGATGTTTAAGCAAGGAATTGCCCATGGCCTGGATGCCACCGCTACACCGCCTGCTTTCACCGATCAGCGCCGATACCGGCGCGACGATCGAGCAGATTCAACTCAAGCCGCTGTACTACGCCGCGCAGAAAGACGCGCTGGCCCGGGCCGGTGATGACGAGGACGACCAGTTCTTCGAACTGGCGAAACTCGCCACAGGCCTGTCGGAAAAAGAGCTCGACCAGCTCAAACGCCCGGACTACGTCAGCATCGCCCAGTACGTACACGAGATGTCGACACGTCCTGCTTCGTTCTTCCTCGGCGAAAGTGAGGAACCGTCGCGCCATGAGCAGGTGCAACTGCTTCTGCCCCTGGAAGTCGCCGGCCGCACCCTGACCGCACTCCCCCTGGAAATGCCCGCCCTGCGCGCCACTAAAGCCATGAAAAAACTCGCCACCAACAAAGAGCGTGCCGAGTTTATTACCGCTCACTGCTCCGGCCTCATGATCCCCGACCTGGCCGGCCTGACCGTCCCCGACTGGACGGACCTGCAGGAGCGCATCGACGATTTTTTAAATCAACCGGCGGACTTCTTTCGGCGCGCGACATCGAAGTAATCCTCGATGTGGTGCCACTGATTTATTCAGTCAATGAGGCGGAGATCCTCGACTGGGACGCCGCAAAAGCATTGCGCCGCTACGACATCGCGATCACTCGCCTTGGCGTTAAACAGGAGTAAGCGGGATGCAAGACACGTATTCACTGGCGTATGCCATGGCCAGGGATGGCCAGGTGATGTTCGGCAGGGGCAACAGTGCCAAGGATGCCGCCATCGTCAACACCGGCGCGTTGGCCCCTGAAAGCGCCAAGGCGGTGGCGCCGATCTCCTCGAAGAGTCTGGCACCGGCCACTGCAGATCTACAGCTCAGCGGGCTGTCGCTGTCCTTGGGGTTGTTGCGCAACAGCGTGGACGCTGTGCAAACCACCTTGGCGCGGCTTGTAGCCGTCGACGTCCGCTCGTTCAAAAACAATGAACCCGCCGAGCAGAAGACCACGACTGAGTTCCAGGCCAGCCAGTCCCAAGACCTGCGCCAGAGCCGTGAGGCCATGACGGTGCGCGACGGGAGGATGCTTGACCCGATTGCAGCGCTTCGACACGCCAATGCCACCCTTTCGTTTGATACGACGACTGCCTCGCAAAAGTCGATAACGGTGTTGCGAGAGGAATCCACAGAAAGCGAAAAGCGCCTGTCCAGGACGCTCGAGCCAGCGTCAGTCCTGGGGGAGGAGACATGGCTCAAACACAAGACCAGCGTGATAGACAGTGCCAACGATTTGGCCGGTGGTTCACCGGTTGTCGCCAGCGCTATCAAAACCGCTGATGCCGTGATCTCTCCAATCGTGTCAGGCTTTGCGTCTGGGTTGGGCGAGAAGATCAAGGATCGGATTACAGGCAATGTGGTCGACCTGACGCTCGGAAAGTTGCCCGGGATTGGCAAGTTGTTCAAGGACGGTGGCTACAAAGACAAGGAAAAGGTTAAAGACTCGGATAAGCATTGTTGCTGCCCGGGAGCGGTGTCTGTCGGCACCCTCGGTACGCTTGATACAGCCGCAGCACAGTTGCCCGAAAGTGTCGGTGAGACCGCCAGGGACAAAACCGGCGCGCGTTCCAAAGGCAACCCCAGGAGCCCGCGCGGCAAGCGTTACAAGCCCCGACAGTCAAGATCGCGCGAGGTCAAAACCAGCGTTGTCAGAACGTCAACGTCGCTCAACTTGCAACGTAGCGTCCCTCCAGTCCCTGTCGCGCCTCCGCTCAAAGCCATTGACCAGCCGCCTGTTTCGCTCAACAGCAAGCTGGCGAGCCAGGCCTCGAGCAGTCTTCCCGGCAATTGGTTTGCCTCCTTTGCTGCGCCCTCGACAGCCCGCCCCGTTGCGGGCGGCGCGACTAAAGGACTGACCGCCGGGCTCTCAAGTGTATTTGCCAGGCTGGACTCATTCGGTGCCCGACGGCTTGGCCCGATGAAATATGCCGACACCGCTTTTGATGTGCTCCAAGGCGTGCGCAACGGCGATGCAAAAGCGATAGGTGCCGGCCTGAGTACGGCCGGTGGTGCTTGGGCGGGAGCCTCCGCCGGTGCAGCTATCGGCACCCTGGTTTTCCCCGGCGTCGGCACCGCAGTGGGGGGCGCCATCGGTGGCTTGCTCGGCAGCGAGGCGGGCAGTTGGCTCGGTGACAAATTGTTCGGCGCGGGTGATCGCCTGCCCGAGCCAAATGCGGTGAGCAAGGAACTCAACAACACTCGTACCGATGGCGTTCAGGTCACCATCGCCCCGAGCATCCAGATCACTGGCGTAAACCCGACCGATGCCCAGCAGGTCGTCAATCAAGTGATTCAGGCCCTGCAATTTCAATGCATGCCGATGGTCACCGACGCTCTGGGGATCCGGCGTAATGCGGCACTGGCCGATCCAAGAGGTGATTGATGCGACAACAAATGGTACTGGGCGACTTTATTTTTGGCCTGTCCCGAGGCTTTGCCTATTCCACATTGATCCGCAACAGCGATGGCGGCTGGAGCGACCTGGCGATCATCGCCAGCAAACCCCTGTCCCGGCAGATCGGGCAGAAGCTGGAAAAACTCACGTTTGGCGGCACGGCCATGTACGCGGTCGGCATGGAGCGGCTGGACGAGTTGCGTGCGTTGCAAAACGCACGAGCACCGTTGCCGTTGGCCGATGGCATTGGGCGCAACTGGGGCTTGTGGCGGATCAATTCAGTCGTGGAAAAGCAGAGCAATGTGATCGACGACGGCACCGCCATGGTCATGGCCTGGACCCTGGAACTGGAGGAGTTCGTCAATGCGTAGAGTGCGAAGTATTGCCGGTGATTCGGTCAACCTGCTGCTCTATCGCGACTTGGGCCGTTGCGATGATGCGGCCGAGGAAACCCTGTGGCGCTTAAACCCCGAGCTGGCTGAATACGGCCCGGTGCTGCCGGCCGGTGTGTGGGTGACGGTGCCGGAGATGCCCGCGCGGCCGAGTGCCGTGCGACCTGTTTTGGCATGGGATTAAGGAGGCTGCATGGCACAGGGATTTACGCCAGTGGTGGAGTTTTACGGTGCCAACGCGGCGCTGCTCAATCAACGCCTGATGCACTGGAGCCACACCGACGCGGCGGGCATTGAGACCGACCGGCTGGAACTGACCCTCAGTATCGAGGGGCTCGAGAGCCTGCCCAGCCTGAGTGGCAAGATCGGTTTGCGCGTCGGCTACCTCGAGACGGGCGTGGTGGAAAAGGGCGAGTTTTTCATCACCCAAAGAACACCCGTGCTGTTTCCCATGCGCTTGATGATTGTGGCCACGGCAGCGCCCTTCAGCGTGGCGGACGCCAGCGGTTATCGCCAGCGGCGGTCCGCCAGTTACGGGCCGACCACCCTGGGGGCGCTGTTTCGCCAATTGGTCAGCCGTCACGGTTTTTCACCGCGCGTGGCGCCTGCTCTGGAGGGCATTGCGATCCCTCATATCGACCAGTCCAACGAAAGCGACATGGCCTTTATCACGCGGCTCGCCAAGCGCTACAGCGCCGTCACCAAGCCGATCAATGAGCTGTATGTGCTGGCTGAGGCCGGTCAGGTCAAGTCGCTTTCCGGGCAACAACTGCCGGAGGTGACAGTGTCGGTGACTGCAGACAATCGCCCCGGTGAGCGTGCCTTTATCAGCGCCAAACTGGATGAAACGTCGCGGTCCAAATACCAGGGCAGCCGCGTCAGTTGGTGGGATTCGGCCGCCGGCCAGCAGCGCGTGGTCCAGGTCGGGATCGCTCCGTTCAAGACCCTGCGCCAGCGTTGCCAGAACGAAACGGAAGCGCGTGCAGTGGCCGAAGGCGAACTGCGCCGTGTGGGGCGCGAAGGCCTGAAGTTGCTGGTCGACTGTCCAGGTAACCCGTTGTTGTCCGCCGAAGGCTTGCTGCTGCTGGATGAGACTTGGCCGGCCTATATGCAGGGGCGCTGGTCGATTGCCAAGGTGACTCATGTCGGCGACGCGACGACGGGCTACCGCAGTTCGATCATCGCTGGCGGCTTGTCGGCCTAGATGTTTTTTCACGGTGAACCTGATGCTGATAACGCTAACCCAACTGCTTCAAGTGATGCCTGGGGCCCGCCTGCGTGCGGGCATTTTTTTGACCGCCCTGAATGCAGCGTTCCTTCGCTACCAGATCGACAACCCGAAACGCACCGCCGCATTTCTCGCCCAGGTCGGCCATGAATCCGGTGAGTTGCGCTACGTGCGTGAACTGGGCAGTGATGCCTATTTGAGCAAGTACGACACCGGTGCATTGGCCGCCCGCCTGGGCAACACGCCGGACGCGGATGGCGACGGTCAGCAGTACCGGGGCAGGGGGCTGATCCAGATTACCGGGCGTCATAACTACCTGGCGTGCAGCCAGGCGTTGTTCGGCGACGATCGTTTGTTGCGAGAGCCAATGTTGCTGGAGCAACCCCAATGGGCCGCCGAGTCGGCCGCCTGGTTCTGGCAGAGCAACGGCCTGAACGAACTGGCTGACCGCGACCAGTTCAACACGATTACGCGGCGTATCAATGGCGGGCTCAATGGCCTGGATGATCGTTTGCGCTTGTGGGCGCGGGCGAAGGCGGTGTTATGCACTGGCTAGGCGTATACCGCCTGATCGGCGCGTGCCTGCTGGTGGCGCTGACCTGGCAGGTGCAGGCCTGGCGCTATACCGCACAGCTTGAACGTGTGTCGGCTGCGCAGGCTCAGGCGCTCGCCCAGCAGGCCCGGGCAGCCCTGCAGCGGCAACAGGCTGAACAGGAAAAACGGCTGGCCCTGGAGCAACAGCTCAATGCCAGCGACCAACGATATGCCCGGGAGTTGAACGATGCGCAACGTAATCAGGCTGCTTTGCGCGACCGCCTGGCCACTGCTGATGTGCGGTTGTCAGTCCTTCTCGACGCCACCGATACCGCCAGCTGTGCCCCAGTGCCCGCCACCACCACCTCCGGCAGCGTGGTTCATGCAGCCCCGCGAGCCCGACTTGACCCGGCGCATGCTCAGCGAATTATCCGCATCACCGACGACGGTGACAGCGCCCTGATTGCCTTGCGCGCCTGCCAGGCTTATGTGCACGCCGTCGCCCGCTAGCTTCTTGAGACACTCCGTCACTTGCACGCGTGATTGGCTCCTGTAGGGTAGGCAAACCCCGCCCACCTCTGGAGATGACCGTGAAGGAAATCACTCAACTGGCCGCTGATCTGGGTCGCCGTCTACAGGTACTCAACGCCCATGTCACCACTGCCGAGTCCTGCACTGGCGGCGGTATCGCGGAAGCGATCACACAGATACCGGGGAGTTCGGCCTGGTTCGAAGCGGGCTATGTCACCTATTCCAACCGCCAGAAGACTCGCCAGTTGAACGTGCCGGAAACATTGTTTTCAAAAGTGGGCGCCGTCAGTCAGGAGGTGGTCGAAGCGATGGTCCGTGGCGCGCAGGAAAAAAGCCTGGCACGGTTTGCCGTGGCCGTCAGCGGTATCGCCGGGCCGGACGGCGGTTCGCCCGACAAGCCGGTGGGCACTGTCTGGCTGGCTTTCGGCGTGGGGGATGAGGTCACGGCCGAGCTTGCGCACTTTCCCGGCAACCGCGACGAGGTCCGCCGACAAACGGTAAAGGCCGCGCTGGAGGGCTTGTTGCGACGAGCTGCAGCAGAAATAGACAATCAGGGGTAGGCGATCTTCGTTCTTTGTGGAACAATACTGTCTACTTATACAGGTGTTGGCCGCCCCCGGCCTTATTGATTACGTGAGGACTTTAATGGACGACAACAAGAAGAAAGCCTTGGCTGCGGCCCTGGGTCAGATCGAACGTCAATTCGGCAAGGGTGCCGTAATGCGTATGGGCGATCACGACCGTCAGGCGATCCCGGCTATTTCCACTGGCTCTCTGGGTCTGGACATCGCGCTCGGCATTGGCGGCTTGCCAAAAGGCCGTATCGTTGAAATCTACGGTCCTGAATCTTCTGGTAAAACCACCCTGACCCTGTCGGTGATCGCCCAGGCGCAGAAAATGGGCGCCACCTGCGCGTTCGTCGACGCCGAGCACGCCCTGGACCCTGAGTACGCCGGCAAACTGGGCGTCAACGTTGACGACCTGCTGGTTTCCCAGCCGGACACCGGCGAGCAAGCCCTGGAAATCACCGACATGCTGGTGCGCTCCAATGCCATCGACGTGATCGTGGTCGACTCCGTGGCAGCCCTGGTACCCAAGGCTGAAATCGAAGGCGAAATGGGCGACATGCACGTGGGCCTGCAAGCCCGTCTGATGTCCCAGGCGCTGCGTAAAATTACCGGTAACATCAAGAACGCCAACTGCCTGGTGATCTTCATCAACCAGATCCGTATGAAGATCGGTGTGATGTTCGGCAGCCCGGAAACCACCACCGGTGGTAACGCGTTGAAGTTCTATGCTTCGGTCCGTCTGGATATCCGCCGTACCGGCGCGGTGAAGGAAGGTGACGAGGTTGTGGGTAGCGAAACCCGCGTCAAAGTCGTGAAGAACAAAGTGGCCCCGCCTTTCCGTCAGGCCGAGTTCCAGATTCTCTACGGCAAGGGTATCTACCTGAACGGCGAGATGATCGACTTGGGTGTACTGCACGGTTTTGTCGAGAAATCCGGTGCATGGTATGCCTACAACGGCAGCAAGATCGGCCAAGGCAAGGCCAACTCGGCCAAGTTCCTGGCGGACAACCCGGACATCGCTGCCACGCTTGAAAAGCAGATTCGCGACAAGCTGCTGACCCCAGCGCCAGACGTGAAAGCTGCCGCCAACCGCGAGCCGGTTGAAGAAGTGGAAGAAGCTGACACTGACATCTGAAGCAAACGATGGCAGTTGTACTCGATACACTCGTCGCCGTTCGGCGCACCGCAATGGACCTGCTCGCTCGCCGCGAGCATGGTCGAGTCGAGCTGACGCGTAAACTGCGTCAGCGCGGCGCGGAGCCCGAGATGATTGAAGCCGCCCTCGACCGTTTGACGGAAGAGGGGCTGCTCTCCGAATCCCGCTACCTTGAAAGTTTTGTCTCCTACCGAGCACGTTCCGGCTACGGCCCCGCACGCATTCGTGAAGAGCTGAGCCAGCGCGGCCTGCAGCGTGCTGACATCGACCTCGCCTTGCGCGAGTGCAGTATCAGCTGGCAAGCGCAGTTGGAAGACACCTGGCGGCGCAAGTTTTCCGGCCATCTTCCGATTGATGCCAGGGAGCGTGCAAAGCAGGGGCGTTTCCTGAGCTATCGCGGATTTTCAATGGAGATGATCAGCCGCTTGTTGAGCGGCCGAGATATGGACGACTGAACGCACTGGGCGGGTGAGCGGGCTTTTGTAGCGAGTGGGCTTGCCCCGCGCTGGGCTGCTGTAGTGAGCGGGCTTGCCCCGCGCTGGGCTTTTGTAGTGAGCGGGCTTGCCCCGCGCTGGGCTGCGCAGCAGCCCCAATTGCACCCCCATCCCCTCACTTGACCACCAAAAAGGGCCCGCTATGAAAATAGCGGGCCCTTTTTGCGTTTTCCGGTTTCACGCCGGCTCCTGCGCCACCCGCTGCTGAGCCTTCCCCTGAGCCTGCGCCCAGTTCTCCGGCAAGTTGATGTAGTCCACCAGCTCCCGCAGACGGCCCTGATCGCGCCCATTGAAATTGAACACCAACCGCGTCAAATGGCTGAACCTCGGCTCGTCATGTTCTTCGCCGGTATACGCAAGCTGCTGGAACTCGCCACTCAAGCGCAGGCTGGCAAACTCATCCTGTAAATGGGCCAGTGCTTTATCACTGAGCGGATGATTCATGCGCACCACAAACTCACGCTTCAACCAGCGTGTGGAGTGGAAGTTGGCATAAAACCGGTTGATCTCTTCCACCGCCTCTTCAGCGCTGTAGACCAGGCGTACCAACTTGAGGTCGGTGGGCAAGATGTAGCGATTGGCTTCCAACTGGCTGCGGATAAAGTCCAGCGCGCCTTGCCAGAAACCTCCGCCGGGTGCGTCCAGCAGCACCACCGGTACCAGCGGGCTCTTGCCGGTTTGGATCAGGGTCAGCACTTCCAATGCCTCATCCAGAGTGCCGAAACCGCCTGGGCACAGCACCAGCGCGTCGGCTTCCTTGACGAAGAACAGCTTGCGGGTAAAGAAGAAGTGGAAGGACAGCAGGTTCTCGGTGCCGTCGATGGTCGGGTTGGCGTGCTGTTCAAACGGCAGGGTGATGTTGAACCCCAGGCTGTGTTCCAGCCCGGCGCCTTCGTGGGCCGCGGCCATTATGCCGCCACCGCCGCCGGTAATCACCATCAGGTCCGAGCGTGCCAGCGCCGCGCCGACTTCACGGGCCAGTGAGTACAACGGGCTTTCAACCGGGGTGCGTGCCGAGCCGAACACCGTCACTTTGCGACGGTCCTTGAATTGTTCGAGTACGCGGAAGGCGTGGTCCAGTTCGCGGATGGCTTGCAGGGTGATCTTGGCGTTCCAGCGGTTGCGGTCGTCCTGCGCCATGCGCAACACGGTGAGGATCATGTCGCGATACAGGGGGATGTTCGGGCTGTTGGGTGCGATCAGTTGGAGTTGCGCTTCGACCTGCTGGGTGAGGTCGGCTCCGTTTTCTCCAAAATGTCGAAGCAGGCGGTCATTCGGTTCGTAAGGCATTCAACTTCTCCTTCTTGCAGGACCCGGGTGGCCGGCCAGAGGTTCGCCGGAGGCTACGACACTGCATGTGTCGCTGCTTGCCGCAGGGGCAACCTTCTTTTGCCCTGGAAATATTAAAAAACAGCGTGAAAAGTGCTGGGAATCGAGGGTTGGGATAACTGGATCATGGGCTGAAAAACCCTTGGCTGGCAACCGCTTATTGGTCGTTTATCAAGGAGCTTAGCTGCGGCTGAACGTTGAAGCGGGGGAATGCGCGCCACCGGACAGTAGCGCGTGAAGGTCAACCTATTACTTTTTCTTCTTTACTGGAGCCGGGCAATCCGCTTCCACGAACTTCACCGATGCCACGGGGCGGTTGGTCTTGTTCTCGGTGATTTCGTAACGCATGACCGCACCCTTGGCCATTAGCTCGCGATAGCCTGGGTTGGTGCATACGCTGCGGCCCAGTTGAAAGTAGACAGCCTTAGGATTGGCGCGCATCTGCTCGGCGCGGTCGGGCAGCACGCTCAGGTGATCGATCAGTTGCATGCCCTCGACGGTGTAGGCCACTTCCAGGGTCTTTTCATCGATTTCCCGGGGCAGGTCCTTGTTGCTCTCCGCCGCGACGCTTTGCAGTTTCCGGTTCATTTGGGCCTCCAGCAGCGAGGCCGCCTGGGCGCACACGGGCAATACCAGCGCGAGGGCGACGGATGGGGCGACAAGACGCAGCATGGAACGCAGCATGAAACTCTCCTGATTCGGTTACTGGTGCATAGACCAGCCACTGCGCTGTGCGTTCAGTGGCGCGCAATTATAGGTGAGCCCTGGCCACTACAGCCAGGCGTATCGCTGGTAAACTGCCGCCACTTCAGCCGTCCACGAGTTTTCACCGTGTCGATTTACCCGTCCCACCGGCGCATCCGATGAGCCACGCCGTTTCCCGCTTGCGCACCCAGCGTCTGGCCCGCGCCGTGCGGCCGTTCCTTAATCGTGGTTCGCGTGCCGAGCGCTGCCCCGGCTGCCGGGTGATTCCCGAGTACTGCCTGTGTGCCTGGCGGCCCCAGGTCGACGCAACATCGGCGATGTGCTTGCTGATGCATGACGTGGAGCCCATGAAGCCCAGCAACACCGGCTGGCTGATCGCCGATGTGATTGACGACACCATGGCGTTTGCCTGGTCGCGCACCGAGGTTGATCCAGAACTGCTCAACGTGTTGGCCGACCCGCAGTGGCAACCTTATATCGTGTTTCCCGGCGAATTCGTCGCGCCCGAGCGCGTTGTCAGCGACGTGAAGGTGCAAGAGGGCAAGCGCCCGTTGTTCATCCTGCTGGATGGCACCTGGAGTGAAGCGCGCAAGATGTTTCGCAAAAGCCCCTATCTGGAGCATTTGCCGGTACTCAGTCTGGCGCCGGAACAACTGTCGCGATACAAACTGCGCCGATCCAAGCGCGATGATCACTTCTGCACGGCCGAGGTCGCCGCGCTGTGCCTGGAACTGGCCGATGACTTGGTTGCCAGCGAAGTGCTGGATGCTTACCTTGATGTATTCAGCATCCATTACCTGGCCGCCAAATTCCAAATGCCTCTGGATCTGACGGACATTGTTCATACGCGTCTTGGGCCTTATATCCAGGGCTGTGACCAGCCGCCGTCTGCATGATGGCACCATGAACCCGTAACCCGCTAAAATGCCCACGGGCGTAGCGCTTGACCCTCCAGGCTACGCTGGGCATGCTGGGCGCCGCTCAGGTCCCCCTGAAAAACAGGATCATTTAATCAATGGCCACATACGAAATCCTGATAGCCGATGACCATCCGCTGTTTCGCAGTGCGCTGCACCAGGCCGTGACCCTGGGCCTCGGTCCGGACGTGCGCCTCGTCGAAGTGGCCAGCATTGCCGAGCTGGAAGCCCGCCTCACCGAAAAATCCGATTGGGACCTGGTGCTGCTCGACCTGAACATGCCCGGCGCCTACGGTTTCTCCGGGCTGGTGCTGTTGCGTGGGCAATACCCGCAGATTCCGGTGGTGATGGTCTCGGCCCAGGAAGAAGCCGACGTGGTGGTGCGCTCCAAGGAGTTCGGCGCCAGTGGTTTCATTCCAAAGTCCAGCGCCATGGAAGACATTCAGAGAGCCGTGCGCGCTGTGCTGGACGGCGATGTGTCCTGGCCACCGCAGGCCTTTGAAGAAATCAACGTGTCCGACGAAGCCAAGGCCGCCCGTGATGGCCTGGCCAGCCTGACACCGCAGCAGTTCCGGGTGCTGACCATGGTCTGCGAAGGTCTGTTGAACAAGCAGATTGCCTACGAGCTGAGCGTGTCTGAAGCGACGATCAAGGCCCACGTGACAGCGATTTTCCGCAAGTTGGGCGTGCGTACGCGTACCCAGGCGGCGCTGCTGTTGCAACAACTTGAGTCAATTTCGCAGCATTGAGCTGTCATCGATTCACGCTTTTTTGACTGTGCGTGATCTAGTTTTCCCACTCCTTTGGTTCAGTTGCCTACGTCTATGTCGCCTTTCAAGGGTCAAACCGGTATCAAACGTATCTTCAATGCGGGGGGGTATTCCCTGGACGGCCTGCGCGCGGCATTCACCGGTGAGGCGGCTTTTCGCCAGCTGGTATTGCTGAATGTGATCCTGATCCCGCTGAGCTTCTTCCTGAATGTCAGCCGGGTGGAGCGTGCGTTGCTGATCGCCGTGTGCCTGCTGGCGTTGATCGTCGAGTTGCTCAACTCAGCGGTGGAGGCGGCGATCGACCGTATCTCCCTGGATCGCCACCCGTTGTCGAAAAACGCCAAGGACATGGGCAGCGCCGCGCAGGCCGTCGCGCTGACCATGATCACCCTGGTGTGGGCCGTGATCCTGATCTAAGGCTCAGGCAATGCTCGGCAGCACGATCTCGTCGCTGCGCTGAACCCCAGCGGTGAAGGCGCGGCACAGTTCGAGAAATTCGCGCATGGCCGAAGTCTGGTACTTCTGTTTGTGCCAGATGAAGTAGAACTGCCGGGCCAGGTCCAGATCCGGCGTTTCCACCGGCACCAGGCTGCCGCGGCGGAACGCGTCGCGCAGCGCCAACCGCGAAATGCAGCCAATCCCCAGTCCCGACTCCACCGCACGCTTGATGGCCTCGGTATGTTCCAGCTCCAGGCGGATATTCAGCGCGCTACGGTGATGGCGCATGGCTTGGTCGAAGGTCAGGCGCGTGCCCGAACCTTGTTCCCGCAGGATCCATGCCTCGTGAGTCAGCTCGTCCATCGTTGCCACGCCGCGCTTGGCCAGGTGATGCTGGGGCGCACAAAACACTACCAGCTCATCCTCAACCCAGGTTTGCACTTCGATATCCGGGTGGCTGCAGTCGCCTTCGATTAGACCCAGGTCAATTTCATAGTGCGCAACCTGGTGCACGATATGGGCAGTGTTCTGCACATGCAGCTTCACCTGGCTCTCGGGGTGCTGCTGCATGAAGCTGCCGATCAGCAGGGTCGCCAGGTAATTGCCGATGGTCAGGGTCGCGCCGACCGCCAGCGAGCCAAAGCCGGACTTGCCATTGAGCAGGTCCTCGATTTCCTTGGCCTGGTCCAGCAGCGCTACCGCCTGGGGCAACAGTTGGCGGCCGAGGGCGTTAAGGCTCAGGCGTTTGCCGGCGCGGTCGAACAATTGGCAGCTGGATTGGCGCTCCAGCTCGGTAATCGAGGTGCTGGCGGCGGATTGAGATAAGGCCAGAAGGCCAGCAGCGCGGGAAACGCTTTCCTGCTGGGCGACGGCGACGAATACTTGCAGTTGACGGAGAGTAAATCGCATATCGATATAACCGATAACCCTTATCTTAATAATCCAGTTAACAGATATTGTCGCCGCGATTAGAATGCGGTGCAATTACGCGCCTGAATACAGCGCAGACCTATTTCCAGGAGTTTCCCGTACATGAGCAACATGAACCACGAGCGTGTCCTCAGTGTTCATCACTGGAACGACACCCTGTTCAGCTTCAAGTGCACCCGCGACCCAGGCCTGCGCTTCGAGAACGGTCAGTTCGTGATGATCGGCCTGCAGCAGCCCAATGGCCGCCCGCTCATGCGCGCTTACTCCATCGCCAGTCCGAACTGGGAAGAGCATCTGGAGTTCTTCAGCATCAAAGTGCCGGATGGCCCGCTGACGTCCCAGTTGCAGCACTTGAAGGAAGGCGACGAGATCATCATCAGCAAAAAACCGACAGGCACCCTGGTGCTCGACGATTTGAAGCCGGGCAAACACCTGTACCTGCTCAGCACCGGTACTGGCCTTGCGCCGTTCATGAGCGTGATCCAGGACCCGGAAACCTACGAGCGTTTCGAAAAGGTGATCCTGTGCCACGGCGTGCGTTACGTCAACGAAGTCGCTTACCGCGAATTCATCACTGAGCATCTGCCGCAGAACGAATTCTTCGGCGAGGCCCTGCGTGAAAAGCTGATTTATTACCCCACCGTGACCCGCGAGCCGTTCGAAAACGAAGGCCGCCTGACCGACCTGATGCGCAGCGGCAAGCTGTTCAGTGACATCGGCCTGCCACCGATCAACCCCGAGGACGACCGCGCCATGCTGTGCGGCAGCCCAAGCATGTTGGACGAAACCAGCGAAGTGCTGAACAGCTTCGGTCTGAAGGTTTCGCCGCGCATGCGTGAGCCGGGTGATTATTTGATCGAGCGTGCGTTCGTCGAGAAATAAGCGCCATCAAGAAAATGTGGGAGCTGGCTTGTGTGGGAGCTGGCTTGCCTGCGATAGCATCACCTCGGTTTAACCGAAAAACCGAGGCGTCCGCATCGCAGGCAAGCCAGCTCCCACATGAGCAGCTCCCACATTTGGTTTTGGCGTTTACTTGGCTGGAACTACTTCCAGCACACAAATCACCCCAGCCTCGGGATAGTGCCAACGCACATCCACATCCCAAAACTGTGCGCCATATTCGCGTTCGGACGTAGGAACCTGATACGCCGGCCGTGGATCTTGCGCCAAACACTGCTCAATCAACGCCACCAACGGTTCATCCAGCCGCTGGGCATGGCTCTGTGCCTGATGCAGGGCCGTCTTCAGCCACTGCACCGGTATCAACCGCGGCGCGCCGCTGGCCATGTCGTTGGTGGCCCCATGGACAATATCGGCATAGGGCACATACGGTTTGATATCCAGCACCGGCGTGCCATCCAGCAGATCAATCCCGGAAATCCACAAACGGCCCGGCTCGACCTTGTCCAGCTTAACCACCGACTGCCCAATGCCATTGGGCCGGTGAGTCGCACGGGTGGCAAACACGCCCATGGACGTATTGCCGCCCAGGCGTGGTGGGCGCACTTTCAGGCGCGGTTTGTCCTCCAGCGCCTGATGGAACAAAAACAGCAGCCACACATGGCTCACCTGTTCCAGGCCCTGCACCGCTTCACCGCCGTCGAACGGCGCCACCAGCTCCAGCACGCCGCGGGCGGCCGGCGCCAGCTGCGGTTGGCGTGGGATGGCGAACTTCTCCTTGAAGCAGGAGCGCACGAAGCCGACGGGCGATACGCTGTAACTCATGGCTCAGGCACGAACCCGCAGGGTCAGGCCTTTGAGGAAATTACGCAGTAGCTGGTCGCCGCACGTGCGGTAGTTGGTATGACCGAATTTGCGGAACAGCGCGCTCAGCTCTGGCTTGGACACCGGGAACTCGGCGGCCTTGAGGATCGCATGCATGTCATCTTCCTTCAGCTCGAAGGCCACGCGCAGTTTCTTGAGGATGATGTTATTGGTCACCGGGGTCTCGATCGGCTGAGCCGGGCGGCTCTCGTCCTTGCCACGCTTGAAGATCACCAAGCCATCGAGGAAGTGCGCCATGACGTCATCCGGGCAGAACACGAAGCCTTCTTCCTCGTCCTTCTTGAGGTAGGTCAGCAGGTCGTCCTTGGTCACGTCCATGCCGCCGAGCTTGATGATCTCGACCATCTTGTTGTCGCTGATGTCGAGCATGTAGCGCACGCTGCGTAGTACGTCGTTGTGAATCATGGTGGGCAATCCTGATATTCAACTGAGGACACCGCCGCAATGGGCGGTGTCGAGAAAAGGGGAGCGGCTTAGAACTTCTCTTTGCCAGACAGGTAACGCCATTGTCCAACGGGTACTTTGCCGATGGATACGCCGCCGATGCGGATACGGCGGATGGCGACGACTTTGAGGCCGACCGCTTCGCAGAACAGCGCGATTACCCCTGGTTGTGGGTTTTTCAGCGCAAAACGCAGGCGGTTTTCGTTCTGCCAACTGGCCTTGACGGCCGGCAGCTCTTTGCCTTTGTAGGTCAGGCCGTGGTTGAGGCGGTTGAGGCCGTGGGCAACCATGTCGCCTTCGACTTCCACCACGTATTCCTGCTCGATCTTGGCGGCATCGGCGGTCAACTTGCGCAGGATCTTCCAGTCCTGGGTGAACACCAGCAGGCCGCTGGCCTTGGCTTGCAGGTCGGCACTGGCGGTCAGGCGCAGGAAGTGGCCCTTGAGCGGGCGCTTGCCGAAGCGGTGTTCCGGCGACAGCGTTTCGGCGCTGATCGAGGCCATGGCCGTTTCGGCATCCACGCCGGCAGGGGCGTGCATCAGGATGGTCACCGGCTCCGGCGCGGTGGCCTTGGCCTGCGGGTCGAGTTCGACCTTTTGGGTGGTGACCTTGAACTGCGGCTCGTCGATCACTTCACCGTCCACCGAGACCCAGCCGCCTTCAATGAACAGCTCAGCCTCCCGACGGGAGCAACCGACCAGTTCGATAAGGCGTTTGGAGAGGCGTATGGGGTCAGTCATGACAAGGGCCGTAACAAAAGGGGGCGGCTATTGTACCTGCCTGGAGCCGGTTAATCCCGGCCCCATTTCAGCTCGGTGCTTTTTGTGGGAGCTGGCTTGCCTGCGATGCAGACACTGCGGTTTATCTGTAAGGCCACAGTGATGCCATCGCAGGCAAGCCAGCTCCCACCTTGTTCTGCGTTTCATCAGCCACTGCATGATTGTTGCTGGCGCAAACGCATACGCAGCAACGGATAAGGCTGGCCCAGGCCATCGTGCTCGGTGCGTCCGATCACCTCGAACCCCTGTTTGAGGTAAAAGCCCAGCGCCTGGGGATTCTGCTCGTTCACTTCCAGCTCATCGGCGTTCATATGCTCGATCGCATAGCGCAGCAATTGGCGGCCCAGGCCCTGGCCATGGTACTTGGGGTCGATAAACAGCATTTCGATCTTGCCTGCGGCCACACCGGCAAATCCGGTGATGTGCTGGTGCGCATCCTTGGTGCAGATCAGCATCACCGTGTCCAGAAAATGCGTCAGCACCAGACCCCTTAGCCGTTCGATGTAGCTGTCCGGCAAGAAATCATGGGTGGCGCGCACTGAGTCCTCCCAGATGTCTGTCAGTGTTTGATAATCGCTGGTTTTGGGTGTGTGGATGACTGAGTGTTGATGCATGCTGTCTGCCTCTGCCGAGGGTGGGTGATGGACAAACGATAGACCTAAAAAAGCCCCGCATCTTGATCAGATGCAGGGCTTTTTAAACGGCTGGTGATCAGTCGCGCTTTTGTGCCCACAGGTCGTATTCGTCGGCATCGGTCACGGTGCACCAGACCTTGTCACCCGGCTTCAAACCGCTGGCATCGTCGATGAACACGTTGCCGTCGATTTCCGGCGCATCGAAGAAGCACCGGCCGACCGCGCCTTGCTCGTCGACTTCGTCGATCAGCACTTCGATTTCCTTGCCGATGCGCAGCTGCAGGCGCGCCGAGCTGATGGCCTGCTGGTGCGCCATGAAGCGCTCCCAACGGTCCTGCTTGACGTCATCCGGCACCACGGCCAGGTCCAGCAGGTTGGCCGGGGCACCTTCAACCGGCGAATACTGGAAGCAGCCGACGCGGTCCAGTTGGGCTTCGGTCAGCCAGTCCAGCAGGTACTGGAAGTCTTCTTCGGTTTCGCCGGGGAAGCCAACGATGAAGGTCGAGCGGATGATCAGTTCCGGGCAGATCTCGCGCCAGTTCTTGATGCGCGCCAGGGTCTTGTCTTCGAACGCCGGGCGCTTCATCGCCTTGAGTACTTTCGGGCTGGCGTGCTGGAACGGGATGTCCAGGTACGGCAGGATCTTGCCGGCGGCCATCAGCGGGATCAGTTCGTCTACGTGCGGGTACGGGTAAACGTAGTGCAGGCGCACCCACACGCCCAGGCTGCTCAAGGCTTCGCAGAGTTCGGTCATGCGGGTTTTTACCGGCGCGCCGTTCCAGAAACCGGTGCGGTATTTCACGTCGACGCCATAGGCGCTGGTGTCTTGGGAGATCACCAGCAGTTCTTTCACGCCGGACTTGACCAGGCGCTGGGCCTCATCGAGGACGTCGCCGACCGGGCGGCTGACCAGCTTGCCGCGCATCGACGGGATGATGCAGAAACTGCAGCTGTGGTTGCAGCCTTCGGAAATCTTCAGGTACGCGTAATGGCGTGGGGTCAGCTTGATGCCTTGCGGCGGCACCAGGTCGATCAGCGGGTTGTGGTCCTGGCGCGGTGGCACAACGGCGTGCACGGCATTGACCACTTGTTCGTACTGCTGCGGCCCGGTCACCGCCAGCACGCTTGGGTGCACGTTGCGGATATTGCCTTCTTCCACGCCCATGCAGCCGGTCACGATGACCTTGCCGTTTTCCTTGATGGCTTCGCCGATCACTTCCAGCGACTCAGCCTTGGCCGAGTCGATGAAGCCGCAGGTGTTGACCACCACCACGTCAGCGTCCTGGTAAGTGGACACAACGTCATAGCCTTCCATGCGCAGTTGCGTGAGGATGCGCTCGGAGTCGACCAGAGCCTTCGGGCAACCCAGGGAAACAAAGCCAACCTTGGGGTTGGCTTTTGCGACGGTGGTGGACATGTCTAACCTCGGTATTGAATGACGCGGCCAGTCGGGCACGACAGGGCGGCGGATGGGCACTGGGTGTGCCTCTGATCAAAAAGTGCGCAATTCTAGCGACGGGCAACGCACTTGACCAGCTTTATGCGGCGAAAGGCGACGAGTGCTGCGCTATTCAATACCTCAGTGCTTACGCAAATAATTCAGCGTGGCTCCCCAAATCCACAAAGGTAATCAGGTCCGCCCGCGAGTGCTCATATATCAGCAGGAAATCACCGCCAATATGACACTCTCTGAAACCGTTCCAATTTCCGGTAAGCGCATGGTCCCGATACTCGGCAGGTAGTCGTTCGCCTAAAAACAGCATCACCATGACTGTCCGGACCTCATTCATGTCCCGACGCCCGGCTCGTTTGTAGCGCTCCCAGGACTTTTTAAACTCAGGCGTCTGCGCGCATTGCTTTGGTATGTCAGCGCGTTTTTGCGTCTTCTCCTGCTTCGCCATCGGCGTCCCTTAGCATGTCATCGATCGAGTCAAATTGGCGACGGATAGCATGCGCTTGCTTCATGGCGCGAGCGGTTTTCTCCGAAGGGACGCGCACCTCAAAAGGCAGCCCCTGCGTTGTCACTACCTGGCGGAGGAAAAGACGCATGGCGTCGCTGAGGCTGAGCCCACAGGCATTAAGCACAGCAGTGGCACGCTCTTTCAAATCCTCGTCGATGCGGCAACGCACGTCAGTGGTTTTCAATAATGCGGACATATCACGACTCCTTCTAAAGAATGTAGCTACATTGTGGCTACGGCACGAGTATGGATCAACCCGTCAAAGCGGATCAAACGCTTTTTGTCCCAAAGGAGGCACTCTGTGAGCCTTCCGTCAGAATCGTGGTGTCTGTAAAAAAAACGAAAACGTAGCGTCGGTGCTGAGCGGCGTCAATGCAGGCAAAAAGACGCCTGCTTTATGCAGGGAAATGCAAAGCCCGCTGCGCTATGCTTCGCGCCGTTGCACGTAGGTAAAATCCTAAGGTCAACAAAACGTCTGTTACGAGAAGTAAAACAGCGCATGCTAGGCGCCGCTTAGAGGCGTTGTTAATAAAGACCGCAGGTCAAAGGGCAGGAGTGGTTGATGGGTCACGCGAGTAATCAGGCAGCAGGTGCCGAGCATTCCAACGCCAAGCCGATTGGCATGCTGGTGGCAGCGGTCGGGGTGGTTTACGGCGATATCGGGACCAGCCCGCTCTACACCCTTAAAGAGGTGTTCAATGGCGGTTATGGGGTGCAGGTCAACCATGACGGTGTGCTGGGGATCCTGGCGCTGATCTTCTGGTCGCTGATCTGGGTCGTCTCGATCAAGTACATGCTGTTCGTGCTGCGCGCCGACAACCAGGGCGAGGGCGGCATCATGGCGCTGACCGCATTGGCACGACGGGCGGCGGGAGAGCGCAGGAAGCTGCGCAGTTTCCTGGTGGTCTGTGGCCTGTGCGGCGCTGCGCTGTTCTACGGCGACAGCATGATCACCCCGGCGATCTCCGTGCTATCCGCGGTAGAAGGCCTGGAGCTGGCATTCGACGGCCTGGAACAATGGGTCGTGCCGATCGCCCTGGTGGTGCTGGTGGCCTTGTTCCTTATCCAGAAGCACGGCACTGACCGCATCGGCAAGCTGTTCGGGCCGGTAATGGTCACCTGGTTCCTGGTGCTCGGCGGCCTCGGCGTGTATGGCATCACCTTGCACCCTGAAGTGCTGAGTGCTGTGAATCCAATGTGGGCCGTGCGTTTCTTCGAGGCGCATCCCGGCATCGGCGTGGCAATCCTCGGCGCGGTGGTACTGGCACTGACCGGTGCCGAAGCGCTGTATGCCGACATGGGCCACTTCGGCCGCAAACCCATTGCCCGCGCCTGGTTCATCCTGGTGCTGCCTGCACTGGTGCTCAATTACTTCGGCCAGGGCGCCATGCTGCTGGGCGACCCGGAAGCCGCGCGCAACCCGTTCTACCTGTTGGCCCCGAGCTGGGCGCTGATCCCGCTGGTGGTGTTGTCCACCCTGGCCACGGTGATTGCGTCCCAGGCGGTCATCTCCGGTGCCTTCTCCTTGACGCGCCAGGCGATCCAGTTGGGCTACATCCCGCGCATGCATATCCAGCACACCTCCAGTGCCGAACAGGGCCAGATCTACATCGGCGCGGTGAACTGGTCGCTGATGGTGGGTGTGATCCTGCTGGTGCTGGGCTTCGAATCGTCCAATGCACTGGCGTCCGCCTACGGCGTGGCGGTGACCGGCACCATGCTGATGACCACCATTCTGGTGTCGGCGGTGATGTTGCTGCTGTGGAAATGGCCGCCGATACTGGCGGTGCCGGTGTTGGTCTGCTGCCTGTTGGTCGACGGGCTCTACTTCGCCGCCAACGTGCCGAAAATCATCCAGGGCGGCGCCTTCCCGGTATTGGCGGGGATCGTGCTGTTCGTGCTGATGACCACCTGGAAGCGCGGCAAGCAATTGCTGGTGGAGCGCCTCGACGAAGGCGGCCTGCCGCTGCCGATCTTTATCAGCAGTATCCGCGTGCAGCCGCCCCATCGGGTGCAGGGCACCGCCGTGTTCCTCACGGCACGCCCGGACGCCGTGCCCCATGCGCTGTTGCACAACCTGCTGCATAACCAGGTGTTGCATGAGCAAGTGGTGTTGCTGACGGTGGTCTACGAAGACATCCCCCGCGTGCCGGCCGCGCGGCGCTTTGAGGTGGATGCCTACGGTGAAGGCTTCTTCCGCGTGATCCTGCACTTTGGCTTTACCGATGAGCCGGATGTGCCCGAAGCGCTGAAGCTGTGCCACCTGGAAGACCTGGATTTCAGCCCGATGCGCACCACCTACTTCCTCAGCCGTGAAACGGTGATCGCCTCGAAACTCGAAGGCATGGCGCGCTGGCGTGAAGGGTTGTTCGCCTTCATGTTGAAGAACGCCAATGGCAACCTGCGCTTCTTCAAACTCCCGGTCAACCGGGTGATCGAGCTGGGCACCCAGGTCGAAATGTAAGCGTTTGCAGCACGGGAGCCGGCAATCGGCTCCCGTGCGCCTTTCTGAACCCTGTGCAATCCACCGTTGTCGACTAGGCTCTGTAGGAGCGAGCTTGCTCGCGAAGGTCGTTAACGATCACGCGGGAAGTCTGACTCAGCGCGGCGCTCTCGGGTTCTTCGCGAGCAAGCTCGCTCCTACAGGAGTGCCCATAGAACCCAGAAGAGGTGCGCCATGAGTCAGCTGCTCGAACCCTACACCCTGCGCCAATTGACCCTGCTCAACCGCATCGCGGTCTCGCCGATGTGCCAGTACTCCAGTGAGGATGGCCTGGCCAATGACTGGCACCTGGTGCACCTCGGTAGCCGGGCCGTCGGCGGCGCCGGGCTGATTTTCACCGAAGCCACCGCCGTGACCGCGGACGGCCGCATCACCGCCCAGGACCTGGGCCTGTGGAACGACCAACAGATCGAACCGCTGCAACGGATCACGCGGTTTATTGCGGCCCAGGGCGCGGTGGCCGGCATTCAACTGGCCCACGCCGGGCGCAAGGCGAGTACCCATCGACCTTGGATCGGCAAGCACGGCAGCGTCAAGCCGGACGAAGGCGGGTGGGTGCCGGTAGGTCCGTCGCCGATTGCCTTCGACCCGCAACACACCCAGCCCAAACCGTTGGATGAAGCGCAGATCCGGCAAGTGACCGCTGACTTTGTCGCCGCCGCCAAGCGCGCATTGACGGCGGGTTTCGAGGTGGTGGAAATCCACGCCGCCCATGGTTACCTGCTGCACCAATTCCTTTCGCCCATCAGCAACCAACGTCAGGACCAGTACGGTGGCTCCTTCGAAAACCGTATCCGCCTGGTGCTTGAAGTAACCAGGGCCGTGCGCGAAGTCTGGCCCCAGGAGCTGCCGCTGTTTGTGCGGGTCTCAGCCACCGACTGGGTCGAAGACGGCTGGAACCCCGATGAAACCGTAGAACTGGCGCGTCGCCTCAAAGACCTGGGGGTCGACCTGATCGACGTATCCTCTGGTGGCACCGCCGCGAACGCCGAGATCCCCACCGGCCCGGGCTACCAGACGCGCTTTGCCGAGCGCGTGCGCAAGGAGTCCGGTATCGCCACCGGTACCGTCGGCATGATCACCGAGCCGGCCCAGGCCGAGCACATCCTGCGCACCTGCCAGGCCGATATCATCTTCCTGGCCCGGGAACTGCTGCGTGATCCCTACTGGCCGCTGCATGCCGACGACGATCTGGGCGGACGCAAGGCAACCTGGCCGGCGCAGTATCAGCGCGCCACGCACCGTGACCAGCCGATCCATGAGTCGGATCTGCGCGATTGATCAAGCGTTTATTGCTGAATGAAACCCACCCCTGACGCGGTGGGTTTTTTTTCACCAGGAAGCGTGGGATATGCCTGTAGGTATTTGTTACCTAAGCTATTTATTTAAGTGAATACTCTAAAAAAATCCCACACTAGACGAGATTGTTTCTACCCTTAGGATAAGCCTGATTTCTGGCCGAGGAAGTCAGCCAGTGTGTTCACGCAGACACTGCGCTCAGGCGAGGCAGGTGATGGGCAACAGGAGGTATTTAATGGATATCAGGAGAAACAGTCCATGGCCAAGTCCTATGGTGTAGCGGGTGTGGTGGTGTGTTTTCTGACCCGCAGGATGTCTCTACGCGGTCGGAAATTGAATTCGGATGAAGCCGAACTGCTGGCGCAGTACCGCACCTTGAACGAGAGCGATCAGGTGGCGATGCGCTATTTGATGGGGGCGATGAAGCGTGTGTCGCGGTTCTGAGCATTGCAGTTGAACACTGTGGGAGCCAGGCCGGCCCCCACAGAGACACACCCTGGATCAGGTGTACTTGCGCTGCTCCGGTGCGGGCGGGAAGTACTGATACAACCAGGTTTCGCTCAACGTGCGGTCCTGGGTACGAATAAACAGGCGCAGTTCCACCGGCTCCACGCTGTCGCTGGTCGGGTACCAATCGAACAGGATGCGGTAACCCTTGATGTTGTCCAGCACCAGCACGCTGAAGTCTTTGACTTGGCCGTGAGAGCAGGTCACTACGGGCTCGATCCCGGTACCCGGTGGCAGGCGATCCAGGCCGCCACCCTTGAAGTCCACCGCGAAACGGCGCGCCCATACCTGCGGGTAGTGCTCGCCCGGTGCCCAGCCTTCGGTAAAGCCACCCATGCCTGAGCGGGTCGCGTCGACTTGTGCCAACGGCGTGCTCACCGGTGGCAAGGCGCTCCAGTACAACTTATAGCCGTAGTTCAGCGAGTCGCCGGCCGCCACGGGTTTTTTCGGGGTCCAGAAGGCCACGATGTTGTCGAGCGTCTCGCCGGTTGTAGGAATTTCCAGCAGGTCGATGGAGCCTTCGCCCCAGGCGGTGGTGGGTTCGACCCACAGGCTCGGGCGCTTGCTGTACCAGTCCACGGTGTCCTGGTAGCTGGCGAACTCATGGTCGGTCTGCACCAGGCCAAAGCCTTTGGGGTCTTTGTCGGCAAATGCGTTGAACTGCAGCTTGGCGGGGTTGTTCAGCGGGCGGCAGATCCACTCACCGTTGCCACGCCACATGGCCAGGCGGTCCGAATCGTGGATTTGCGGGTGGATGGTGTCGCACATCCGTCGCTCATGAGTGCCGCAACTGAACATGCTGGTCATCGCCGCGATACCCAGCTGTTCAATGGCGGTACGCGCATTGATGTGCGCGTCGATGGCCATCACCACCTGATTGGCCTGGCAGTCGATATCGAAGCGGTAGGCGCCGGTGGCGCTCGGCGAGTCAAGCAGAGCATAGACCACGAAGCGGGTGGCATTCTTGTCTGGGGTTTCAAACCAGAACTGCGTGAAGTCAGGGAATTCTTCGCGCTTTTTCGCGTAGGTGTCGATGGCCAGGCCACGGGCGGAGAGGCCGTACTGGCCGGTTGCATCCACCGCGCGGAAGTAGCTGGCACCCAGAAACGACAGCACATCATGGCGGTCCAGCTCCGGGGCCTTGAACAGCTTGAAGCCGGAGAAACCCAGGTCGCCGGTCAATTGCTTGGTGTCGACCGTGGTTTTTTCGTAGTTGAACAGCGAAGGGCGGAAATGCACCTCACGCGCTTCGCGGGTCTTGGGGTCGACGCTGTGCATGCGTACCGGTGTCTTGAAGCCCATGCCGACATGGAAGAACTGCACGTCCAGTTGGCCGTTCAACTCCCTCCACAGCGAATGCTTGCCGTCGTAACCGATGGCGTTGAAATTCTGCGGTGTCATGGTCGCCAGTGTCGGCGGCAGCACCTGTTTGGTGTCTTTGTAAGCGGTCCCGGCGAGCTGTTTGGCCTGGGCCTTGAGCGATTCGAAATCGAACGCCACGGCCTTGCCGTCGGCGGCACGGTTCCCGGCCCAGGCCTGGGCGGCAAGCAGGCCGCTGGCCGACAAACCGGTGTAGGCCGCAATGGCCATGGACGCTTTGAGCAAATTCCTGCGGTGCATAGAGACAACCTGTCGTGAGCAAATCCCGCGCCGTTCCTGGCACGTAGCGGATCAGAAATTACGGTTCGGACATGCCTTCGGCCAAACACAACGGACATTAAACAGACGCCGGATAGCTTAAGCGGTTCGATGACGTAGGAAAATTGATTGATAGCGGGGTGATGGCATTGCAAATGCGACAAGACATTTCCGGCTCTACTTGCGACCACATAACCTAAGAACAATGAAATTCCAATGTGGGAGCTGGCTTGCCTGCGATGGCGGTAATTCAGTCACTACCATATTGGCTGATAGGCCGCCATCGCAGGCAAGCCAGCTCCCACACGGGTTCAGTGCTGGCCTTAAAAGCCTTATTCTCAGGCTACTTCCCCCGCCGCCCTGAACGCTTCATCAATCGCGGCATGCGCATACGCGCTCCACGCCGCATCCGAGTTGGCGATGCTCACGTGCCCCACCGGCTTTTTCGCCAGGTTCATCCACGCTTCGCTCTCCTCGGCGTCATCAAACAGACTGTTGGAAAAGCTCGCATAACCATGTGACCAGCGGTTGACAGTGATCGCCAGGATATCGGTCTCATGGTTGAATCCACCCGGGCCGAGCATGCGTTGCAATTGGTCGCGCAACTGCGCTTCCAGTTGCTCGAATGTCTGCCCATACAACTTGCCCCGCCCGGCGCGCGCCTGGTCACGGGCGTTCATGCCGCTGTTGGGGCTGGTGGGCACGTAGACCATGTGCAAGCCAATGGGTTGTGTCGGGTCGCGCGGGTGCTCGTAGCCGCCCATGCTCACTGGGTAATCCAGTTTGATCCGGCTGTAGGGCTGGGTCGCCGCGTAAATCTCATGCACCCCCAGCTTCTGGAACGACTGCCAGTTGCGGATCACCACTTTGGTGTACACCAGCGGGTATTTCACGTTCTGGCTAAGGGCATGGGCTTGAGGCGCGGGCAAATCCTTCAACAGGTACGGAATCATCATGTTGTAGCAGGCCAGGATGCAGCGCTTGCCGCGCACCTGTGCGAGCTGTCCGCCACGGCTGTAGCCGATATGCACGCTGTTGCCGACGTTACGCACGCTGACGGCGCTACTGTTGAGGCGCAACCGCACTGCAGCCTGGGGCTGATCGAGCTTGGCGTAGTCAAACGCCGCCAGCACAATATCGTCCATGGTGTGCCCCGGCGCCACGCCAGGGATCAAACTGCGCACCAGCAACCGCGCCACCGACGCATTGCCATCCGGGAAGTGGTAGATGTAGGGCTCTTCCATTTCCGCTGCGGCTTCTTCGCTGATCGGTGCCAGGTTCATTCCGGCGAAGCCGGGGAAACCTACGCTGTAGGCATCGGCCGAGGCCACCGCATCGATGCTCAGGGCCATGAAGTCGTTGGTCCGGCTTTGGAAGTACTTCACCGCGCCCTCCGATAAACCTACGTCTTTGAGCAAGAAATCGCGGTAGCTGGTGGCGGCCAGGTAGTCGGCTTTTTCCTCGGCGGTCTTGCCCGGCAGGTAGTCCCTGGGCACCGTGTGCAGTTCGATCAGGGCCTGGCGGTCTGCCTGTGGCAGCGGAAAGTCATTGATGAAATCGCCGACGGCGCGCGCATTCAACTGATCCGGCGCAATGTCGTCGGCCACCATCGGTGTGGGGTCGCCGGTGACCAGTTTGTCTTCGCCGAAGTTTTCCTTGTCGAAAAACACTCCGCGCGACAGCCCGAGGTTCGGGTAGAACTGGCGGTCGAAGGCAGTTTCGAAGCGCTTGATATTCACCCCGAGCTTGTTCAACAGCCCGTTCACTTCCTTGCTGTACAAGTGGTTGGGCGACTGGAACGCCTCGCTGCCGCCGTAGCCAATGATCATGCGGCCACCGGCCTGGAATTCATTGCGCTTGGCGTGGCCGCCGAAGTCGTCGTGGTTTTCCAGGATCAGGATCTTCGCCTTGGGGTGCTTCTCGCGGTAGAACCACGCCGCCGACAAACCACTCAAGCCGCCCCCAACCACCACCAGGTCATAGTCCTCGGTGATCGGCAATTTGTCGGTGTCGAACACTTTCTTTTCCCAGCCCATCTGGTGCGCCACTTCGAATGAACCGACATGGCTGCCGCGCAGGCCGGTGAGCGCGGGTGGGTAGTAGCGACCATCGGGGGCGGCCTGCAGCAATTGCAGCGGGGTCATGCCGGCGGCAATCGTGACAGCGACGCCGTTGAGGAAGTCGCGACGGGTGATATCCATGGGAACCTACGAATTATTTATTGTTATAAGGAGATCCCCTGTGGGAGCGGGCTTGCTCGCGAATACGGTGTGTCAGTCGACACATGTGTGCGGGATGTACCGCATTCGCGAGCAAGCCCGCTCCCACAGGGGGCACAGCATTAGTGCTTGAACATCACATGGCGAACGGTGGTGTAGTCCTCCAGTCCATACATGGACATATCCTTGCCGTAACCGGACAGTTTCTGACCGCCGTGAGGCATTTCGCTGACCAGCATGAAGTGGGTATTCACCCAGGTGCAGCCGTACTGCAGGCGGGCGGCCAGGCGATGGGCGCGTCCTACATCGGCGGTCCACACCGACGATGCCAGGCCGTAGTCCGAATCGTTAGCCCAGGCCAGCACCTGCGCTTCATCGGTAAACTTGGTCACCGACACCACCGGCCCGAACACCTCGCGGCGCACGATCTCGTCGTCCTGTTGCGCATCGGCCAGCACCGTTGGCTCAAAGAAGAAGCCGTTGCCTTCCACCGCCTTGCCACCGGTGACCAGACGGATGTGCGACTGCGCCACCGCACGCTCGACGAACCCGACCACACGGTCGCGATGTTGTGCGGTAATCAACGGGCCCAACTCGGTGGCCGGATCATCCTGCAAGCCGTATTTGATGCTGGCGACCGCCGCGCCGAGCTTTTCGACAAACGCATCGTAGATATCCGCCTGGGCATAAATGCGGCACGCCGCGGTGCAATCCTGGCCGGCGTTGTAGAAGCCGAAGGTACGAATGCCTTCCACGGCGGCGTCGATGTCCGCGTCATTGAAGATGATCACCGGCGCCTTGCCGCCCAGCTCCATGTGCATGCGCTTCACGCTGTCGGCGGTGCTTGCGATGATATTCGCGCCCGTGGCGATGGAGCCGGTCAGCGACACCATGCGCACTTTCGGGTGAGTCACCAGCGGGCTACCGACGGTTGGCCCGCGGCCGAACACGAGGTTGAGCACGCCGGCCGGGAAAATGTCAGCGGCCAGTTCGACCATGCGCAGGGCGGTCAGCGGAGTTTGTTCCGACGGCTTGAGCACCACGGTATTACCGGCGGCGAGGGCCGGGGCGATTTTCCAGGCGACCATCATCAAGGGGTAGTTCCATGGCGCGATGGAGGCAATCACGCCCACCGGGTCGCGACGGATCATCGAGGTGTGGCCGGGCAGGTATTCACCCGCCGCCGAACCGCTCATGCAACGGCTGGCGCCGGCAAAGAAGCGGAACACGTCGGCAATCGCCGGGATTTCATCGTTCAGTGCGGCGCTGTAGGGCTTGCCGCAGTTGTCCGATTCCAGCTTGGCCAGCTCTTCGCCGTGGGCTTCGATCGCGTCCGCCAGTTTCAGCAGCAACAGCGAGCGGTCCTTGGGCGCGGTTTGCGACCAGCCTTCGAAGGCCGCGTCGGCAGCGCGAACGGCAGCGTCGACCTGCGCTTCGCTGGCTTCGTTGATCTCCACCAGCACGCGGCCCAGCGACGGGTTGAATACAGCCTGGGCCGGGCCTTCGCCTTGTACCAGTTGGCCGTTGATCAAGAGTTTGGTTTGCATGGTTCAATCCTCCTCAAATGACGGTTTTCTCTCTGAAGAAACACGATTCAACTGTGGGAGCTGGCTTGCCTGCGATAGCGGTGGGTCAGTCGATACCGCAATCGCAGGCAAGCCAGCTCCCACATTGACCGTGTATCTCCCGAAGCAAGTTGTTGTAGTTTATTTACCGCCACTCCCCGCCACGCTTTCACCACCACGCGTCAGGTAATAGGCCCCGAGAATCGGGAACATCGTCACCAGCATCACCAGCATCGCCACCACGTTGGTCACCGGCACATCGCGCGGGCGGCTCAGTTGGTTGAGCAGCCACAGCGGCAAGGTGCGCTCGTGGCCGGCGGTGAAGGTGGTGACGATGATTTCGTCGAACGACAGCGCAAAGGCGAGCATGCCGCCCGCCAGCAAGGCCGAGCCCAGGTTGGGCATGATGATGTAGCGAAAGGTCTGCCAGCCGTCGGCGCCCAGGTCCATCGAAGCCTCGATCAGGCTGTGGGAGGTGCGGCGCAACCGCGCGATGACGTTGTTGTAGACGATCACCACGCAAAAGGTCGCGTGGCCGACAATGATGGTGAACATCCCCGGCTCGATGCCCAGCGTCTTGAACGTCGCCAGCAGCGCGATGCCGGTGATGATCCCCGGCAGTGCGATCGGCAGGATCAGCATCAACGACACACCCTGCTTGCCAAAAAATTCACGGCGATACAGCGCTGCCGACGCGAGGGTGCCGAGCACCATGGCGATCAGGGTGGCGATGGCCGCGATCTGCAAGGACAGCTTGATCGACTCCAACACGTCCGGCCGGGCGAAGGCCACGCCGAACCACTTCAGGGTAAAGCCCTGGGGCGGAAAGCTGAACGCGGCTTCCTCGGTGTTGAAGGCATAGAGGAAGATGATCAGGATCGGGAAGTGCAAAAACACCAGGCCGCCCCAGGCTGCAATCTTCAAGCCCAGTGATGATTTGTCAGAGTGCATCGAAGGCCCCCAGGCGTTTGACGATGGACAGGTAAACCGCGATCAGCACGATGGGCACCAGGGTAAACGCCGCGGCCATGGGCATATTGCCGATGGCGCCTTGCTGCGCGTAGACCATGCCGCCGACGAAGTAACCCGGCGGGCCCACCAGCTGCGGCACGATGAAATCGCCCAGGGTCAGCGAGAACGTGAAGATCGAACCTGCGGCAATCCCCGGCACCGACAGCGGCAGAATCACCTGCATGAAGGTCTGGCGCGGTTTGGCGCCCAGATCGGCCGACGCTTGCAGCAGCGACGGCGGCAGGCGCTCGAGCGACGCCTGGATTGGCAGGATCATGAACGGCAGCCAGATATACACAAACACCATGAACCGCCCCAGGTGCGAGGTGCTCAAGGTGCTGCCGCCCACGCCGGGAATGCCCAGCACGAACTGCAACACCGGCTCCAGCCCCAGGTGCTGCACGAACCACTGCGCCACGCCGCCCTTGGCCAGCAGCAGGGTCCAGGCATAAGCCTTGACGATGTAGCTGGCCCACATCGGCATCATCACGGCGATGTAGAAAAACGCCTTGGTCTTGCCCGTGGTATAGCGCGCCATGTAATAGGCAATCGGGAACGCGACCACCGCGCTGGCGATCGACACCACGATTGCCATGCTCAGGGTGCGCAGGATGATGTCGAAGTTCGATGGCTGGAACAGTGCGGCAAAGTTGGCCAGGGTCAGGTCCGGCGTGACCGCCATGGTGAAGTCGTCGAAGGTGTAAAAGCCTTGCCACAGCAGGGTCAGCAATGACCCCAGGTAGATCGCGCCGAACCAGATCAACGGCGGTATCAACAGCATCGCCAGGTACAGGTTGGGCTTGCGGTACAGCAGGTTGGAAAACCTGCGCATCGGTGGATGGGAAACGGCCAGGCTCATGTCACACCTCGCCCGTGCTGTCGGTCAGCGGCGTCATAGCCTCACGCGCCCAGCGGGCAGTGATGGCCTGGCCCACCTGATGGCCGCTGCTGATATCCAGCCACTGGTTGTTGGCCTGGCTGATATTCAGCGCCTGGCCGTTTTCCAGTTTCAGTTCATAGCGCGTGGCGCTGCCCTGGTACTGGATGTCATGCAGCAGGCCGCTGACTTCCACTTCGCCGGCGCCCAGCGGGCCCTCGGCAAAACGCACATGTTCGGGACGGATCGAGAACGGCTGCGGGCTGCCGCCGAGGCGCTGGGCCAGTTCGCCGCGAATCACGTTGGAGGTGCCGACGAACTCGGCGACAAAGGCGGTGGCCGGCTTCATATACAGGTTGCGCGGGGTGTCGACCTGTTCGATGCGGCCCTTGTTGAACACCGCCACGCGGTCAGACATCGACAACGCTTCGGTCTGGTCATGGGTCACGAAAATAAACGTGATGCCCAGTTGGCGTTGCAGCTTTTTCAGCTCGCTTTGCATCTGTTCGCGCAGCTTGAGGTCGAGCGCGCCCAGAGGCTCATCGAGCAGCAGTACACGCGGGCGATTGACCAGTGCGCGGGCCAGGGCGACGCGCTGGCGCTGGCCGCCGGAAAGCTGCACCGGCTTGCGCTCGCCATAACCGCCAAGCGCCACCATGGCCAGTGCCTCCTCGGCACGCGTGAGGCGCTCGGCCTTGCCCACGCCCTTGACCTTGAGGCCGTAGGCCACGTTGTCGCGCACATTCATGTGGGGGAACAGCGCGTAATCCTGGAACACGGTGTTCACATCGCGCTGATACGGCGGCAAGCCAGCAGCTTCCTGGCCATGGATACGGATCGAGCCCGCGCTCGGCTGCTCGAACCCGGCGATCAGGCGCAGGCAGGTAGTCTTGCCGGAGCCGGAAGGGCCGAGCATGGAAAAGAACTCGCCGTCCTGGATATCTATGGAAACCCGGTCGACGGCTTTCACTTCGCCGAACTGACGGGAAACGTGGGTGAACTGGACTGCAAGCGTCATGGTGCGGTGCTCCGAAAAAGCATGGGCCGTCGCAGCGGCCCGGTTTGGACTTCTGGAAAACAAAGGAGTCGGTGTGCACAGTCGTAAGGTCTGGCGCGGTCCAATGTGGGAGCTGGCTTGCCTGCGAAAGCGGTGTGTCAGTTCGCACATCTCTCACTGATACACCGCTATCGCGGGCAAGCCCGGCTCCCACAAGAGATCTCCATTAACTGGGTGCCTTACCGCCCGCCCATGATCGCAATGTAATCCTGGGTCCAGCGGCTGTACGGCACGAACTTGCCGCCTTCAGCCTGCGGGGTTTTCCAGAAAGCGATCTTCTCGAACTGGTCGAACCCGTTGGTCTTGCAGCCTTTGGCGCCGAGCAGTTCACTTTCCTTGCAGGCCGCAGGCACGGCCGGCAGCGAGCCGAACCAGGCGGCGACGTCGCCCTGGACCTTGGGTTGCAGCGACCAGTCCATCCACTTGTAGGCGCAGTTCGGGTGCTTGGCTTCGGTGTGCAACATGGTGGTGTCGGCCCAGCCGGTGGCGCCTTCTTTCGGAATGGTCGAGGCAATCGGCTGCTTCTCGTTCTGCAGGCCGTTGACCTGATATTGCCAGGCGCTGGAGGCCACTACGCCTTCGTTCTTGAAGTCACTCATTTGCACAGTGGTGTCGTGCCAGTAGCGGTGGATCAGCGGCTGCTGGGCGCGCAACAGCTCGAGCACGGCCTTGTACTGGGTTTCGGTCAGTTCGTACGGGCTCTGAATGCCCAACTCGGGTTTGCTCGACTTGAGGTACAGCGCCGCATCGGCGATGTAGATCGGGCCGTCGTAGGCCTGCACGCGGCCTTTGTTGGGCTTGCCGTCCGGCAGGTTTTGCGCGTCGAACAACACGCTCCAACTGGTCGGCGCGGTCTTGAACACGTGGGTGTTGTACATCAATACGTTCGGGCCCCATTGGTACGGGGTGCCATAGGTTTGCTGGCCGACCACGTACCAGGGCGCATCCTTGAGGCGCGGGTCGATGTGCTTCCAGTTGGGAATCAGCGCGGTATTGATCGGTTGCACGCGTTTGCCAACGATCAAGCGCAGCGACGCATCGCCCGAGGCGGTGACCAGGTCGTAGCCACCCTTGGCCATCAGGCTGACCATTTCGTCAGAGGTGGCGGCGGTTTTCACATTGACCTTGCAGCCGGTTTCCTTCTCGAAACCGCTGACCCAGTCGTAGGCCTTGTCGCTTTCGCCACGTTCGATATAGCCGGGCCAGGCGACGATATCCAGCTGGCCTTCACCGGGGCCTACCGCCTTGAGCGGTTCGGCGGCCTGGAGGCTGGCGCTGGCCAGCAGCGCGGTGGTCAAGGCGCTGAGCAGTGCGGTCTTATGCGCGGACATGGGGTTCCCTCTTCTTTAATTATGGTCGGGGCAGTGTGTGCAACCGGTGACGCATGAGCTTAGTTGTTGTTTTAAAGATGTTGGCCGTGGCGCGCCATGATATGGCGCACCACGCTGTAGTCCTGTAGCGAATCGCTGGACAGGTCTTTCCCATACCCCGAGCGCTTCAAGCCGCCATGGGGCATTTCGCTGACCAGCATGAAATGGCTGTTGATCCAGGTGCAGCCGTATTGCAGGCGCGCCGCCACCTGCATCGCCTTGTCCAGGTTCTGGGTCCACACCGAGGATGCCAGGCCGTATTCGGAGTCGTTGGCCCAGTCCACCGCCTGTTCCAGCGTGTCGAAGCGGGTCACGGTGACCACCGGGCCGAACACTTCGCGCTGCACGATTTCATCATTTTGTTTACAGCCGGCGAGCAGGGTGGGCTGGTAATAGAAGCCCGCCCCGGAATGCACGGCGGCGCCGGTGATGCGTTCGATGTGCGGTTGGCCGAGGGCGCGTTCGACAAAGCTGGCCACACGGTCGCGCTGGCGCGTGCTGATCAGCGGGCCCAGTTCGTTGTCGGCGTCGCGTTTACCGGCAAAGCGCAGGCTGCTGACCGCCGCGCCAAGTTCGGCAACCAGCTTGTCGTGGATGCCGGCCTGGGCGTAGATGCGGCATGCGGCGGTGCAGTCCTGGCCTGCGTTGTAGTAACCATAGGCGCGCACGCCCGCGACCACGGCTTCCAGGTCGGCGTCGTTGCACACGATTACGGGGGCTTTGCCGCCCAGTTCCAGGTGCGTGCGCTTGAGCGTCTTGGAGGCGGCCTGCAGGATTTTCTGCCCCGTGACGATATCGCCGGTCAGCGAAACCATGCGCACCTTGGGGTGGCTGACCAAATGGCTGCCAACGCCTTCGCCGCCACCACACACAATGTTGATCACGCCGCGTGGCAGCCACTGGTTGAGCACAGGCGCCAGGGCGAGGATCGACAGCGGCGTGTGTTCCGACGGCTTGAACACCAATGTATTGCCGGCGGCCAGGGCCGGGGCGATCTTCCAGGCGGCCATCATCAGCGGGTAATTCCACGGCGCAATCGAAGCCACGACTCCGATGGGGTCGCGGCGCACCATGCTGGTGTAGCCCGGCAGGTACTCGCCGCTCAGTTGCCCGGTCTGGCACCGCACGGCCCCGGCGAAAAAGCGGAACACATCGACGGTGGCGCTCAAGTCGTCCTGGCGCGCCAGGTGCAACGGCTTGCCGCAGTTCAGCGATTCCAGGCGGGCCAGGTAGTCGGCTTGTTTCTCGATGGCGTCGGCGATGCCCAGCAAGGTATTGGAGCGTTGCTGCGGCGTGGTGCGCGACCAACCGGCAAAAGCGCAGTGGGCGGCAAGGATCGCGGCCTCCACTTGCTCGGTGCTGGCTTCGGCGATCTGGGTGAGCACTTCGCCGGTGGCCGGGTTGACAATCGGCTCGACAAGGCCCTGGCCCTGGACCAGTTCGCCGTCGATCAGCAACGCAGTGAGCAGCGGGGTGGGCGCGCCGGACATTTTTCGCGATCTCTTTTCTTGTGTGGCCATGAGCGTTCTCTTACAAGTCGCCCGGCCTTTCTCTTATGGATGTAGAGAGACTAGAGGCCAGACGCGAGGTCAACAAATACTAAATACTGAAAGCAGCATTCGATTAAATAGATGGCTTGCGTGGATGCGGTTGCTCACGGGCGACGGTCAGGAACGGGTCCACCAGCGCCGGACGTGCCGTGCCCCGGCGCCACGCCAGGCCGACGTCGAGGGTCTGGCCGAGGTCGGCGATCGGGCGCGCTTCGATGATGTCGCCCTCCAGCGACCAGGGCCGGTAGGTCATGTCCGGCTGGATCGACACGCCCAGGCCCGCCGCCACCAGGCTGCGCACCGCTTCGGTGGAGGCGGTGCGCAGGGTCACGCGCGGTTGCAGGCCTGCGCCGGTCCACATGCGCTGGGCGTTGTGGCCCATTTCGTCGACGTTCAACTGAATCAACGGCTCGCGCGCCACATCGGCCAGGTTGATGCTGTCGTGCTCCAGCAATGGATGCTGCGCCGGTAGCCACAAGCGGTGCGGCGAATGAGTGAGGACTTCGGTCTGCAGCGCATGGCGGTCTTCCAGGTTGGAAAGGATCAGCACGCCCACGTCGATTTCGCCGCTGACCAACAGATGCTCGATGTACGGGCGCTCATCCTCCATCACGCGGATTTGTACATTGGGGTAGGCGCGCTGGAAGCGAGTCAGCAGGTCTGCGAGGTAATAACCGGCGACCAGGCTGGTTACGCCGATGATCAATTGGCCAGCGACCTGGTCGGTACTTTGCTGCAGGCTGCGCTTGGCGTTGTCGACGGTGGCGAGGATCAGGTGCGCCTGGCGCAGGAATTGATGGCCCTGGTGCGTGAGGGTCATGCCCTTGGCGTGGCGGTTGAACAGGTTGACGCCGATTTCCTGTTCCAGCTGCTGGATCGCCAGGGTCAGGGTGGATTGGGAAATGAATGCGGTTTGCGCGGCAGCGGAGATCGAACCCGTTTCGGCCACGGCAATAAAGTGCCTGATTTGACGCAAGGTCATCATGCTGGAATCACCAGTGAGGTGTTTTTATAGATTTGCCTGAGTGTATATCGATTTAAGCGAAGGGTAGCCGCGTTACATCTGGAAGCACTCTAGATAAGGCCTTTTTGGCACTTAGTTTTACGCTGGCGGCCTATTGGTCCTATGTACCCAAGTCTCTGGAGGCTGCGAATGAATACCCGTGGATTGCTTGATCAGTTGCTCAAGTCTGGCCAGGACATGTTGCAAAACAAGGCTGGCGGCCAACGTAAACAGGACGACAAAGGCGCACTGGGCGGTTTGCTCGGCGGTGCAGGCCTGGGCAGTTTGCTCGGTGGGGCGGGCGGTGGCGCCCTGGCAGCCGGCGCCATGGGCTTGCTGATGGGCAACAAAAAAGCGCGCAAGTTTGGCGGCAAGGCCCTGACCTACGGCGGCTTGGCGGCCTTGGGCGTCATCGCCTACAAAGCCTACGGCAATTGGCAGGCGCAGCAGGCCAACGCGCCCCAGGGCGAGCCGCAGACCATCGACCGCCTGCCGCCGGCCCAGGTCGAACAGCATAGCCAAGGCATCCTCAAGGCGCTGGTTGCCGCAGCCAAAGCCGACGGCCATGTGGATGAGCGCGAGCGCGCGCTGATCGAAGGCGAATTCACCAAGCTGGATAACGACCGCGAGCTGCAAACCTGGCTGCACGCCGAGCTGAACAAGCCCCTGGACCCGGCCGATGTGGCGCGCGCTGCGGGCACGCCTGAAATGGCCGCCGAGATGTACATCGCCAGCGTGATGCTGGTGGACGAGGAAAACTTCATGGAGAAGTCTTATCTCGACGAACTGGCCCGCCAACTGAAACTCGAGCCGGGGTTGAAGGCCGAATTGGAAAAACAAGTGCGGCTAAGCTAATTAAATACCGGCCCTACGCCGATAAAAATGTGGGAGCGGGCTTGTGTGGGAGCTGGCTTGCCTGCGATAGCATCACCGATGTGTGACTGGCACACCTCGGTGCCTGCATCGCGGGCAAGCCCGGCTCCCACACAAGCCCGCACATTGAGTACGTGATCACGCGAAGCCATTGAATTAATACGGCCAATGCTCGGCTATACTCCCCCGCATTTGATCGGCACTTCGAGGAAACACTGTGAAGAATTGGACCTTGCGCCAGCGGATTCTGGCGAGCTTTGCGGTCATTATCGCGATCATGCTGCTGATGGTCGTGGTGTCCTACTCACGGTTGTTGCAGATCGAAACCAGCCAGGAGTCTGTGCGCGACGACGCGGTGCCGGGGGTTTACCTCAGTTCGATGATCCGCAGCGCGTGGGTCGACAGCTACCTGGAAACCATCGATATCATTGGGCTGAGGGACGACAAAACCTTCACCAATTCCGACAGGACGGACTACAAGTCCTTCGAAGCGCGTATCGAACAGCAGATGGCTAACTACGAAAAAACCATTCATGGCCAGGCCGATCGCATGGAGTTCGATAACTTCAAGGCGGCGCACATCAATTACAACCGGGTCCTGGCCAAAGTGCTGGAGCGCGTGGAAGCCAACGATCTGGCGGGGGCGAACGTGCTGCTCGAGGAGCAATTGACGCCGATCTGGACCGAAGGGCGCATGAAGCTCAACGACATCATCACTGAAAACAAGAATGTGTCTGACCGCGCCACGGCGGCGATCGACGAGTCAGTGATGTCGGCCAAGATCAGCATGGCCGTGTCGCTGATCATCGCCATCCTTGCCGCCGGCCTGTGCGGCCTGCTGCTGATGCGCGCGATCATGGCGCCGATGCAGCGCATCGTCGATATCCTCGAAACCATGCGCGACGGCGACCTGAGCAAGCGCTTGAACCTTGCGCGCAAGGACGAATTCAACGCGGTGGAAACCGGCTTCAACGACATGATGACCGAGCTCACGGCCCTGGTGTCCCAGGCGCAGCGCTCGTCGGTGCAAGTGACGACCTCGGTGACCGAGATTGCCGCCACCTCCAAGCAGCAACAGGCGACCGCGACCGAAACGGCCGCGACCACCACTGAAATCGGCGCCACGTCCCGCGAAATCGCGGCCACGTCCAAGGACCTGGTGCGCACCATGACCGAGGTGTCCACGGCCGCCGACCAGGCGTCGGTCGCCGCCGGTTCCGGCCAGCAAGGCCTGGCGCGCATGGAAGAAACCATGCACTCGGTGATGGGCGCCGCCGACCTGGTCAACGCCAAGCTGGCGATCCTCAACGAGAAGGCCGGCAACATCAACCAGGTGGTGGTCACCATCGTCAAGGTCGCCGACCAGACCAACCTGCTGTCGCTCAATGCCGCCATCGAGGCCGAGAAGGCGGGTGAGTACGGCCGCGGTTTTGCCGTGGTCGCCACCGAAGTGCGCCGCCTCGCTGACCAGACCGCCGTGGCGACCTACGACATCGAGCAGATGGTGCGCGAGATCCAATCGGCCGTCTCCGCCGGCGTGATGGGCATGGACAAGTTTTCCGAGGAAGTGCGTCGCGGCATGTTTGAGGTGCAGCAAGTCGGCGAGCAACTGTCGCAGATCATCCATCAGGTCCAGGCCCTGGCGCCGCGGGTGTTGATGGTCAACGAAGGCATGCAGGCCCAGGCCACCGGCGCCGAGCAGATCAACCACGCGCTGGTGCAACTGGGCGATGCCAGCAGCCAGACGGTGGAGTCCCTGCGCCAGGCCAGCTTTGCCATCGATGAACTGAGCCAGGTTGCGGTCGGTCTGCGCAGCGGCGTGTCGCGTTTCAAAGTCTGATGAGCGACCTCGCGGCTAAACGCGGCGCCGTCCCGGCAGCGAAAAAAGCGTTGTTCCTGGTGTTTAACATCGGCGGCGAACGTTATGCCCTCAAGGCCACCGAAGTGGCCGAGGTGCTGCCGCGCCTGCCTTTGAAGCCCATCGCCCATGCGCCGTCGTGGGTGGCGGGCATCTTTGCCCATCGTGGCGCGTTGGTGCCGGTGATCGACCTCAGCGCCCTGACCTTCGGCAAACCGGCCCAGGCCCGCACCAGCACACGCCTGGTACTGGTCAATTACCAGCCGCAGCCGTGGGTCGAGGCACGCTGGCTGGGACTGATCCTGGAACAAGCCACCGACACCCTGCGGTGCGACCTGGGCGAGTTCAAGCCTTATGGCCTGGATAACCGCGAGGCGCCTTACCTGGGGCCGGTGCGTGAGGACGCCCTGGGCTTGATGCAGTGGATCGGCGTCAATGAATTGCTCACCGACGATGTGCGCGCCGTGCTGTTTTCTGCCGAGCTGAGCGTATGAGCGACGACCCGCGTTTTTTTGCCTTCCTCAAAGAGCGCATTGGCCTGGACGTCGCGTCGGTTGGCGAGGCCATTATCGAGCGTGCGGTGCGCCAGCGTACCCAGGCGGTCAATGCGCAGACGCCCGGCGAATATTGGCAGCACCTGCAGAGTTCGGAGAATGAACAGCAAGCGCTGATCGAAGCGGTGATCGTCCCCGAAACCTGGTTTTTCCGTTACCCCGAATCCTTCGCGACCCTAGCCCGCCTGGCTGTCGCGCGCCTGGCCGAGATCAAGCAGATGCGCGCACTGCGCATCCTCAGCTTGCCGTGCTCGACGGGTGAAGAGCCCTATTCGATTGCCATGGCGCTACTGGATGCCGGCCTGGCGCCGCACCAGTTCAAGGTGCTGGGCCTGGATGTCAGCCCGTTGTCAGTGGAGCGCGCGCGACGCGGGGTGTATGGCAGGAACTCGTTTCGCGGCGGTGATCTGGCTTTTCGCGACCGGCATTTCATCGAGCATGGCGACGGCTACCACATTGCCGACCGCGTGCGCGAACAGGTGCGCCTGCAAGTCGGCAACCTGCTCGACCCGGCGCTGCTGGCCAATGAGGCGAGCTATGACTTTGTCTTCTGCCGCAACCTGCTGATCTACTTCGACCAGGCGACCCAGCAGCAGGTGTTTGAGGTGCTCAAGGGCCTGACTCATCTGGACGGCGTGCTGTTTATCGGCCCGGCCGAGGGCGGTCTGCTGGGGCGCCATGGGATGCGTTCGATTGGTGTGCCGCAGTCCTTTGCATTCAGTCGGCATGCCGAGCCGGTCAAGCCGGAACCACGGCCGGTATTCATGTCCATGTCGGTGCCGATCCCGGCACCTATGCCTCAGCGCAGCGCGGCATCAATTCCGACCAGGCCGCGGCCGTTCAGCACGCTCAGCGCCCCAATGCTGCCGGTCAAGGCGCCGCCGTCCGACGCGGCCGAGCTGCTCAGCCGCATCGCCACCCTGGCCAACGAAGGCAAAAGTTTTGATGCCCGCGCCGCTTGCGAGCACTATCTGAAGCACCACCCGCCCGCCGCCCAGGTGTTTTACTGGCTGGGGCTGCTCAGCGACGTGGCCGGCAATGCCCTGGAAGCCCAGGGCTATTATCGAAAAGCCTTGTACCTGGAGCCTCAGCACCCGCAGGCCTTGATGCACCTGGCCGCGTTACTCGAGGCCCAGGGCGACAGTGCGGGGGCGCGCCGCTTGCAGGCGCGGGCCGCCCGTAGCGAGCGAGCTGACAGTGAGTCCAAACGATGAATAACACCGAGGCGCTCGACACCGCAGGCCTGGCCTTGACCCTGGCCGATGCCCAAGCCATCGACGACTGCTGGAACCGCATCGGTATCCATGGCGATAAGTCCTGCCCGCTGCTGGCTGACCATATCCATTGCCGTAACTGCTCGGTGTACTCGGCGGCCGCCACGCGCTTGCTCGACCGTTACGCCTTGCAGCGGGAGGCCCATCGCCCGCACGCCGCCGTCGAACGGGGCGAGGACGTGGTCACCCGTTCCCTGCTGATGTTTCGCCTCGGCGAAGAATGGCTGGGCATTGCCACCCGCTGCCTGGTGGAAGTGGCGCCGCTGCAACCGATTCATTCCCTGCCGCATCAGCGTTCCCGCGCCTTGCTCGGCGTGGCCAATGTGCGTGGCGCGCTGGTGGCGTGCCTGTCGCTGGTGGAGCTGCTCGGCCTGGATGCCACGACCCGTGGTGCCAGCGGCGGGCGCATCATGCCGCGCATGCTGATCATCGCCGCGCAGGATGGCCCGGTGGTGGTGCCGGTGGATGAAGTCGACGGTATCCATGCCATCGATGAGCGCACCTTGAAAGCGGCATCCGCCTCGGGCACCCAGGCCAGCGGGCGCTTCACCCAAGGCGTTCTGCAGTGGAAAGGCCGCAGCCTGCGGTGGCTGGACGAGGCGCAATTGCTGTCCGCCGTGACCCGGAGCCTCACATGACCCCCGACCAGATGCGCGATGCCTCGCTGCTGGAACTGTTCAGCCTGGAAGCCGATGCGCAGACCCAGGTACTGAGCGCGGGCCTGCTGGCCCTGGAACGCAACCCGACCCAGGCCGACCAGTTGGAGGCGTGCATGCGCGCGGCGCACTCGCTCAAGGGCGCCGCGCGCATTGTCGGGGTAGACGCCGGCGTCAGCGTGTCCCATGTCATGGAGGATTGCCTGGTCAGTGCCCAGGAAAGCCGCCTGTACCTGCAGCCCGAACACATCGATGCGCTGCTGCAGGGCACCGACCTGCTGATGCGCATCGCCACGCCGGGCAATGACGTCGGGCCTGCGGATATCGAAGCCTATGTGGCATTGATGGAGCGCCTGCTGGACCCGTCACAGGCACCGATCAAAGCGACACCGACACCGACACCGACACCGACTGAGCCGGCCCCGGCGCCCGTAGTTGAAGAGCCGCCACCGGAACCCGAACCCGCGCCGTCGGTTGCCGCCGAGCCGCCGCGCCAGGGCAAACGCATGACCGAGGGCGGCGAGCGCGTCCTGCGCGTGACGGCCGAGCGCTTGAACAGCCTGCTGGACCTGTCGAGCAAATCCCTGGTGGAAACCCAGCGACTCAAGCCGTATCTGGCCAGCCTGCAGCGCCTCAAGCGCATTCAAAGCCAGAGCGTACGGGCAATGGATACCCTGGATGGGCAGCTCAAGACCCAGCATCTGAGCCTTGAAGCCCAGGAGGCCCTGGCGGACACGCGCCGCCTGCTCAGCGAGGCCCAGGCCTTGCTGGCGGAAAAAACCGCCGAGCTGGACGAGTTCGGCTGGCAGGCCGGGCAGCGCGCCCAAGTGCTCTACGACACCGCGCTGGCCTGCCGCATGCGTCCGTTTGCCGATGTGCTGGCCGGCCAGGCGCGCATGGTGCGCGACCTCGGCCGTAGCCTGGGCAAGCAGGTGCGCCTGGAGATCGAAGGTGAAAAGACCCAGGTCGACCGCGACGTGCTGGAAAAACTCGAAGCGCCGCTTACCCATCTGTTGCGCAATGCCGTTGACCACGGCATCGAAATGCCTGAGCAACGCTTGTTGGCGGGCAAGCCGGCTGAGGGCCTGATCCGCCTGCGTGCGTCTCATCAGGCCGGTTTGCTGGTGCTGGAGTTGAGCGACGACGGCAATGGCGTCGACCTGGAGCGCCTGCGCGGCACCATCGTCGACCGGCATCTGTCGCCACTGGAAACGGCGCTGCGCTTGAGCGAAGAAGAGTTGCTCACGTTCCTGTTCCTGCCGGGGTTCAGCCTGCGCGACAAGGTCACCGAAGTGTCCGGGCGCGGAGTCGGCCTGGACGCGGTGCAGCATATGGTCCGCCAACTGCGCGGTGCGGTGGTGCTGGAGCAGACGGCGGGGCAGGGCAGCCGTTTCCACCTCGAAGTGCCGCTGACCCTGTCGGTGGTGCGCAGCCTGGTGGTGGAAGTCGGCGAAGAAGCCTATGCGTTCCCGCTGGCTCATATCGAGCGCATGTGCGACCTGGCGCCGGACGATATCGTGCAGTTGGAAGGCCGCCAGCATTTCTGGCATGAAGGCCGGCATGTCGGCCTGGTCGCCGCCAGCCAACTGTTGCAGCGCCCGGCGGGGCAAAGTCAGTCCGAAACGCTCAAAGTGGTGGTGATCCGCGAGCGCGATGCGGTGTACGGGATTGCCGTGGAGCGTTTTATCGGCGAGCGTACGCTGGTGGTGCTGCCGCTGGATGATCGCCTGGGCAAGGTCCAGGATATTTCCGCCGGCGCCCTGCTGGACGACGGTTCGGTGGTATTGATCGTCGACGTGGAAGACATGCTGCGCTCGGTGGATAAACTGCTCAATACCGGCCGATTGGAACGTATTGCCCGGCGCAACCAACAAACCACCGAGGCGCCGCGCAAGCGGGTGCTGGTGGTCGACGACTCGCTGACCGTGCGTGAGCTGCAGCGCAAATTATTGCTTAATCGTGGTTACGAAGTGGCCGTGGCGGTCGATGGCATGGACGGCTGGAACGCCTTGCGTTCCGAAGACTTTGACCTGTTGATCACAGATATTGATATGCCTCGTATGGACGGTATTGAATTGGTCACACTCTTGCGCCGTGACAGTCGCCTGCAATCGTTGCCGGTGATGGTGGTGTCCTACAAGGATCGCGAAGAAGACCGACGTCGTGGACTGGACGCCGGCGCCGACTATTATCTAGCCAAAGCCAGCTTTCATGACGACGCCCTGCTGGACGCCGTAATGGAGCTGATCGGAGGCGCGCGGGCATGAGGATTGCAATCGTCAATGACATGCCCCTGGCGGTGGAAGCCTTGCGCCGCGCCTTGAGCTTCGAGCCCGCGCACCAGGTTGTGTGGGTCGCCAGCAATGGCCTGGAAGCGGTGCAGCGCTGCGCCGAGCTCACCCCGGACCTGATCCTGATGGACCTGATCATGCCAGTGATGGACGGCGTTGAGGCCACCCGGCAGATCATGGCCGAGACCCCGTGCGCCATCGTCATTGTGACGGTCGACCGCCAAGCCAATGTCAGTCGCGTGTTCGAGGCCATGGGCCACGGCGCCCTGGATGTGGTGGACACGCCGCCCCTGGGCGTCGGCAACCCCAAGGACGCGGCTGCGCCGCTGCTGCGCAAGATCCTCAATATCGGCTGGTTGATCGGCCAGCGCGGCAGCCGGGTGCGGGCTGAAAGCGTGGCACCGCGTATCACCGGCAAACGCCAGAGCCTGGTGGCCATCGGCTCCTCGGCCGGCGGCCCGGCCGCCCTGGAAGTCCTGCTCAAGGGTTTGCCCCGGGACTTTGCGGCCGCCATTGTGCTGGTGCAGCATGTGGACCAAGTGTTCGCCGCCGGCATGGCCGAGTGGCTGAGCAGCGCCTCTGGCCTGCCGGTGCGCCTGGCCCGCGAAGGCGAGCCACCGCAAAGTGGCGTGGTGCTGCTGGCCGGCACCAACCACCACATTCGTTTATTGAAAAATGGCACGCTAGCCTATACCGCAGAGCCGGTGAACGAGATCTACCGGCCTTCGATCGATGTGTTTTTCGAAAGCGTGGCCCGCCACTGGAACGGCGATGCCGTCGGCGTTCTGTTGACCGGCATGGGCCGCGACGGGGCCCAGGGCCTCAAGTTGCTGCGTGAACAAGGTTATTTGACCATCGCCCAGGATCAGCAAAGCTCGGCGGTGTATGGCATGCCCAAAGCGGCGGCGGCAATTGATGCCGCTGTTGAAATTCGCCCACTGGACAGGATTGCGCCCCGATTGCTGGAGGTGTTTGCAATATGATCACTCCCCTGCGCAGTGCTGACCGGCAGGAAGCAATTCAGGTGACTGCACATGAATGATTTACAGATCGACGACATCAAGACCGACGAAAACGCCGCCATGGTGTTGCTGGTCGACGACCAGGCCATGATTGGCGAAGCCGTGCGCCGTGGCCTGGCCCATGAAGAAAACATCGACTTCCACTTCTGCGCCGACCCGCACCAGGCGATTGCCCAGGCGATCCGCATCAAACCGACCGTGATCCTGCAGGACCTGGTGATGCCCGGCCTCGATGGCCTGACCCTGGTGCGCGAATACCGCAACCACCCGGCCACCCAGAACATCCCGATCATCGTGCTTTCCACCAAGGAAGACCCGCTGATCAAAAGCGCGGCGTTCTCGGCCGGCGCCAACGACTACCTGGTCAAGCTGCCGGACAACATCGAACTGGTGGCGCGTATTCGCTATCACTCGCGCTCCTACATGACCCTGCTGCAGCGGGACGCGGCCTACCGTGCGCTGCGGGTCAGCCAGCAACAACTGCTGGACACCAACCTGGTGCTGCAGCGGCTGATGAACTCCGACGGGCTTACCGGGCTGTCGAACCGCCGGCACTTCGATGAATACCTGGAACTGGAATGGCGCCGTGCCATGCGCGACCAGACCCAGCTATCGCTGCTGATGATCGACGTGGACTTCTTCAAGACCTACAACGACAGTTTTGGCCATGTCGAGGGCGACGAAGCCTTGCGCAAAGTCGCCAACACCATCCGTGAAGCCAGCAGCCGTCCTTCCGACCTGCCGGCGCGTTATGGCGGCGAAGAGTTCGCCCTGGTGCTGCCCAGCACCTCGCCGGGCGGCGCGCGGCTGGTGGCCGAGAAACTGCGCATGGCGGTGGCGGCGCTGAAAATCCCGCACATCGCCCCAACCGAGGGCGCAAGCCTGACCATCAGCATCGGCCTGTCGACGATGACCCCGGTGCAGGGCACCGATTGCCGGCAGTTGATCATGGCGGCGGACAAGGGGTTGTATACGGCCAAGCATAATGGGCGTAATCAGGTCGGGATCGAGTAATTCAGAACAACACCGAAGCCCTGTGGGAGCTGGCTTGCCTGCGATAGCGGTGTGTAGTGAGCGGGCTTGCCCCGCGCTGGGTGGCGAAGCCGCCCCAAACCAGGCGACCTGGTTTTATCTGGAACTGCGCGGTGTCTTTCATTGGCGCTGCTTCGCAGCCCAGCGCGGGGCAAGCCCGCTCACTACACACCGCCTTCGCGAGCAAGCCCGCTCCCACATTGGATATTCATCGGTCATCAAACTCGCCTTTTCGCCAAGCGGGCTGCCGTTTGACCCCATTTGCCGTTATACTCGCCGGCTTTCAAAAGTTCGCCAACGAGTGCTGCCCGCCATGGAAATCAACCCGATCCTTAACACCATCAAGGACCTGTCCGAGCGCTCCGAAACTATTCGGGGGTATCTTTGACTACGATCAAAAGCATGAGCGTCTGACCGAAGTCAATCGTGAGCTTGAAGATCCTGCTGTCTGGAACAAACCTGAATACGCCCAGGAACTGGGCCGCGAACGCGCTGCGCTGGCGCAGATCGTCGACACCCTCGACGAACTGAACACCGGTCTGGGCGATTGCCGCGACCTGCTGGACATGGCCGTCGAAGAAAACGATGAAGGCGCAGTGGGCGATGTCGTCGCCGAGCTGGCCCGTCTCGAGGAAAACCTCGCCAAGCTCGAATTCCGCCGCATGTTCAGCCATGAAATGGACCCGAACAACGCTTACCTGGATATCCAGGCCGGTTCCGGCGGCACCGAGGCCCAGGACTGGGCCAACATCCTGCTGCGCATGTACCTGCGCTGGGCGGACAAGCGCGGTTTCGAAGCGACCATCATGGAGCTGTCCGCCGGTGAAGTCGCCGGTATCAAGGGCGCGACCGTGCATATCAAGGGCGAGTACGCCTTTGGCTGGCTGCGCACCGAGATCGGCGTGCACCGCCTGGTGCGCAAGAGCCCGTTTGACTCCGGCAACCGTCGCCATACGTCGTTCTGCGCCATTTTCGTCTCGCCAGAGATCGACGACAAAGTCGAAATCGAGATCAACCCGGCCGACTTGCGCATCGACACCTACCGTTCCTCCGGTGCCGGTGGCCAGCACGTTAACACCACCGACTCAGCCGTACGTATCACCCACGTACCGACCAACACCGTGGTCAGCTGCCAGAACGAACGTTCCCAGCACGCGAACAAAGACACCGCCATGAAAATGTTGCGGGCCAAGTTGTACGAGCAGGAGATGCAGAAGCGCAACGCCGCTTCCCAGGCGCTGGAAGACACCAAGTCGGATATCGGCTGGGGCCACCAGATCCGTTCTTATGTGCTCGATGCGTCGCGGATCAAGGATCTGCGCACCAACATCGAACGCAGTGACTGCGACAAGGTGCTCGACGGCGATATCGACGAATACCTGGAAGCCAGCCTGAAATCGGGGCTGTAAAGACTGTAGGCGATCCCCGGCCTGAGGCCTGGGACAACGAACCTGATGGAAAATCAAAAGACATGAGCGACCAACAACTCGATCCGCAAGCCCTGCAACAGGAAGAAAACTCCCTGATCGCCCTGCGCAAGGAAAAGCTTGCTGCCGAGCGCGCCAAGGGCAATGCCTTCCCCAATGACTTCCGCCGCGAAAACTACTGCGAGGCCTTGCAGAAGCAATACGCGGATAAGACCAAGGAAGAACTGGCAGAGGCTGCGATCCCGGTCAAGGTGGCAGGTCGCATCATGCTCAACCGTGGCTCGTTCATGGTGATCCAGGACATGACCGGGCGTATTCAGGTCTACGTCAATCGCAAGACCCTTTCCGAAGAAACCCTGGCCGCGGTGAAAACCTGGGACATGGGCGACATCATCGCAGCCGAAGGCACCCTGGCCCGCTCCGGCAAGGGCGACCTGTACGTTGAAATGACCCAGGTGCGCCTGCTGACCAAGTCGCTGCGCCCGCTGCCGGACAAGCACCACGGCCTGACCGACACCGAGCAACGCTATCGCCAGCGCTACGTCGACCTGATCGTCAACGAAGACGTGCGCAAGACCTTCCGCGTGCGCTCGCAAGTCATTGCGCATATCCGCAGCTTCCTGATGCAGCGTGACTTCCTGGAAGTGGAAACGCCGATGCTGCAAACCATTCCTGGTGGCGCCGCGGCCAAGCCGTTCGAAACCCACCACAATGCGCTGGACCTGCCAATGTTCCTGCGTATCGCGCCGGAGCTGTACCTCAAGCGCCTCGTGGTCGGCGGCTTCGAGAAGGTATTCGAGATCAACCGCAACTTCCGTAACGAAGGTGTCTCGACCCGCCACAACCCGGAATTCACCATGTTGGAGTTCTACCAGGCCTACGCCGACTACGAAGACAACATGGACCTGACCGAAGAACTGTTCCGCGAGCTGGCGCAGCTGGTGCTGGGCAGCACCGACGTGCCGTACGGTGACAAGGTGTTCCACTTCGGCGAGCCGTTCGTGCGCCTGTCGGTGTTTGATTCGATCCTCAAGTACAACCCCGACCTGACCGCCGAGGACCTGAACGACATCGACAAGGCCCGTGCCATCGCCAAGAAAGCCGGGGCCAAGGTGCTCGGCTTCGAAGGCCTGGGCAAACTGCAGGTGATGATTTTCGAGGAGTTGGTGGAGCATAAGCTGGAACAGCCACACTTCATCACCCAGTACCCGTTCGAAGTGTCGCCGCTGGCCCGTCGCAACGATGACAACCCGAACGTCACCGACCGTTTCGAGCTGTTCATCGGCGGCCGCGAAATCGCCAACGCCTACTCCGAGTTGAACGACGCGGAAGATCAGGCCGAGCGCTTCATGGCCCAGGTGGCCGACAAGGACGCTGGCGACGATGAGGCCATGCACTACGACGCCGACTTCGTCCGCGCCCTGGAATATGGCATGCCGCCAACGGCCGGTGAAGGCATCGGCATCGACCGCCTGGTGATGCTGCTGACCGACTCGCCGTCGATCCGCGACGTGATCCTGTTCCCGCACATGCGGCCACAAGCGTAACCGTAGTGAAATCCAGAGCCGCCTTTTATAAGGCGGCTTTTTTATGCGGCGTTTATAAGCGTCAAGCAAACAGCGCCAGGTTATCGTTCCCCCGCTCTGCGTGGGAATGCATACCGTGACGATCCGCGTCACCTTATAAAGGAAGATTTGTCGTGAACCGCGTAACCGCACAAGAAGGCGCCGCCGGCATTGCCGCTGCCGTGGCTGAAAGCGTCCAATATCAAGGCCGCAAGGCCAGCCGTCGCGGCAGCGAACAACGCAGGCAGGACATTCTCGACGCGGCCATGCGTATTGTGGTGCGCGACGGCGTGCGGGCCGTGCGCCATCGGGCGGTGGCGGCGGAGGCAGGGGTGCCGCTGTCGGCCACTACCTACTATTTCAAGGATATCGACGACTTGCTCACCGATACCTTTGCCCAATACGTCGAGCGCAGCGCCGCCTACATGGGCAAGCTATGGGTGCGTAACGAGGGCCTGCTGCGCGAAATGGTCGCCTACGGCGATGGCAGCCCGGCGTCGCGCTCGCAACTGGCCGATGACATCGCGCGGCTGACCGCCGATTATGTCTTGCGTCAACTGACCAACCGCCGTGAACACCTGATGGCCGAGCAGGCCTTTCGCCAGGAGGCGTTGCTCAACCCGCGCCTGGCGGAACTGGTGCATTCCCATCAGCAAATCCTGTTGCAAGGCACCGGGCAGTTTTTCCAGGTACTGGGCTCGCGCGAACCGCAACAGGATGCCAAAGTGTTGACGGCGATAATCAGTCGGATGGAATATCAGGGCCTGCTGGGCAGCGCAGAGCCTCTGACCGGCGAAGAGATGCTTGAGATCCTCAAGCGTTACATGCATTTGGTATTGGCCTCGGTCTAGCCAGGCCTGTGCGCGATCTGCTTTATGTGGGAGCTGGCTTGCCTGCGATAGCATCACCTCGGTGTACCTGAAGTATCGAGGTGCCTGTATCGCAGGCAAGCCAGCGCCCATATCTGACGGGGTATCACATGAAAACCTGGCGTCTTGCGGCAATCGCCTTGTCGTTCCTGCTGCTCAGCGGTTGCCTTGTCACCTTCAAGAACCCATTGCCCGCGCGCGAAGCGGCGCCGGGTGAACTGCTGGGCCAATGGGCCAGCAAGAACGCCTGGGGCGAGCCGCTCAACCTGAACATCACCCGCGCCGGTGAACACCGTTATAAGGCCGTGAGCTACCCTACAGGCAAGCCGGGCCAGCGCGACGAGTACCTGTTTACAGTTTCGCGCCATGGCAATCGCTGGTACTTGTCGGCGCCGTTGCCGGCCAAACTGGGTGGGCATTTCATCCTGGCCGGTTTTGAGATCAACGAAAAGCACGAATTGGTGGTCTACAACCTCGACCTCGACCAGATCCGCCAGGCCATCGGCCAACAGACGCTGCGCGGCAGCACCGTGGAAACCGTCGAAGGCGAGGGCGTGCTGGTGGACAGCCATATTGACCAGGTGTTTGCCTACCTGGATGACCCGGCCAACGCCGATGTATTTGTGCAAGCCGTGCGCTACCGGCGCGCGGGCCGATAACGTTCAAAGAGGAAGCACCGGGTGGACGATTACCAGCAGACGATACGCACCTTGTCTGATCGCATTGTGCTGGCGCAAACACCGATACGCGTCCTCGACGCCGTGAAGTGGGACGACAACATTCGCCAGGGATTTCTCAAGGCCAAGGGCAAGGAAATGCCGGCGGTCGACCGTGATTACTATCTGAATCGGCCACTGTCGTTCGACTCCAGCGCGGTGAAGCTGGAGTTCCAGAACATCGAGCGCGACATCACCCGTCGCCTCGGCCAGTTCAGCCCGGTGGGCCAGATCATGCGCCGCATGTGCAAGGAATACCGCATGGTGGTGCGCATGCTTGAAGCGCGCGGCACCGAGGATTTCGGCCTGATTTCCCAGGAGCTGTACGGCGCCGCCTCCGATGCCTTCCACGCCGGCGACCCGACCCTGGCCGACCTGGGCCTGATGCTTTCCGACTACCTGAACAACATCGACGGGCGTGGCGACCTCAAGGACGAAGCCAAGACCCTCACCGCCAAGGACGCCGTGGCCCTGCTGCAAACGCGCTTGAACAAGGTCTTCGGCGAGGCCGAAGAGACCATTCGCGTGTTCGAGTCCGACGGGATCGTCGCCGACGCGGCGGCGGGCGCCGACTACATCAAGATTCGCGCTGACGCGATGTTCAACGACCGCGATGTGCGCGCCCTGGAAGTGCATGAAGGCCTGGTGCATGTCGGCACCACCCTCAATGGCCAGAACCAGCCGATCTGCACCTTCCTGTCCAAGGGGCCGCCGTCGTCCACCGTGACCCAGGAAGGCCTGGCGATCCTGATGGAGATCATCACCTTCGCCTCCTACCCAAGCCGCCTGCGCAAACTGACCAACCGTACCCGCGCGATCCACATGGTGGAAGAGGGCGCCGACTTCCTCCAGGTGTTCGAGTTCTTCCGCGAGCAAGGTTTTGAAATGGCCGAAAGCTATGGCAACGCCAGCCGCGTATTCCGTGGCTCGGTGCCGAACGGTCTGCCGTTTACCAAGGACCTGTCCTACCTCAAGGGCTTCATCATGGTCTACAACTACATCCAGCTCGCCGTGCGCAAAGGCAAGCTGGAGCAAGTGCCGCTGCTGTTCTGCGGCAAGACCACCCTGGAAGACATGCGTACGCTGCGCCAGCTGGTCGACGAAGGCCTGGTGGTGCCGCCCAAATACCTGCCGGAACAGTTCCGCGACATGAACGCGCTGGCGGCCTGGATGTGTTTCTCCAACTTCCTCAACCACTTGAGTCTGGACCGGATCGAGGCGGATTACTCCAATATCCTATAGAGACTATCCCTGACGAAACCCGATCAAAACTGTGGGAGCTGGCTTGCCTGCGATAGCGGTGTATCAGTCACAGTTGTTTCACTGAAAGACCGCTATCGCAGGCAAGCCAGCTCCCACATTGGATATTTACTGGCTTGTAGATTGATTTCCAACCCATTCACGAGGTTTCAACGGATGAGAATCCTCGGCATTCTATGCCTGCTACTCACCCTGAACGGCTGCAGCTCGCTGCTGTTCTACCCCGAACCGGGTCTGCCGTTCACGCCGGAAAAAGCGCACCTGGAGTACCGCGACGTCACCCTGATCACCGCCGACGGCGTCAAGCTCCACGCCTGGTGGCTGCCGGCCAAGCCCGGCGTTGCGCTCAAGGGCACGGTGCTGCACCTGCACGGCAACGGCGGCAACCTGGCCTGGCACCTGGGCGGTAGCTGGTGGTTGCCCGAGCAGGGTTACCAAGTGCTGCTGCTCGACTATCGCGGTTACGGCTTGTCCCAAGGCAAGCCCTCGTTACCTGCGGTGTATCAGGATGTGGATGCCGCATTCAGCTGGATCGACGAGGCGCCCGAAACTCAGGGGCAGCCGCTGATCGTGCTGGGCCAGAGCCTGGGCGGCGCGCTGGCGGTGCACTACCTGGCAGCCCACCCGGAGCGGCAATCACGGCTCAAGGCCCTGGTGCTGGACGGTGTGCCTGCCAGTTATCGTGACGTAGGACAATTCGCCCTGAGCACCTCATGGTTAACATGGCCGTTCCAGGTGCCGCTGTCCTGGCTGGTACCGGACGGCGACAGTGCAATCGCCGCCATGCCACGGCTGACGGGCGTGCCGAAGCTGCTGTTTCACAGTCTGGACGACCCGATCGTGCCTGTGAACAACGGCATCCGCCTGTATCAGGCCGCGCCGCCGCCTCGGGTATTGCAATTGACCCGCGGTGGCCATGTGCAGACCTTTGCCGACAAGACCTGGCAAACCGTGATGCTGCGCTACCTGGATGACCCACAGCACTTCAACGGCCTGCGCCGGCTGGGCGAAATTCCGAACTACCCCACTCCCAAACCTGATTCCCCAGAGAGCCCGCAATGAGCGAAGAACGCAACATGATCCCGCTGATCCTCACCGGCATTGGCACCATCATCGGTACCGTCGGTTGCCTGTGGTTCTATGGTTACCTGCACTTTGCCAAACCGGAAGATGCGCTGCTGCTCAGCGATTTCACTATGCTCAAGACCGTGCCCGGCGAGGACTACAAGATCTCCGTGACGCCTGCCGCGCAAGTGGCACAGTGCGTTGATGGCGTGCTGGTGATGTTTGATACCGAGCAGAAAGGCCTCAGTGGCGTGCTGGTGAACAACAAGAAGCAGGCGGTGCGTTGCATGGGGCAGGAGACACCGCAACTTCAGCAATAGGACGCCGAGTGTCGGAAAGCTGGAACCGTTTTGTGTCAGGAGCCACAGATAGCGTTGTGATTTATACCGAGCGGGGCCGACAAAGTGGCGATAGATAATGTTGCGATACGCAATATGTTGAACATGGTCAGGACGCATGAGGCGCTGGAGCGCAGCTACGTCAAGCAGAAAAAGGATCAGCAGCAGGCGCACACGCCGTCAGAGAGTAGTTATAGTTCGAAGATAAACATGCCGGACTACCACACGGCGCGTACGATTGAGTTAGACAAGCCGTAAAAAAACCCACCGTAAGGTGGGTTTTTCCTATCCCGCTTCAATCAATCAGTTCGCCATCGACGAACGTGGCTTGACCGGCTGGTTGTCGTTGGAAATGGTCACTTCGACACGACGGTTCATGGCACGGCCCGACACGCTGGTGTTGTCGGCAACCGGGTATTCCTTGCCATAACCCTGGGTCACGATACGCGAGATGTCCACGCCTTGTTGAGCCAGTGCACGTTGTACCGAAGCGGCACGACGCTCCGACAGGCTCTGGTTGTACGAGTCGGATCCGGTGCTGTCGGTGTAGCCTTCGACGATCACCTTACGGTCAGGGTTGTCGCGCAGGAACTGGGCCAGCTTGGTGATGTTGACCAGGCCGCTGGATTTCAGATCGGACTTGTTGGTGGCGAACAGCACGTCACCGAAGGTCACCAGGGTGCCGCGATCGGTTTGCTTGGCGTTCAGGCTGTCCTGCAGTTGCTTGATTTGCGCATCGCGAGCGTCCAGCAATGCGCGGGCGCGTTCGTCGCCGGCGTTCTTCAGCTTGGCTTCGGATTCGCGCAGCACGATGGTGTCTTTGGCCACTTCAACGCGTTGGTTGGTCAGGTAGGCCAACTGGTCGACTTTCTTCTCGTCTTCTTTATCGCGGTAGGCCTTGTCAGCCTTGTCCAGCCATTCGCTGGCGTCCTTGGTTTCCAGCGCCGCCAGCTTGGTGGCCTGCGGGTTGGTCTGCAGGGCCGAGAAGTTGGTCCGTGCGTTTTCCAGGTTCGCGTTCGGCGGGGTGGAGCAAGCCGCCAGTGCAACGCTCATCGCCAGCAGGGCAGGGATCATCAATTGTTTACGCATAGTCGTGTCGTCCTTTCAATTCGATATCAGGTGCGGTTCGGTCACAGCAAGCGTCTTACTTCTGCTGGATAGCAGCCGGGCGCATGCCTTCCTTACGCAGCTCGTCAACAGCCTTCTGAGAATCCTTCACGGCCTGTTCAGCCTTGGCGGCCTGGGACTTGCGCTCTGCGACGCGAGCGTCCCACTCGGCTTGTTCAGCCAGGCGGCGGGCTTCGTCGTAGTTCTTGTCGTGCATGGCAATCTCGGCTTGCTTGAGCTTGTCCTGGGCCGACTTCATTTCAACAGCGGCGTACTCGGTGCCGCCGGCGCTGACGGCGCTGTTCACCGCAGACTGGGTAACCGCGTACTGCTCGGTCGGAGGGTTGCCGGCGCAGCCCGCCAGGACGAAGCTGGTGCCGATTGCCAGCGCGGCCAATTTAAGCCCGCGCAGGTGATTAAACGAGGATTTGGCAGTGCTGGTCTTCATCGTCTTCAACTCCATTGGATAACTCCTGAAAAACATTTAAATCCATGTCACCGGAATGCGGCTGCGGCCCTGGCAATAAAGCTACAAGTGCCTTTTAAAACGGCCGTTCCAAGTGATGGCTTACTGGCTGTGACCGGAGGCTTTTTTCAAAAGTTCAGCGGAGGTGGCGATTTGCCTGAAAAAATATTTTGACTGATTGGTCAGGGTAAGAAATTGGAACTTCTGCCTTGCGCAGCGGTACTCAGGGCCCACTGGAGGCCCGGAATACAGGGAAGGTTGCACGAGAGGATCAGTGTTTCTGCTCGTCGGAAGTAGCCGACAAGTCGTTCAGATAGCGGCCAGACAAGCTGAGGAAGCGTGGCGTAGGGCCGACGTCTTCATACAGCGGATCGCCTTCTTCATCGGTGGCAATGACTTGCTGGCCCTTGATGTAGGGAAAGCTGGCCTCGAGCTCTTCGAGGGCGGCGCCGATCAGCTCGCCGAGCAATTCTTCGGGGTGGCGCTTGGGGTACATCTCGGCGATAGCCGCCAGCCTTGCGGCGGACTCCACGTCCAGATGGATCGCGTACTCGGTTTTGGTCAGGCGACCCTTGGCGTTCTCTTCCCAATGCTGGGCCAGTTCTCGGATTTTCATGGCAACCTCAGTAAAGCCCGCGAAGGCAGGCGGTGATGAGTGACCCGTCGCTCGCATGGATGAACACGGGCGGCTTAAGTCATCAGACTCGCTGCAACCGACAAGGTTTAAAGTCTTGTCATAAATGAGCGCTGGCGGCACTCTGGCAAACCTGCGCGTCCCGGATTTCTGGCTGGAGATTGGCTGATGAGTGATATCGATGCACGCTTGCGTGAGGACGTTCACCTGCTGGGTGAGCTGTTGGGCAATACCATTCGAGAGCAGTACGGCGATGATTTCCTCGACAAGATCGAGCAAATCCGCAAAGGCGCCAAGGCGGATCGCCACGGAGCCATTTCCGAGAAAACAGCCGGCGATGAACTGAGTACCCGCCTGAACCAGTTGCAGGAACAGGAACTGCTGCCGGTCGCCCGGGCGTTCAACCAGTTCCTCAACCTGGCGAATATCGCCGAGCAGTACCAGCTGATTCACCGGCGCGACGAGTCGCAACCCGCGCCGTTCGAATCGCGGGTATTGCCGGAACTGCTGGCGCGCCTGCAAAGCGAAGGCCACAGCAACGAGTCCCTGGCCCGGCAACTGGGGCGTCTGGAGATCGAACTGGTCCTTACTGCACACCCCACCGAAGTGGCGCGCCGCACCCTGATCCAGAAGTACGATGCCATCGCCGCACAACTGGCGCTGCAGGATCATCGCGACCTCACGAGCGCCGAGCGCGAGCAGATCCGCCAGCGCCTGCAACGCTTGATCGCCGAAGCCTGGCACACCGAAGAAATTCGCCGCACCCGGCCCACCCCGGTGGACGAGGCCAAGTGGGGCTTTGCGGTGATTGAGCATTCGCTGTGGCACGCCATCCCCAATTACCTGCGCAAGGCTGACCAGGCGTTGCACGCCGCAACCGGCCTGCGCTTGCCCTTGGAAGCCGCGCCCATTCGCTTTGCGTCGTGGATGGGCGGCGACCGTGACGGCAACCCGAATGTGACCGCGCCGGTCACCCGCGAAGTATTGCTGCTGGCACGCTGGATGGCCGCCGACCTGTACCTGCGCGACGTTGACCAACTGGCCGCCGAATTGTCGATGCAGCAAGCCAGCCCGGCCTTGCAGGCCAAGGTCGGCGACAACGTCGAGCCTTATCGCGCCGTGCTCAAGCAATTGCGCGAGCGCCTGCGCGCCACGCGCCAGTGGGCCCATAGCGCGTTGAGCAGCAGCGCACCGGCGCCGGCCGAGGTGTTGCAGGACAACCGCGACCTGCTGGAGCCGCTGCAGTTGTGCTACCAGTCGCTGCATGAGTGCGGCATGGGCGTGATCGCCGATGGCCCGCTGCTTGACTGCCTGCGCCGGGCAGTGACCTTCGGATTGTTCCTGGTGCGGCTGGATGTGCGCCAGGACTCAAGTCGCCACTCGGCGGCCATGACCGAGATCACCGATTATCTCGGGCTGGGGCGCTATGAAGACTGGGACGAAGAGACGCGTATCAGCTTCCTCATGAAGGAACTGGCTAACCGTCGCCCCCTGTTGCCGGAGTATTTCAAACCGTCTGCCGACACGGCCGAGGTGCTTAACACCTGTAAGGAAATTGCCGCCGCACCCGCCGCGTCCTTGGGCTCGTATGTCATCTCCATGGCTGGCGCTGCGTCGGACGTGCTGGCGGTGCAACTGCTGCTTAAAGAGTCGGGCGTGCAGCGGCCGATGCGCGTAGTGCCGCTGTTCGAAACCCTGGCCGACTTGGATAACGCCGGCCCGGTGATCGAGCAGTTATTGCTGCTGCCGGGTTATCGCACGCGTTTGCAAGGCCCGCAGGAAGTGATGATCGGCTACTCGGACTCGGCCAAGGACGCCGGCACCACCGCTGCGGCCTGGGCGCAATACCGCGCGCAGGAACGGTTGGTGGATATCTGCCGCGAACAACAAGTGGAATTGCTGTTGTTTCACGGTCGTGGCGGCACGGTTGGGCGTGGCGGCGGTCCGGCCCACGCGGCGATTCTGTCGCAACCGCCGGGTTCGGTGGCGGGGCGTTTCCGTACCACCGAGCAGGGTGAAATGATCCGCTTCAAGTTCGGCCTGCCGGATATCGCCGAGCAGAACCTCAACCTCTATCTGGCGGCGGTACTGGAGGCGACGCTGTTGCCGCCACCCCCTCCGGAGCCGGCCTGGCGCCATTTGATGGACGAATTGGCGGCTGACGGTGTGAGCGCGTATCGCGCGGTGGTGCGGGAAAATCCGCAATTCGTCGAGTATTTCCGCCAGTCCACCCCGGAACAGGAGCTGGGCCGGTTGCCGTTGGGCAGCCGGCCGGCCAAGCGCCGTGCGGGTGGGATTGAAAGCCTGCGCGCGATCCCATGGATCTTCGGCTGGACCCAGACCCGCCTGATGCTGCCGGCCTGGCTTGGTTGGGAGGCGGCGCTGAGCAAGGCCCTGGAGCGCGGCGAAGGCGAACTGCTGGGGCAGATGCGCGAGCAGTGGCCGTTCTTCCGCACCCGCATCGATATGCTGGAAATGGTGCTGGCCAAGGCCGATGCCGATATCGCCCGCCTGTATGACGAGCGCCTGGTGCAGCCGGACCTGCTGCCTTTGGGTGCCCACTTGCGCGACCTATTGTCGCAGGCGTGCGGCGTGGTGCTTGGCCTGACGGGCCAGTCGCAACTGCTGGCGCATAGCCCGGACACCCTGGAGTTCATCCGCTTGCGCAACACCTACCTCGACCCCTTGCACTTGCTGCAGGCCGAGTTGCTGGCGCGCTCGCGCCAGCAGGAAGCGGCGCAGGACAGCCCTCTGGAACAGGCGCTGCTGGTGTCGGTGGCCGGTATTGCCGCCGGTTTGCGTAACACCGGCTGAGGTTTTTTGCGTGTTCTCAACAGCTTGCGGATAAACCGCGACGGCCGCCCTGAAATGGGCGGCCGTCGTTTGACGGGTCGGGTTGCACCCAGGCACACCCTACCTATGAGGCATGTGCGGCGCAGGTTCCTGCGACTTTTGGCGGCTTGTATGGATAGGGCCCGCTGTGTATCTTGATCAGCCTTTGGCCGTTTGGGCGGCCTGGACCCATATTTTTACACGCCATATTTTACGAGATTGGCCCCATGCGGCGAATCCGAGCGTCATCTCTATAAAAAATTGAGGAGCACATCAATGCGCGTCATTCTGCTGGGAGCTCCCGGGGCCGGTAAAGGTACTCAGGCAAAGTTCATCACTGAAAAATTCGGCATTCCACAAATCTCCACCGGCGACATGCTGCGCGCGGCCGTCAAGGCCGGCACCGAGCTGGGCCTGATCGCCAAGAGTGTGATGGACAGCGGCGGCCTGGTTTCCGATGACCTGATCATCAACCTGGTCAAGGAACGTATCAGCCAGGAAGACTGCAAGAACGGTTTCCTGTTCGACGGCTTCCCGCGCACCATTCCCCAGGCTGAAGCCCTGGTAAAGGCCGGCGTCGAGCTGGATGCCGTGGTTGAAATCGCCGTTGAAGATGAAGAGATCGTGCAGCGCATCGCCGGTCGTCGCGTTCACGAAGGTTCGGGCCGCGTGTATCACCTCGTCTACAACCCGCCAAAGGTTGAAGGCAAGGACGATGTCACCGGTGAAGACCTGGTGCAGCGTAAAGACGACACGGAAGAAACCGTGCGTCATCGCCTGTCGGTCTACCACTCCCAGACCAAGCCGTTGGTGGACTTCTACCAGAAGCTGTCCGCCGCCCAGGGCAAGCCGAAGTACAGCCATATTCCTGGCGTCGGCTCGGTTGAAGCGATCACGGCCAAAGTGCTGCAAGCACTGAGCTGACCGCACGACCGGCTTCACGGATAACGGCCCGCTTGCGGGCCGTTGTTGTTTATACTGGCGCACTTTTTTGACTTGGACACCGACACCGATGAGCACCCTGCTGGCCCTGGACACCGCGACTGAAGCTTGCTCCGTAGCCCTGCTGCACAACGGCAAGGTCACGAGCCACTACGAGGTGATCCCGCGCCTGCACGCGCAGAAGCTGTTGCCGATGATCAAGCAATTGCTTGAGGACGCAGGCATTACGCTGGCTGCGGTCGATGCCATCGCCTTCGGCCGTGGGCCGGGTGCGTTTACCGGCGTGCGCATCGCCATCGGCGTGGTGCAAGGCCTGGCGTTTGCACTGGAGCGCCCGGTATTGCCGGTGTCCAACCTGGCCGTGCTGGCCCAGCGCGCGTTGCGGGAGCACGGTGCTTCCCAGGTGGCGGCGGCGATCGATGCGCGCATGGATGAGGTTTATTGGGGCTGCTATCGCGAAACGGCCGGGGAGATGCGCCTTGTCGGCGTAGAAGCGGTGCAGCCACCGGAATCGTCCGTGTTGCCGTTGGATGTCGGCGGCGAGTGGTTTGGTGCTGGTACTGGTTGGGGTTATGGCGAGCGGATCGGTGTGCAGTTGGTTGGTAAGGATGCTGGGATGCTACCCCATGCTGAAGACCTATTGGCGTTGGCGCGGTTTGCGTTTGAGCGCGGGGAGGCGATTCCCGCGGACCAGGCAGCGCCGGTGTATCTGCGCGATAAGGTGGCGCAGACCAAGGCTGAGCGTGGGCTTTAGGCTTTAAATGTGGCGAGGGAGCTTGCTCCCGTGGCGGCCTTCGGGCCGACCCTGTAGTTGGGTTTGACCGCGTACATATCCATTCCTGCGGTCACGGCGGCTTAGGGTTCCGCCCTTACGGCGGCTCACTTTTGGAAGGACCCAAAAGTAAGCAAAAGGTCCTCGCCCCAACACTCGGTGCCTCGCCTAGGCTCGGCATGCCCTCACTCCGGCTTTGGAGCGTGGGCCGCGGCGATGGGCCATCCTTGGCCCAGCGCGGCTAACCCGGCGTCCTGCCGGGTTACCCACGCTCCAAAGCCTGCGTTCGGCCAGCGTGTTTGACGGGGCGATCCCAGATCAAAAGCCAAAGCGCGGCGGCCTTAGAGCCGACCGGTTTGGTATGTCGATCTCAGTTCAAATGTGGGAGCTGGCTTGCCTGCGATAACATCAACTCGGTGTGCCTGCTGTATCGAGGTGACTGCATCGCAGGCAAGCCAGCTCCCACAGGAAAGCAGATCGGTGGAGTGCCACTTAACCTGATCTTGATCTGCTCTTGATCTGGCTTTTGATCTTGATCTCAGGCGCCCCGTTAACCACGCTGGCCGAACGCAGGCTTGAATCCGTGGGTAACCCGGCAGGACGCCGGGTTAGCCGTCCTGGGCCAAGGATGGCCCATGACGGCGGCCCACGGATTCAAGCCGGAGTGAGGGCACACCGAGCC
>NZ_JAHSTY010000002.1:2100000-2364305 GCF_019145355.1 Pseudomonas azadiae | reverse complement strand
AAAGGCCGCCACGGCAACCAGCTCAACCCCAACCCCAACCCCACCCCAGAACCGCCAGTCAGCCCCACCCCAAGCGCACGGCATTGCGAATGCCCTCAAGCAGCATGGCAAACGCCGGGTTGTCATTATTCTCGCGCCAGATCAAATGCAGTTCGCTCTGCGCCCCTTCACCCAAATCGATATCCCGAAACACCACGTTCTTGAACACCACGCTGCTGGCGCAACGCGGTACCAGCGCCAGGCCCATGCCGGCGTTGACCAGCGCCAGAATGGTCAGGGATGAGCCCAGCCATTGCACGTACTCCGGCGCGACGCGGGCCGAGCGCAGCAGGCCGGTGAGCAGTTCGTTGAACGGCGGGTACGCCGAGTGCGCGTACATCAGGAACGGTTGGGCGTCCAGGTCCTGCACGCTGACGCTCTCGGCGTTGGCCAGTCGATGACTGCTCGGTACGGCCAGCACAAAGGGCTCGCGCACCAGGCATTCGGTGGCATAACCCGGTTCCAGCAGCGGTGCGCGGACGATGCCCAGGTCGATGCGACGGGCGCGCAGGGCTTCGTATTGCTGGTAGGTGTTCATTTCAGACAGGTCGATCTTGACGTGGGGTTGCTTGAGTCGCGCCTCGGCGATCACCCTGGGCAAAAACTCATACACCGCGCTGCCGACAAAGCTGATATTCACCGTGCCGATGTCGCCCTCGGCGAAGCGCCGCGCAGTCACCGCCGCTTGCTGGGCGCGCTCCAACAGGTTCTGCGCTTCGATAAAAAACGCACGGCCGGCGGCGGTGAGGGCCACGCTGCGGGTGGTGCGGGTGAACAGCTCGACGCCGAGATGATGTTCAAGCAATTGGATCTGCCGGCTGAGCGGCGGCTGGGTCATGTTCAGCCGTTCGGCCGCCCGCCGAAAATTCAGCTCGGTGGCCACGGTGGTGAAGCAGCGCAGTTGAGTCAGCTCGAACATTGATCTAATTCCGGTATCAATCGAATGCCAAGTTAGATTAGACGGGAACAATACCTGGCGTCCATCATCGACTCGCCCCTAAAAAAACAATCAATGGGAGTCACCCCTTGGATACCCTCCAGAATCCGCCGGACCCGAACGTGCTTGCCCGCGCCGCCGCCAAGGTCAAGCGTCATGTCCTGCCGTTGTTTGTGGTGATGTTCATCGTTAACTACATCGACCGGGTCAACATCGGCTTTGTGCGCAGTCACCTGGAAATCGACCTGGGCATTGGCGCGGCGGCCTATGGCCTGGGCGCCGGGTTGTTTTTCATTGGCTACGCGATCTTCGAAGTGCCGTCCAACCTGCTGCTGCAACGCTACGGCGCACGGGCCTGGCTGACGCGCATCATGTTCACCTGGGGCGCGGCGGCGATGGCCATGGCCTTCGTCAAGGGTGAAACCAGCTTCTATATCCTGCGTTTTGTTCTCGGTGCCGCCGAAGCCGGGTTTTTCCCAGGTGTCATCTATTACTTCACCCAGTGGCTGCCGGCCTCCGAGCGCGGCAAGGCGATGGCGATTTTCCTCAGTGGTTCAGCGATTGCCTCGGTGCTGGCCGGGCCGGTGTCTGGGGCGTTGCTGCACATTAACGGCTTGAGTCTGCATGGCTGGCAGTGGATGTTCCTGATCGAAGGTTTTGCTTCGATCGTGCTCTGCGGCTTTGTGTGGTTCTGGCTGCAATCCCATCCGCATCAGGCGAAGTGGCTCAGCGCGGAGGAAAAACATGCACTGGTAAGCGCTATCGAGGCGGAACAACAAGCGCGTGAAGCGGCGCAGACCGTGCGGCCGTCGATGTTCAAGTTGCTCGCCGACAGGCAGATCGCACTGTTCTGCTTTATCTACTTTTCCATCGCCCTGACCATCTACGGCGCGACCTTCTGGCTGCCCAGCATGATCAAGAAAATGGGCAACCTGGGCGACTTCCAGGTCGGCCTGTTCAACTCGATTCCCTGGTTGATTTCCATCGTCGCCATGTACGTTTTCGCCGCCCTGGCCAGCAAATGGAAACACCAGCAGGCGTGGGTGGCGCTGATGCTGGTGATCGCCGCCTTCGGCATGTTCATGTCCACCACCGGCGGGCCGGTGTTTGCCTTTGTCGCCATCTGTTTCGCGGCGATTGGCTTCAAGGCGGCGTCTGCCTTGTTCTGGCCGATCCCCCAGGGTTACCTGGATGCGCGCATTGCTGCGGCGGTGATTGCCCTGATCAATTCGGTCGGCAACCTGGGAGGCTTCGTCGCGCCCACCACCTTCGGCTTGCTGGAGCAGACCACCGGCTCCATCGAAGGCGGGTTATACGGCCTGGCCGCCACATCGCTGCTGGCGGCGGTGGTGGTGTTTTTTGCGCGCACCTCGCCACGGGGCAGCGTGCCGCCCACGTCTACACCGACTGCTCACCCACACGCCCTGCGTTCAGGCCCACAAGGAGCCGCCTCTTGAAAATCGTCCGCGTGACCGTCACGCCCATTGCCTTTCGCGACCCGCCGCTGCTCAACGCCAGCGGCATCCACGAAGCCTTTGCCCTGCGCTCGATCATCGAGGTCGAGAGCGATACCGGCTACATCGGCCTCGGCGAAAGCTACGGCGATGCCCCGGCGCTGGCGATCCAGCAACAGGTGCAGCCGCAACTGATCGGCCTCGACCCCTTCAACCTTAACGGGCTGCGCGCGATCGTCCAGGCCACGGTGGCCGCGCATAAACCCGCGAGCCTCAGTGGCGCGGAACTGGCGCCGGGCTCCCATGCCAGCAAGGCCGTGAGCAACGCTTACTCGGCGTTCGAAGTGGCGCTGCTCGACCTGCAGGCGCACTCCCTGAATGTGCCGCTGGTGGACCTGCTCGGCGGCGCGATCCGCGACCGGATCCCGTTCAGCGCCTACCTGTTCTTCAAGTACGCCGAACACATCGATTCGCCCTACAAGGCCGACAGTTGGGGCGAAGCGCTCAATGAACAACAGATCGTCGCCCAGGCGCGGCGCATGATCGACACCTACGGCTTCAAGAGCATCAAGCTCAAGGCCGGCGCTCTGGAGCCGGAACATGAAGTGCGCTGCATCAAGGCGCTGAAAAAGGCCTTCCCCGGTGTGCCGCTGCGCATTGACCCGAATGGCAATTGGTCCCTGGAGACCTCGATTCGCATGGCCGAACTGCTCGGCGACGACCTGCAATATTACGAAGACCCGACCCCTGGCCTGGAAGGCATGGCCGAGTTGCACAAACGCACCGGCTTGCCCCTGGCGACCAACATGGTGGTCACCGATTTCGACGAGTTCCGCCGCAGCGTAGCGCTGGGCAGCGTGCAGATCGTGCTTGCCGACCACCACTACTGGGGCGGCCTGCGCGATACCCAGGTTCTGGCGAAAATGTGCCATACCTTCGGCCTGGGCGTGTCGATGCACTCCAACTCACACCTGGGCATCAGCCTGATGGCGATGGCCCACGTGGCCGCGTCGGTGCCCAACCTCGATTACGCCTGCGACACCCATTACCCCTGGCAGGAGCCGGACGAGGAAGTAATCAAGGGCGGCAAGCTGCCCATCGTCGACGGCTGCGTGACCATCACTCGCGCGCCGGGCCTGGGCCTGGAACTTGACCCTGATCAACTGGGCAAGCTGCATGACCAGTACCTCAGCTGCGGCATCCGCCAGCGCGACGATGTGAAACAGATGCAGCGTTACCAGCCGGACTGGAAGACCGTCAAACCGCGTTTCTGAAGCTTGGTCGCTTCGCTTTGCCCGGTGACGCATCCGCGTGTATCACCGGGCTTTTTTAGGCGAAATCTTCCTCGAAGTGCTCCTGCTCGCCGCGCGTGTCACTTTGGCGACGCAGCACCTCCATCTGGCGCAGCTCGACGCGGCGAATCTTCCCGGAAATGGTCTTGGGCAGCTCGGTGACGAACTCGATACGTCGCACCCGCTGGTAGGGCGCCAGGTGTTCGCGGGCAAAGGCCAGGATATGCCGGGCCAGCTCGGCGCTGCCCGCTGTGTCATGGGCCAGGATCAGAAACGCCTTGGGCACGGCCAGGCGTACAGGATCAGGGCTGGGCACCACGGCCACTTCCATGACCGCCGGGTGTTCGATCAAGGCACTTTCCAGCTCGAACGGGCTGATGCGGTAATCGGACGCCTTGAACACATCGTCGGCGCGGCCCACGAACGTGATATAGCCGTCGGCATCGATCTGCGCGGTGTCGCCGGTACGGTAGTAGCCGTCACGCATGACTTCGGCGGTTTTTTCCGGGCTGTCTTCGTAGCCGAGCATCAGGCCCAGCGGGCGCACGTCCAGGGGCAGGGCGACTTCGCCTTCGCTGCTTGGAATGCCCTCGGCATCGAGCAGCGCGACCTGGTAACCCGGTAGCGGGCGGCCCATGGAGCCTGGTTTGAGCACTTGGCCCGGGGTGTTGCCCACCAGGGCCGTGGTTTCCGATTGGCCGAAACCATCGCGCAGCGGCAAGCCCCAGGCCTGTTGGATCTGCTCGATGATTTCGGGGTTCAGCGGCTCGCCGGCGCCGACCAGTTCGCGCAGGCTCAGGCGCGGTTTGTAGCTGGCCAGGTCTTCCTGAATCAGCATGCGCCACACAGTGGGCGGCGCGCACAGGCTGGTCACGCGGTAACGTTCCAACGCCGCGAGCAGGGCCGGTGCGCTGAACCGCGCAATGTTATGAATAAAGATGCACGCGCCGGCATTCCACGGCGCGAACAGGCAACTCCATGCATGCTTGGCCCAGCCCGGTGACGAGATATTCAAGTGCAGATCGCCCGGTTGCAGGCCGATCCAGTACATCGTCGACAGGTGGCCCACCGGGTAGCTCTGGTGGCTGTGCAGCACCATTTTTGGCTTGGACGTGGTGCCGGAGGTGAAGTACAGCAGCATCGGATCGGTGGCCAGGGTGCGGCCTTCGGCGTCGAACTGCTCGTTGTGTTCATAAGCGGCACTGTGCGCGACCCAGCCGGCAGGCGCCGAGCCCACGCAGATACGGCTGCAACCGTGGGCCAGCCCGGCGAATTTATGCACATGCGCCTCGCCCACCACCCAGTGGCGAACCTGCCCGCGCTCGATGCGGTCGCGCAGGTCATCGGCATTCAGCAGGGCCGTGGCGGGGATCACCACGGCGCCGAGCTTGAACGCCGCCAACATGGTTTCCCACAGCGCCACATCGTTGCCGAGCATCAACAGCACGCGATCACCGCGACGTACTCCAAGGGCGCGCAGGTGGTTGGCCACCTGGTTGGAGCGCGCGGCCAGTTGCTGGAAGCTGTAGCGCTGCTCGCTGCCGTCTTCCTCGACGATCCACAGCGCATTGGCCGCATTGCCCTCGGCCATGGCGTCGAAATAGTCCAGGGCCCAGTTGAATTCGTCCAGTTGCGGCCAGCGAAAATCCCGTACGGCGGTGGCGTAGTCGGTTCGGTGAGCGAGCAGAAAATCCCGAGCGGCCAGGAAGGGCTGGGTCATGGTGGCTGTCCTTGATTATTGTTGTGGGGACTGGCCCTCGGCTGCAACCGAGAGGCTGGACCGAGTATAGGCACGCATAAATCAGAGCAGAACGCTCAAAAACACAGGAGCGTTGTGCAAAAAAGTCGTGGGTACTGAGCGGGGGGATCGGCGGGTGGAGTGAGGCTGGGTCAGGGCACGAACCGAAACCCACCCGACAATTTGTCCTTCAAATAGCTGACCAACGCACTGACCGACTTCGGCACATGCGGCGAGTAAGGCCTTATCAAGTAGATCTCATCGGCAAACGCGCCCTTGAGCGTCCAGCCCTTGAGCACCTGTACCAGCGTGCCGCCGGCCAGGGCGGCGTGTGCGCTGAAGTCCGGGAGCAGGGCGATGCCCAAGTGACTGAGCGCGGCGTCACGCAAGGCTTCGCTGTTATTGGTGGCAAAGCTGCCGGCGATGGGCACGGTGAGGCGTTCGACGTGTTTGCTGCCGCGCTCGAAGGTCCAGGCGGGCTGATCGGTGCCGCGAGGATAGAACAGGCAGTTATGCGAGGACAGGTCCCCGGGTTCACGCGGTTCGCCGTGACGTTGCAGGTAGTCCTGGGTGGCGACCAGCACCGAGCCGGTATCGCACAGTTTCCACGCCACATGGGTTTCGGGCACCTGGAAGCCATGCCGCACCGCCAGGTCGTAGCCCTCGGCGGCCAGTGAACTCAGGGCGTCCGATACATCCAGCTGGATACGCACTTGCGGGTACTGCTGCAAGAATGCCGACAGGTGCGGCACCAGTTGCTGACGGGCGAATGCCACCGGTGCGGTGAGGCGCACCAGCCCGCGGATCTCGCCGACCGAGTCGCGCACCGACGAGAAACCGCGCGCGATCTGTGCATAGGCGCTGCGCACTTCACGGGTCAGCGACAGCCCCGCCTCGGTCAGCCGCACGCTGCGCGTGGTGCGCGTGACCAGTCGTGTGCCGGTGGCCTTTTCCAGGTCGGAAATACGCTGGCTGACGGCGGACTTGCTCACGCCCAGGCGGGCGGCGGCAGCGGTGTAGGTGCCATGTTCCTCCAGCACCGACAGCCAGTGGATGTGGGTCCACAGCCCTTCGATCTCAGTCTTTTCCATGGGTTAATTGTTCGCCAATGTGGACAATAAGTTCTGGATTCTGCTCTGGTTTGGAACAAAGCGAAAGCCTAAGGTGTACTCCAACGCTACCCACCTGGATCGACTGCCATGACCACCACCATCGAGCACTACATCAACGACCAGCGCGTGTCCCGCGACGATCGCTATCAGGACGTCTACAACCCGGCCACCGGCGAAAAGACCGGCCGCGTCGCCCTGGCCAGCCGCCAGACCGTGGCCGAAGCCGTTGCCGCTGCCCAGGCCGCTTTCGCCGGTTGGGCGGACACGCCGCCGATTCGCCGCGCCCGCGTGCTGTTCGAATACCTGCACCTGCTGCGTGAACGTAAGGACGATCTGGCGCGCATTATCGTCGCCGAGCACGGCAAGGTCTTTACCGATGCCCAAGGCGAAGTCGACCGCGGCATCGACATCCTCGAATTCGCCTGCGGCATTCCCAACCTGCTCAAGGGCGAGTATTCCGACCAGGTTTCCCGTGGCATGGACAACTGGACCCTGCGCCAGCCGCTGGGGGTTGTGGCCGGCGTCACGCCGTTCAACTTCCCGGTGATGGTGCCGATGTGGATGTACCCGATCGCCATCGCAGCGGGCAACACCTTCATCCTCAAGCCAAGCCCGACCGACCCGAGCGCCTCGCTGTTCATGGCCGAGCTGCTGCGTGAAGCCGGCCTGCCCAAAGGTGTGTTCAACGTGGTGCAGGGCGACAAGGAATCGGTAGACGCGCTGATCGAACACCCGGACGTCAAGGCCGTGAGCTTCGTCGGTTCCACGCCGATTGCCCAGTACATCTACGAAACCGGCGCGCGCAACGGCAAGCGCGTGCAAGGCCTGGGCGGTGCAAAAAACCACATGGTGGTGATGCCCGACGCCGATATCGAAAAAACCGTCGACGCACTGATGGGCGCGGCGTACGGCAGCGCCGGCGAGCGCTGCATGGCCATCTCGGTCGCCGTGCTGGTGGGCGACGTGGGTGACAAAGTCATCGCCGCCTTGACCGAGCGAGCCCGGCAACTGCGCATCACCGACGGCCGCGATTTGAAGGCCGAAATGGGCCCGATCGTGTCCCGCGCCGCGCTGGAACGCATCCGCGGCTACATCGAACAAGGCGTGCAGGCCGGCGCGCAACTGCTGCTCGACGGGCGCGATTACGTGCCCACCGAAGCGGGCCTGGAAAACGGCTTCTGGCTCGGCGCGACCCTGTTCGATCACGTCACCCAAGAGATGAGCATCTACCGCGAAGAAATCTTCGGCCCGGTGCTGGCGTGTGTCCGCGTGGACGACTTCGCCGAAGCGGTGAAACTGGTCAACGCTCACGAATTCGGCAACGGCGTCAGCTGCTTTACCCGCGACGGCAACATCGCCCGCGAATTTGCACGCCGCATCGAAGTGGGCATGGTCGGCATCAACGTGCCCATCCCGGTGCCGATGGCCTGGCATGGTTTTGGTGGCTGGAAGAAGAGCCTGTTTGGCGACATGCACGCGTATGGCACCGAGGGTGTGCGCTTCTACACCAAACAGAAATCGATCATGCAGCGCTGGTCGGAGAGCATCGAGCAGGGCGCGGAGTTTGCGATGCCGGTGTCCAGATAACTCAGGAACACAGCAGGTCCCCGGTGGGAGCGGGCTTGCTCACGAATGCAGAGTGTCAGTCGCCCGATGTGCTGGCTGACACGCCGCATTCGCGAGCAAGCCCGCTCCCACAGGGGTAACCGCGTTTCAGGCAGTGGCTATCGAAGGCTTCAGGCACTCGATGGAGCGGTCCACCGTCGTCCTGGCAATCTCCAGCAAATGCCACACCGCCAGAATCTTCGCCCGCTCAGGGCTTTCCAACTTTTCCCCGCAATCCAGCGCAGTCGCCGAAGCACTGTCCAGCAAACTGGCGGTGTAGAGCAGGGCATCTTCGAAGCTGAGGTCTTCGTTGACGGTGTGAAAGCCTTGGGTGGGCAGGTAATGGTCGATGGCGCGGTTGAAGGCGGCGCGGTCTTTGGCGGGGTCGCGGGGTGGGTCGGGTAGGACTTTGTTCATGGTGTAACTCCTATTGAGCATGAGAGCTACCGCCAACGCTGCTAAACGAAGGTGGCAGCTGTACGCGGGTTAGCAGACCGGTCAATAGGAAACCAGCGCACCCGAAGGTGCCCCACGCACAGCCACCATAAAAGTGGACGTGAACCGTGTGCCTATTGAAGCCAGGCTGCTAAACCCGATCGCTGAAGCCCAGCGACGGAGCGAAGACTAGCCACCGATTCCAGCAGGCACAAGGCGGCAGGGATTGTCTAGGAAACGTCCTGCAATTAAAAGGGATGTGCCTTGCTGGCCTTTTACAAACCATGACCAAATGCCACTAACCCCGCCGATCCAACAGTGGAATGCGGGCAAGGTGGGAGCTGGCTTGCCTGCGATAGCCCTGGGTATCTACACAACTTTCCAAGGCTGGCATATCTCCTTGTAGTGAGCGGGCTTGCCCCGCGCTGGGCTGCGAAGCCGCCCCAAACCAGGCGAATTGGGTTTGTCTGAAACTGCGCGGTGTATTTATTGGGGCGGCTTCGCCACCCAGCGCGGGACAAGCCCGCTCACTACAAAAGTGTGTAGATACCTACTGGGTAAGTGTGGGTCGTAGACTTGATATGCTGCGATTTATTTCATATCGATAGCAACTAATCTGATAACTAAGCGCTCGGTTTAATTTGGCGCGCAATACCGTTAAGCGCAGAAGAGTAACGGCTCCGGCCCGCAGCCCTGCTGCCTGGTAATTGAGTAGCTAGCTTTCTAGTTGCTTGTCGTTGATTGTAAGTGCCACTGTCTTTATATCAAGGATATAAATACAGTGATGGCCTTTTTAACCTAAATAATTCTTCACGTTGCGACAGCCAGGCTTCCATGTTAAACCTTGCCCCGCACGTTAAGGCCAACGCTGGCTTGCTCTTTTCAGTCAGCAGAAAGTTGCTGGCTGTTCATGTGTTATTCAATCTTCGCTTGTCACTTAAGCGTCAGTAAAAGGACATCATCATGAAACACGCGAATCACACACCCACTCGTTGGACTCGGGCCGATGCGCTGAAAGTTAATGAGAATGACCCGACGACCACGCAACCGTTAGTGCGTCCTGACTTTCCTGTCATGAGTGACACGGTATTTATCTGGGACACCATGCCATTGCGTGAACTTGATGGCACGGTGGTATCCGTCAACGGCTGGTCGGTGATCTTCACACTCACCGCCGATCGCCGTCCGCACGATCCACAGTTCATCAACGCCGATGGCCGCTACGACATCAAGCGCGATTGGGAAGACCGCCATGGCCATGCGCGTATCTGCTACTGGTACTCGCGCACCGGCAAGGACTGGATTTTCGGCGGCCGTGTCATGGCCGAAGGGGTTTCGCCGACCACCCGTGAATGGGCCGGTACACCGATCCTGCTCAATAATGCCGGTGACATTGACCTGTATTACACCTGCGTCACGCCGGGGGCGACGATTGCCAAGGTGCGTGGCCGGGTGGTCACCTCCGACAGCGGTGTGGAGCTGCAAGGCTTTAGCCAGGTCAAATCGCTGTTCGACGCCGACGGCACCTATTACCAAACCGAAGCGCAGAACGCGACCTGGAACTTTCGTGATCCCAGCCCATTTATCGACCCCGTGGATGGCAAGCTGTACATGGTCTTTGAAGGCAACGTCGCCGGTGAGCGCGGCACTCACGAAGTGGGCCCGAACGAGCTGGGGCTGGTGCCGCCGGGGCACGAGGACGTGGGCGGGGCGCGCTATCAGGTCGGCTGCATCGGCATCGCTGTTGCCAAGGACCTCAGCGGTGACGATTGGGAAATCCTGCCGCCGCTGGTGACCGCCGTTGGCGTGAACGACCAGACCGAGCGGCCGCACTATGTGTTCCAGGACGGCAAGTATTACCTGTTCACCATCAGTCATAAATTCACCTACGCCGACGGCGTGACGGGGCCGGACGGCGTCTATGGGTTTGTCGGCGATCATCTGTTCGGCCCTTACACACCCATGAATGCCTCCGGGCTGGTGCTCGGCAACCCGCCCTCGCAGCCATTCCAGACGTATTCGCACTGCGTGATGCCCAACGGCCTGGTGACGTCGTTTATTGACAGCGTGCCCACCCAGGGCGATGACTACCGCATCGGCGGCACCGAAGCGCCCACCGTCAGGATTGTATTGAAGGGTGATCGTTCGTTTGTGCAGGAGGCTTATGACTACGGGTACATCCCCGCGATGCGTGATGTCGTGTTGAACCAGTGACCGTCTGGCGGCCATTTATCAGCAGATAAAATGCTGCAAATGTGGGAGGGGGCTTGCCCTCGATAGCGGTGGATCAGTCGACAGTTACATCGACTGACCTGCCGTCATCGGGAGCAAGCTCCCTCCCACTTTTTTTGACCGCGTTGATCAAGTCCCCGCCCACCGGGCCGATACAGCCACTAGCACCCGAGCGATCCCGAACTTGGAGGTGTACGCCTGGTCGTCTCAGGACAACGAATAAAAATTAAAAAGGGGTAGCCATGACCATATTGCAGCGTGTGATCGGCGGATTTGCGGTGTTGGTGCTGTTGCTGCTGATCATGGCCGGGATCAGCTATCAGAACACGCAGTCCATCGGCGGTCGCTTGTCCATCATCACCGGCCAGTCGGCGCCGTTGAGCCGGGCCGCCAGTGAGCTCTACGTGCACATCCTGCGCGCCAACCAGGCGTTGTTGGCCATTCAGATCAGCACCGACCCCAAGCAGATCGAGGACGGCAAGCGGCCGTTTACCGAAAGCATCGCCCAGTTCACTCAGTTGCTCGACAGCACCGCTGCCTACACCGGTGAGCATGAGGCGCTGCGGGCGAACCTGGCGCAGCAGCGCCAACACGTCACGGCCTACGCCGAACAGGCGCAGGCCTTGATGACCTCCCATTTGCAGCATGTGCAGCAGTTGGCGCTGACACGCAAACTGCAAGGTTACAGCAGTGCGCAGGCGATGCAGTTGACCAGTTATCTGCGTGATTACATCGCGCATGCACGCAGCGTCAACGAACCGCAACAGGTGGCCGCAGCAGAGCAACTGCTGCTGGAAGTCAACAAATCCTACGATGGCTTCGCGGCCCATACCGTCACGCCCGCCATCGATAAACTGCAGCGCGTGCTGAACCTGCAGGACGAAGTGATCAGCACCCGGGCCCAGGCGCTGACGGCGATTGACCCGCGAGTCGGGCGGATCGCCGGCGTCATGGTCAATCGCCTGCTGACGGACCTGACCGCCGCTGACGGTCTGTTCCAGGCCTATCAAGCCGAGGCGAAGCTCGCCGCGCAGGTGCAGCAGCAACGCAATGCGGTTGAGGCGGCACTCAAAGCCACCCTCGACCGCATCGCCGAGTTCGGCAGCCAATCGCTGGAGGTCGCCAACCAGGCCAGCCATTCCGCCAATGCCACTATCGGCACCAGCCGCAGCGTGCTGTTGATCGCCTGTGTGCTGGCGGTGCTGGCGGCCGTGGCGATTGGTACTTGGGTCGCCTTCAGCCTGCGGCGCCCGCTGGCGGCGTTTCGCGAAGTGCTCAAGACGCTCACCGCCGGCGACATGCGGGTCAGCTTCGATGTCAGCCGTAAAGATGAATTCGGTGAGTTGGGCGGTTACCTGAATGAGCTGACCAAAGCCCTTCAGAAAACCTTCCGTGAACTGATCAGCTCGGCCGATGCGCTGGCCGTGACCGCTGGCAATAACGCCTTGAACAGCGAGCAGACCACCCGTGTGGTGGACGAGCAGAAGGACCGCTTGCAATCGGCCGCCTCGGCGATGACGCAAATGGAAAGCACGGTCGAAGAAGTTGCCCGGCGTGCGCAGGACACCCGCCAGGCCGTGGACGACACCAGTGAGCTCACGCACAAGGTGCAGGAGCGCGTGGCCGAGACCATCGTCAATATCCGCCAGCAGGCCGACCAGGTGAACAAAGCCACGCAAGTGACCGATGAGCTGCAGAAGTACGGACAGAACATCGAGGGCATTGTGGTGGCCATTCGCACCATTGCCGAACAAACCAACCTGCTTGCCCTCAACGCAGCAATCGAAGCGGCGCGTGCCGGCGAGCAAGGGCGCGGTTTTGCGGTCGTGGCCGATGAAGTGCGTTCCCTGGCCAGCCGTACCCAGACCTCGACCAGCGAGATCCAGGACATGATCGGGCTCATGCAGCAAAAAATTCACTCGGTGGTGCACGTGATGAACGAAAGCCAGGCGCAGTCCAGCCAATGCGTGTCCCTGGCCTCGGGCGCCGGTGATTTGCTGCTGTCGATGAGCGACGCGGTCGACAGTATCCGCGACATGAACATCCAGATTGCCGCCGCCACCGAGCAGCAGAGTGCCACGGTGCAGGAAACCAGCCGGATGGTCATCCAGATCAACGATTCAGCCCAGCAGACGGCAGACGGTGCCGAGCAGTCCGCCATCAGCAGCCAAGAGCTGTCGAACATGGCCAAAGTGCAGCGCGAGCTGCTCCACCATTTCAGCGTTTGAGCCGCAGGAGTCAGAACATGAAAGCATGGTTAATGCTCGCCCTGGGTGCGACGCTGTTCGTGCCGGGCCTGGCCCAGGCCGCCACGCCCTTGCTGGGCGTGGGCATGGCGAAATACGACGATAACTTCCAGACCCTGCTGCGCAACGGCGTGCAGCAACAGGCCGGCGTCATGAACGTCGACATATTCATGGAGAATGGCCAGGACAGCGTCGATTTGCAGATGCGTCAATTGCGCAACCTGGTCAACGCCAAGGTGGATGCGATCATCATTGCGATGGTGGACGGCAAAAGCGCGGCGCAGATGATGCAGTTGGCCGCGGACGCGAAGATTCCGCTGGTGTTCGTCAACCGCAACCCGAACCCGGAAAAATGGCCGGCGCAGACGGCGTTTGTCGGCTCCAACGAGCTGGAGTCGGGCACGTTGCAGATGGAAGAACTGGCGCGCCGCGCCGGTTACAAAGGCAACGTGGTGATTCTGGTGGGCGACCCGGCCAACGCGTCCTCGTTGATGCGCACCGAAGACGTGGAAAAAGTCGTCGCCAAATACCCGGATATGAAAGTCGTGCAGAAAAAAGTCGGCAACTGGGAGCGTAGCCAGGCTGCCACCATTGTCATGGACTGGGTCAAGCAGGGCGTCGACTTTTCGATCGTCGCGGCCAACAACGACGAAATGGCGATCGGCGCGATCATGGGGCTGGAAAAAGCCGGCAAGCAGGCCAAGGACTATTGGGTCGGCGGCATCGACGGCACGCCGGACGGTTTGAAATTGATGGCCGAGGGCAAGATGGCCGTCAGCGTATTCCAGGACGCCGCAGGCCAGGCCAGCGGCGCCGTGGACACCGCGCTGCGCCTGGTACGCGGCGAGGTGCTGGAGTCGCCGGTGGTGTGGGTGCCGTTCAAGTTGATCACGCCAGAGAATCGCCAGGCGTTTGAATAGGGAAGGGGCAGACCAACCCCTGCGATCCAACCTTGAAATGCAATCAAATGTGGGAGGGGCATAGGTATTTACACCTCTTTGTAGTGAGCGGGCTTGCCCCGCGCTGGGCTGCGAAGCCGCCCAATAAAGACACCGCGCAGTTTCAGAAAAACCCTATTCGCCTGGTTTGGGCCGCAGCCCAGCGCGGGGCAAGCCCGCTCACTACGGGGACATTTTTCAGCCTTTGAAAGTTGTGTAGATCCCTAAGGCCTGCGCGGGCTTGCCCCGTGGTGGAAGGGCAGTCACAGAGGTATTGCCTGACCCACCGTCATCGCGGGCAAGCCCGGCTCCCACATTTGAACTCTTGCGTTCTTGCGTAGCCTCTACCGCCGGCCGGTCCGCGTACTCACATCCACCCACACCGCCAGCACCAGAATGCTGCCCTTCACGATCATCTGCCAGTAACTGTCCACGTCCAGCATCGACATGCCGTTATCCAGGCTGGTGATCACCAGCGCCCCGAGCAACGCGCCATACACCGTGCCCGAACCGCCGCGCATCGACGTCCCGCCGATAAAGCACGCGGCGATGGCATCCAGTTCGCCCATGTTGCCCGCCGATGGCGAACCGGCCGCAAGCCGGGCGGTGTTGACCAGGCCGGCGAGGGCGCACATCACGCCCATGATGCCGAAGATCCACAGCTTCACTGCCTGTACGTTGATGCCCGACAGGCGCGTGGCTTCCATGTTGCTGCCCACCGCATACACGCGACGGCCGAACACGGTCTGGCTGGTGACGTAGCTGAATACGCCGAGCAGCAACAGCAACAGCAGCACCGGCACGGGGATGCCGTCGTAGCTGTTGAGGGTGGTGACGAACCCCGCCAGCACGGCGCCAATCACCACCACGCGCACCGCGTCACGCACCCGTGAATGCGCCGCCAAACCATGCAGCGCGCGGTTGCGTCGTTGCTTCCAGGTGAGGAACAGGGTCAACGCAAACAGCAATACACCCAGGCCGATGCCCACCGTGTGCGGCAAATACCCCTGGCCCACGTACACCAGCGAGGGCGACACCGGCGCAATGGTCGTACCGCCGGTGATCCCCAGCAGAATCCCGCGAAACGCCAGCATCCCGCCCAGCCCGACGATAAACGACGGGATGCGCAGATAGGCCGTCATGTACCCGTTGGCCAGCCCGATCATCAAGCCGCACAAAGCGACCAGGCTCAGATTGGCCAACAACGGCACGTGATAAACCACATCCAGGATCGCCGCCAGTCCGCCCAGCAATCCGAGCAGCGAACCCACCGACAAATCAATCTCGCCGCTGATGATCACCAGCACCATGCCGCATGCGAGGATCCCGGTGATCGACATCTGCCGCAGCAGGTTGGACAGGTTGCGCGGCGTGAGAAAACCACCCTCCGTCTGCCAACTGAAAAACAGCCAGATCACCGCCACGGCGATGACCAGGGCGAGCATTTTGTAGCGGGTAAACAGCTGTTTGAGCTGATTCATCTACGCGGTCTTCCGATTGTTATTGTGTTGGCTGAGCGCGGCGGCGAGCACCTGTTCCTGAGTGAGGCCCTCATTGATGAAATCGCCACGCAACTGGCCGTCGCCGATCACCAGCACGCGGTTGGACACGCCGAGCACTTCGGCCAGTTCCGAGGAGACCATGATGATCGCCACGCCTTCGGCCGCCAGCGCGCCCATCAGCTTGTAGATCTCATACTTGGCGCCCACGTCCACCCCGCGCGTGGGTTCGTCGAGGATCAGCACCTTGGGCCTGGCCATCAGCATTTTCGCCAGCACCGCCTTTTGCTGATTGCCGCCGGACAGGCTGGTAATCGGCAGGAACGGGCTGGAAGTCTTGAGGTGCATGCGCGCGATCTGCTGGTCGATGCTGCCCAGTTCGGCCTCGGCGTCGATGCGGGTCAGGTGGGCGTAGGTGTCGAGCACCGCCAGGGTGATGTTCTGGCCCACGCCCAGGTCGGGAATGATGCCTTGGCGCTTGCGGTCTTCGGGCACCATGCACAGCCCGGCGCGGATCGACTTGAGCGGTGTGCGCGTGTCGATCATCTGGCCGTCCAGCCACACCTCGGCGCTGTAGCGGCCGGGGTAGGCGCCGAACAGCGCCGACACCAGCTCCGTGCGCCCGGCACCCACAAGACCGGCGATGCCGAGGATTTCGCCGCGCTTGAGCACGAACGAAATATCGTCCACGCGTTTGCGCTTGGGGTTGTCGACGTCATAGCAGGTGACATTGCGCGCTTCGAAAATCACCTCGCCCACCTCATGGGGCTCGGTGGGGTAGAGGTTGCTCATCTCGCGGCCGACCATCTGCGTGATGATCTGCGCGATGTCCATGTCGGCCATGGCGGTGGTCGCGATGTGCTTGCCGTCGCGGATCACCGCAATGGTGTCGCACACCGCCGCCACTTCATCGAGCTTGTGGGAGATGTACACGCAGGCCACGCCCTTGGCCTTGAGGCCGCGGATGATGTCCAGCAGCACGTCGATTTCCGAGCGGGTCAGGGCCGAGGAGGGCTCGTCCAGAATCAGCAGGCGCGCCTGCTTGTTGAGGGCCTTGGCGATTTCCACCAGTTGCTGGTAGCCGCCGCCGTACTGGGACACCGGCAGCGCCACGTTCATGTCCGGCACCTTGAGCTCGCGCATCAAGGCTTCGGCACGGTGGATCATCGCCGGGTAGTTCATGCGCCCACCCGGCAAGGTCAGTTCGTGGCCCATGAAGATGTTCTCGGCCACCGACAGGTCCGGCACCAGGGTCAATTCCTGATGGATGATCACGATGCCAGCCGCTTCGGTTTCGCTGATCGACTGGGCCCTGAGCGGCTGCCCGTCCCAGAGGATTTCGCCGTCCCAGGTGCCGTACGGGTAGACCGCCGACAGCACCTTCATCAGGGTGGATTTACCGGCACCATTCTCACCGCACAGGCCGACGCATTCCCCCGGCCGCACCTTGATATCGATGCCGTTCAACGCGTTGACACCGCCAAAGGATTTGACGATGCCGTTCATTTGCAGCAGGTAGTCAGGCATTACTATTGCTCACACAAAGGGCTGACGACATTACTGTAGGAGCGAGCTTGCTCGCGAAAAACCCATAGGCGACGAGGGCTGCCTGACAGCGCTGCGTTATCGTTAACGTTTTTCGCGGGCAAGCCCGCTCCTACAGGCCGATCTGCTCTTTGGTATAGAAGCCGTCCTTCACCAACAGGTCGACATTGGCCTTGGTCAGCGGCGTCGGGGTCAGCAGGATGGTGTCGACCTTTTTGCTGCCGTTGTCGTACTGCGAGCTGTACGTTGGTTTCTCATTGCGCGCCAGCTGCACCGAGAGCTTGGCGGCTTCGGTGGCGATCAGCTTGAGCGGCTTGTACACGGTCATGGTCTGGGTGCCGTCGATCACGCGCTTGATCGCGGCGAGGTCAGCGTCCTGGCCGGAGATCGGCACCTCGCCCGCCAGTTTCTGCGCGGCCAGGGCCTGGATCGCACCACCGGCGGTGGCGTCGTTGGAGGCGACGATGGCGTCGATCTTGTTGTTGTTCCGGGTCAGGGCGTTTTCGACGATGCTCAGGGCTTCGGTGGGGTTCCACTCCTTCACCCATTGCTGGCCGACAATCTTGATGTCGCCCTTGTCGATGGCCGGTTGCAGCACTTTCATCTGGCCTTCGCGCAGTACCTTGGCGTTGTTGTCGGTGGGCGCGCCGCCGAGCAGGAAGTAATTGCCCTTAGGCGCGGCTTGCAGCACGCCGCTGGCCTGCATCTCGCCGACTTTTTCGTTATCGAAGGAGATGTAGGCGTCGATGTCCGCGTTGAGGATCAGGCGATCATAGGACACCACCTTGATCCCGGCCTTCTTGGCTTCGGCGACGGCGTTGGTGAGCACGGTGGCGTTGAACGGCACGATCACGATCACATCGACGCCACGGGAGATCAGGTTCTCGATCTGGGAAATCTGCTTCTGCTCATTGGCATCGGCCGATTGCACGAAGACCTTGGCATCGAGTTTTTCCGCGGCCGCGACGAAATAATCGCGATCGCGGGACCAGCGCTCCAGGCGCAGGTCGTCGATGGAAAAACCGATCTTCGGGTGGGCAGGGTCGGCCATGGCCGGCAGTGCGAGCAGGGCCAGGGCGGTGGCGAGCAGGGTACGTTTGAATGACTTCATGGTGGTGCGTCCTTTTATTGTTGTTGGAAAGACTCTAGACGAACACTGTACTTGTAGTGAGCGGGCTTGCCCGCGCTGGGTGGCGAAGCCGCCCCAAATCGTACCGCCGCGGTGTGTCAGGTCAACACGGGACGACTGGTTTTGGGGCGGCTTCGCCACCCAGCGCGGGGCGAGCCCGCTCACTACAAAACCGCATATATCAGGTGTAGATAAACCGATTCACGATACCCTCAAGCATCTCCTGGCGCCCACTCACGGCCTGCGGGTTCAGTTCGTTGGCAAACGCATGCTCGGCCAGGGACTCCAGGCTGAACTCGCCCGCCAGCACCGCTTTGCCCAGCGGCTGCTGCCAGCCGGCATAACGCTGGTCCTTGAACTGTTGCAGCTGGTCGTTCTGCACCATGGCGGCCGCGCGTTCCAGGGCCAGGGCCAGTACATCCATGGCCGCGACATGGCCGTGGAACAGGTCCACGTCATCCAGGCTCTGGCGGCGCACCTTGGAGTCGAAATTGTAGCCGCCATTCTTGAAGCCGCCGGCCTTGAGGATTTCATAGGTGGCCAGGGTCATTTCCTCGACGCTGTTGGGGAACTGGTCGGTGTCCCAGCCGTTCTGCGGGTCGCCGCGGTTGGCGTCGATGCTGCCGAAAATTCCCAGCGACACCGCCGTGGCAATCTCATGATGAAAGCTGTGCCCGGCCAGCGTCGCGTGGTTGGCCTCGATATTCACTTTGATCTCATGCTCCAGGCCGTACTCATGCAGGAAGCCGAACACCGTGGCGCTGTCGTAATCGTATTGGTGCTTGGTCGGCTCCTGAGGCTTGGGCTCGATCAGCAAATCGCCCTTGAAGCCGATCTTGTGCTTGTGTTCCACCACCATGCGCATAAAGCGCCCGAGCTGTTCGCGCTCGCGTTTCAGGTCGGTGTTGAGCAGGGTTTCATAGCCTTCGCGACCGCCCCACAGCACGTAGTTGGAACCCTTGAGCCGCAGCGTCGCATTCATCGCGCTGAACACTTGGGCGGCGGCGTAGGCGAACACTTCCGGGTCCGGGTTGCTCGCGGCGCCGGCGGCAAAGCGCGGGTTGCTGAAGCAATTGGCGGTGCCCCACAACAGCTTGATCCCGGTCTGTTCCTGATGGCGCTCCAAGTGGTCGACCATCTGCGCGAAGTGCTCGCGATACTCCTTGAGCGAACTGCCTTCGGGCGCGACGTCGGTGTCGTGGAAGCTGTAGTAGTCGATGCCCAGCTTGGAGAAAAACTCGAAGGCGGCGTCTGCCTTGCCGATGGCCAGTTCCATCGGGTCGCCGCTGCGCTGCCACGGCCGCTTGAACGTGCCGACGCCAAACATATCCGCCCCCGGCCATACAAAGGTGTGCCAATAACAGGCCGCCATGCGCAGGTGCTCGCGCATGGGCTTGCCGAGGATGAGCTTGTTGGCGTCGTAATGGCGAAAGGCGAGGGGGGCGTCGCTGCTGGGGCCTTCGAAGCGAACCTTCTCGACACCGGGGAAGTACGGCATGGCGTTTTCCTTATTGTTCTTGGCGGTGGTTCGATACTAGCAACGGCATGAGGGCTGGCGATTATGAAAATCACCAAGCCATGGTGCGATTTTGAGTGGCAGGGTCTAACCTGCACCCACCGGCCCCAGGACAAAAACAATGAAAACCCTACCGCCCGTGCACCGCATCGCCTTGCTTTTCAACGGCAGCAAAATCTACGACCGTGGCATCATCGCCGGCATCGGCAATTACTTGAGCAGCACCCGCGCTTCCTGGGACCTGTTCCTGGAAGAGGATTTTCTGTGCCGCCTCAAAGGCATCGAGCGCTGGCAGGGCGACGGGATCATTGCCGACTTCGACGACCCGCTGATCGGCGAGGCGCTGGCCGGTAGCAAGGTGCCGGTGGTGGCGGTGGGCGGTTCCTATGAGGATGCGAGCGCCTACCCCAAAGGCATTCCTTATGTGGCGACGGACAACGATGCGTTGATGCGGATGGCCTACGAGCACTTGATCGAGGCCGGCCTGACCCGGTTTGCCTGCTTCAGCTTGCCTGAAGCCCAGGCCAATCGCTGGGCCCAAGAACGTGAGAAAGCCTTCAAGCGCCTGTTGCAGCGGGACGGGTTGCCGGTGCAGATCTATCGCGGTCTGGGCACCAGTGCGCCGCTGTGGGACAGCGCGGTGGAACAGCAGATTGCCTGGCTGCAAAGCCTGCCCAAGCCCATCGGCATTATTGCGGTCACCGACGCCCGCGCGCGGCAATTGCTGCAGGCTTGCCTTACTGCGGGCATCGCGGTGCCGGAGGAAGTGGCGCTGATCGGCATCGACAACGACCCGCTGACCCGCACCCTCACGCGCGTGCCGTTGAGTTCGGTGATCCAGGGCACCGAAACAATGGGCCGCACCGCTGCCGCGCTGTTGCACCAGATGCTGCATGGCAAGCCGTGCACGGGCACGCAGGTGCTGGTGCCGCCGGATGCAATCAATGTGCAGGCGTCCAGCCTGCACCAACCCTTGGGCAATCCGTACGTGATGCAGGCGCTGCTGTTCATTCGTCAATACGCCTGCCAGGGCATCAAGACTGCGCAGGTGGCGGCCTATGTCGGCGTGTCGCGTTCATCGCTGGAAGCGCACTTTCGCAAGGTGCGCGGCTGCAGCGTGCATGACGAGATCCTGCGCTTCAAACTCGCCAGCGCCGCCAAAGGCTTGCGCAGCAGCACCCTGGCGATTGCCGACATCGCACAGCAGTGCGGCTTCACCTCGGCGCAGTACCTGCACACCGTGTTTCGCCGGGAGTTTGGCTGCACGCCACGGGAGTATCAGCACGTCCCGGCAAACTTTGCGGCCCGAGGCCATTCGCCGCTGGACTTGCACCGCACAGACTAGGGAGAATGGTTTTTTGTGGCGTAAATGGAAGCTCCCATGACCGACAGTGCCCAGCGTGCCGCCAGCGACATCGACCTGATGACCGAAGTGGCCATGCTTTATTACCTCGACAACATCACCCAGGAAGCCATTGCCAAGCGCTTCGACCTGTCTCGGGTCAAGGTCAGCCGCTTGCTCAAGCGCGCCCGTGATGAAGGGGTGGTGGAAGTGCGGGTATTGCAGCACCCGGCCCTGAACACTGAGCTGGAACACGCCTTGGTCGAACGCTTCCAGCTGGACCGTGCCTTGATCGCGGTCGACCATGGCGACCCCGACACCCAGCGCTCGGCGGTCGCCAGCCTGGTCGCCAATTACCTGAACAAGACCCTCAGCGACGGCATGATCATCGCCGTCGGCATGGGCCGCAACGTGGGCGCGGTGGCCGATAATGTGTTCCTGCCGGTGACGCGCAATTGCACCTTTGTGTGCGCGATCGGTGGCTCGCTCAAGGCCGGCGAATACATGAACCCCGACCATATCTGCCGGCGCCTGGCCCTGCGTTTCGGCGCCGAGAGCGAGACCCTCTACGCCCCGGCTCTGGTGGCCAACCCGGAACTGCGCAGCGTGCTGATCAACAACGACACCGTGCGCTCGACCCTCGACCGCGCGCGCCGCGCTGATATCGCGTTGATCGGCATCGGCGACATGAGCGAGAACAGCAACATGGTGCGCATGGGCTGGTTCTCGCCCCAGGAAATTGCCCAGGCACGCGTGTCCGGTACGGTGGGCGACATGATGGGCTACGACTTTATCGACATCCACGGCCAGCCGGCCGTCAACGCCATGCAGGGCAGGGTGATCGGCCTTTCGGTGCAGGAGCTGGCGCGCATTCCCGACGTGGTGGCGATCGCCAGCGAGAACACCAAGGCCGCCGCCACCCTCGGCGCGTTGCGCTCCGGGGTGATCAACACCCTGGCGACGACCGTGTCGAATGCCTACACGATCCTCGCCCTGGATGACGCCACGCGCCGTCAGGCGTGAAGGCGGGCCTCGACCGATTCGGCGAGATTGGTCAGGATCAGGCAGCAGGACACCGCGCCCGCATCCAGCACGCCCAGGGAGCGTTCGCCCAGGCGGCTGGCGCGGCCGATTTTCGCCACCAGGTCACGGGTGGAATCGCGGCCCTGGGACGCCGCGCTTTTCATCCGGCGCAAGGCTTCGCTGAACGACGCACCGCTGGCCTGAGCCTGCTCAAACGCTTCGACCGCCGGAATCAAGGTGTCCATCAGGCACTTGTCGCCCACGCCTGCGTCGCTGATGTCTTGCAGTGATGTCAGGCCGCCGCGCAGCAGCCTGGCGAAGCTCGCGGCATCGATGCTGTCGCGGCCGCGCACCTCATCGGCCATGCCGATAAACAGGCTGCCATACAGCGGGCCCATGGAGCCGCCGATGCCTTCCATCAAGGCCAGGGTCAGCTCGTCCAGGGCTTCGGCCAGGGACAGTTCGCGTCCTTGCAGGGTCTTGCCGCAGCGCGAGAACCCCTTGGCCATGTTGATGCCGTGGTCGCCGTCGCCGATGGCGCCGTCCACTTCGCTGAGGTATTCGCGGTTGGCCACGATGATCGACACCAGGTTGGTGACGATGGCGCTACCGCTGTTGCTGGGGAAATGCTCGCTCATGCTTCACTCCGCTTGGGTCATGCCGATGGAGCGGCACGGTCTGTCGATCAGGCTGCTCAGTTCGGCATCCAGCCCGAGCAGGGTCAGGGTCACGCCCATCATTTCCAGGGACGTGAAGTAGTTGCCCACATAGCAACGGTGAATGCTTAGGCCCTTGGCGCGCAGCAGGCGCTCGACCTCGGCATAGAAAATGTACAGTTCCATGACCGGCGTGGCGCCGAGCCCGGAGACCAGCACCACCACGCTCTGGTCCTGGGTGAAGTCGCGGTCGGCCAGGATCGGCGCGAGCATGCGCTCGGCCATGGCCGCGGCGGATTCCACCGTCACCACCTCGATGCCGGGTTCGCCGTGGTGGCCGATGCCCAGTTCCATCAGGCCGTCGGCGATCTGGAAGTTGGGTTTGCCCACGGCCGGGATGGTGCAGGGCGTGAGGCCCACGCCGATGGAGCGGCAGTGGTCCACGGCCTTCTGCGCCACGCGGATCACGCCGTCGAGGTCGTAGCCTTGGGCGGCGGCGGCACCGCCGATCTTCCACATGAAAATCTCACCGGCCACGCCGCGCCGCTTGGCGATGTCCACCACAGGGGCCGAGGCCACGTCGTCGTTGGCGACCACGGTGCGGATGTTCATGTCTTTGCTGGCGGCCATTTTCATCGCCAGCTTCACGTTCATATTGTCGCCGGCATAGTTGCCGTACAGGCAGGCCACGCCCGCGCCCTGGTCGGCGGCGCGGAACGCATCGAAGAAGCTCTTGGCGGTAGGCGACGAGAAGATTTCGCCGACCGCCACCGCATCCACCAGGCCCGGGCCGACATAGCCGAGGAATGCCGGCTCATGGCCCGAGCCGCCGCCCGTGACGATGCCCACCTGGCCGGCCGGTGAAGCGATTCGCTTGCGGATCACCCGTGGATTGTTCTCGTACTGCGCCAGTTCCGGGTGCGCCACCAGGATGCCCGCAAGCATGTCCTCGACCACCAGGTCTGGATCGTTAATGACTCGATTCATGCCGTGTTCCTTTTGTTCTTATAGAGAGAAGCCGGGTTACTGGATGCTGTAGCCGCCGTCGATCATCACGTTTGCGCCGGTGATCATCCTGGCCGCGTCGCTGACCAGGTAAAGCACCAGGCCGGCGATTTCCTCGGGCTGGGCGAAGCGCCCCACCGGGATCTGCAATTTGGCCCGTTCCCCCAGCTCGCCGGCCCAGGCCTGCTTGCCCAGGGCGGTTTCGACAATCGTCGGCGACACGGCGTTGACGTTGATGCCATGGGACGCCCATTCCATGGCCAGGACCTTGGTCATGCCGACCACGGCGGCCTTGCTGGCGCAGTAAGCCACGTGGCGGTCCAGGCCGATGACGGCGGCCTGTGACGCGAGGTTGACGATACGCCCGCCGCCACGTTCGAGCATGTGCCGGGCACAGGCCTGGGCCACGAAGAAGCTGGCCTTGAGGTTGATATCCAGAGTGGTGTCCCAGGCGTTTTCGCAGACCTCCAGCGCCTTGTCCAACAGGGCCACGCCGGCGCTGTTGACCAGGTAATCGATACGCCCCAGATGGATGGCCGCCTGGTCGACCGCCGCCTGTATCGCGTCGGTCTGGCGCAGATCGACCATCAGGCCCAGGTGGCCGGCACCTAGCCCTGTGGCGACGTCAACCACGGCCGGATCGCGATCCAGCAACACCACCCTCGCGCCACGCTCCACCAACAGCTCGGCACAGGCGCGGCCGATACCGGCGGCGCCCCCGGTGATCACGGCGCAACGGCCGGTGAGGTCGAACGCCTGGTTCCAGAAATTGGACATTGCACACACTCCGCTTAGCGTTTTTTCTTGCGCCAGACATCAATCAACACCGCGAGCACGATGATCAATCCCTTGGCCACTTGTTGGTAATAGGAGGACACCCCGAGCAGGTTCAAGCCATTGTTGATCACGCCGATCAGCAGCGCGCCGAACAGCGTGCCGACGATGCTGCCGGTGCCGCCCGACAAGCTGGTACCGCCGATCACCACGGCGGCAATTGCGTCCAGTTCATAGGAAACGCCTGCCTGGGGCAGGGCCGAGGTGGTGCGCGCGGCGAGTACCACGCCAGCCAATCCCGCGAGCAGCCCGGAAATCACATACACCGAAAACGTCACCTTGCGCACGCCGATGCCGGAGGTGCGCGCACTTTTCTCGTTGCCGCCCACTGCGTACACGTAGCGCCCGTAGGTGGTGTAGCGCAGCACCATCCAGAAGATCAGCGCGACCACCGCAAAGATAATGATCGGCACGCCGATGGGGCCGAGCTTGCCGATGCCCATGGCCAGGAAGCTGTCCGGCAGGTCGGTGACCGGGCTGCCATCGTTGAGGATAAAGGTCATGCCCCGCGCCACGCTGAGCATGCCGAGGGTGGCGACAAAGGGTGGGATCGACAGGTTGGCGACCATGAAGCCGTTGACCACGCCGAGCATCGCCCCGGCGAACATCCCCGCGCTCACCGCCGCCAGCAGGCCATAGCCCTGGGTGGCGACCAGCGCGCTGCATAAACCGGCGAACGCCAGGATCGAGCCCACCGACAGGTCGATGCCCTTGGTCAGGATCACGTAGGTCATGCCCACGGCGAGGATGCCGTTGATCGAGGTCTGGCGCAGGATGTCCATCCAGTTGCGCCAGGTCATGAAGTATTCGCTGGAGAACGCCATCACCAGGCACAGCAGGATAAACACCAGCGGCAGGCCGAAGCGGTCGAGGGACACGCGCAGGCGATTGCGCGGCGCGGCGGTAACGGGGGCGGCGAGGATTTTGCTATTCATGAGGCAAGACTCAACAAGGCTTCCTGGGAAAGGGCGGTGTCGGTGCTGACGGTCACCAGGCGACCGCCCTTGAACACGGCGATGCGATCGCTCAGGTGCAGCAGTTCCGGCGCTTCGGACGAAACCACAATGGCCGCGCCACCGGCACGCACGAACGCGTCCAGCAAGTGATAGATCTCCTGCTTGGCGCCCTCATCGATGCCGCGCGTGGGCTCGTCGCACAGCAGGCAGATCGGCTGGGTCGACAGGCATTTGGCGAGCACGACCTTTTGCTGGTTGCCGCCGCTCATGGACTCCACCGGCAGGTCCAGGGACGAGACCTTGATCTGCAGGCGCTTGACCATGCTTTGCGCCAGGGCCTGTTCCTTGCGTGGGTTGATCACCGACCAGCGCGACAATTGCTTGTAGGCCGACAGCGCAATGTTCGCCAGGATGCTGGCGCTGAGCACCAGGCCGCTGTCTTTGCGGTCTTCGGTCACCAGTGACATGCCGGCGCGAATCGTCGCCGCCGGGGCGCCGGTGGGCAAGGGTTGGCCTTGCAGGGTGGCGCTGCCGGCATCGGGCACGGTGAGGCCGTACAGGCAGTTGAGGAATTCGCTGCGGCCCGAGCCCATCAGCCCATAGATACCGAGGATCTCGCCCTGGCGCAGTTGCAGGCTGATGTCCTGGAACTCGCCGTCGCGGCTCAGGCCGCTGACCTCCAGGCAGGTGGCGGCCGTGCATGCGCGGCCGACCTTATGGTCGATGCGCTGCAGCTCCTGGCCAACGATGCCGCGCACCAGGTGGGCGCGGTCGATAGCGGCCATGCGCCCGCTTTCCACAAAGGCGCCGTCGCGAAAGATGCTGTAGTCATCGGCGATCTGCGCCAGCTCGCTGAGGCGGTGCGACACGTAAATGATGCCGGCGCCGCGCGCCGTAAGACGGCGGATGGCCTTGAACAGCGTTTCTGTTTCGCGCTCGCCGATGGCCGAGGTGGGTTCGTCCATGATCATCACCTGGCAGTCGTGGCTGAAGGCCTTGGCGATTTCAACCAGTTGGATCTGCGCCACGCTCAGGCGGTGCATCGGGCTGGTGGCGTCCACCTCGAATTCCAGGCTTTGCAGCAGCTCGCGGGTGCGACGGTTGAGTGACTTGCTGTCGACAATACAACCGGCGCGGCGCGGTTCGCGGCCCAGCCAGATGTTTTCGGCCACGGTCATGTAGGGGATGGGTTCCAGCTCTTGGGTGATCATCGCCACGCCGGCAGCGAGCGCCGCGCTGGGGCGGTCGAACTGCACCGGCTGGCCGTTGAGCAGGATGCTGCCGGCGTCACGCTGGGTGATGCCCATCAAGATACTGAGGAAGGTCGATTTGCCAGCGCCATTGCCGCCGCACAGGGCGTGCACACTGCCGGCACGCAGGGAGAGCCGCCCATCACGCAGGGCCGGGACCCCGGCGTAGGCTTTGCAAATGTGTTCAGCCTGGAGCAGTAATGGCGTGGCCATTGGTGTGTCCTCTTGCTGATTTCTTATTAGTTGTGCGTATCCAACAGTGTGATCATATGATCGGATAGTGATCATATGTTTAAACCGCTTGTGCGTATTTTGTCAATGGGTTGCGCCGTGTCTTCCTGGGTTTTTGATGTTTTTACCCGTATCCCCTGATAGATAAGCCTTGACAGCGAAGGGTTTGCCGTTCGCTAATGATTGTGCAATATTTCAGTAGGTGATCATTTGATCGTGGCGGAGAAGCAGTCATGGGTGCACACACTAAGTTTTCGGTAGCCGTCGGTTGCGATGAGGCCGGCTTCGAACTCAAGGAATTGCTCAAGCGCTATATCGAATCCTTGGGTTACGCGGTCCAGGACTTCGGCTGTTACTCGCTCAGCCCCGTGCTTTATCCGGACATCGCGGTGGCGGTTGCGACGGCGGTGGAAGCTGGCGAGCAACGCCTGGGCGTGCTGATTTGCGGCACTGGCATCGGCATGGCGATTTCAGCCAACAAAATCAACGGTGTACGCGCAGCCCAGGCCCATGACACCTATTCGGCCGAGCGCGCGCGCAAGAGCAACGACGCGCAGATCCTGTCCATCGGCGCGCGGGTGATCGGAACCGAGCTGGCCAAGAGCATCGTCAAGGTGTTCCTGGCGTCGGAATTCGAAGCGGAGCGCTCCGGGGCGAAAGTCGAGCGCATCACGGCGCTCGAGCAGGCTGACAGGGCGTTGCCAAGGGGCAAGGAGGGCGCGTGAAGCGCGCCTCCTGTGGCGAGCGGGCTTGCCCTAATGCTGTTCAGTTAAGCGCAGATCCCCTGTGGGAGCGGGCTTGCTCGCGAAAGCGGTGGGTCAGCCAACATCAATGTTTGCTGAGCTGACGTCTTCGCGAGCAAGCCCGCTCCCACATTTAATCTTCGTTGCTTTGAGCATTGCGTTCGCTTAACTGAACGGCATTAGGGCAAGCCCGCTCGCCACAACAACTACTGGCGACTCAGCGTCGGCACAACGCCTGTGCAAACCCCCATGCCACGGCGAGCTGCGGGCCCTTGAGGTATCGCGAAACATTTATTAATACTTATCTGTTCTCTACAGTTGTACGACGTCGTATCAACTGTGTTCGACTAGCTGGGCTCTCACAAAAAAAATAACGGAGACTCCCCCCTATGACCGGTTTTCCATCCGTCGAAGGCAAGGCTGTGGCGCCTGCGTCCGGCCATGTTGTACGACTTCTAAAGCTGCTCGGCCCAGGCGTCATCGCGGTACTGTCCTGGCTCGGCGCAGGCGATCTGATTACCTCCTCCGTTGCCGGCGCCAACTACGGCTACGCCATGATGTGGGTGCTCGCGGTATCGCTGCTGCTGCGGTACCTGATCGTCAACATCATTGCGCGCTTCCAGCTGTGCAATAACCAAGGCATGACGATCCTTCAGGGCTACGCCCAGTTGAACCCGTTTTTCGCCTGGTTCCTGCTGGTGTACGCGCTGCTGATGGGGCATTTGATGAATGCCTACATGATCAAGGGCGCGGGTGAAGCGCTGGCCATGCTGTTCAAGTCCGACTATGCGCTGCTGTGCTCGGTGGCGGTGGTGTTGGCGGTGTGGCTGCTGGTCGGGCGCAATATCTATTCGATGATCGAAGGCGTGATGAAAGGCCTGCTGGCGATCATGACCCTGGCGTTCATTGCTCTGGCGGTGATGTCCGGGCCGGATATGGCGGGCATTGTCAGAGGCACGATCGGTTTCAGCATTCCGCCGGATGAGGGCGTGCATGGCGCTCTGCTGGTAGCGGTCTCGGTGATCGGCGCGGTGGCGGGCTCGATCGCCAACTTCGTGCACCCCTACGTGATGCGCCAGAAAGGCTGGGTCGGCCCGCAGCACAAGCGCATCCAGCGTAACGACCTGCTGTTCGCCGTGTTCATCGGCATCGTGATCAACCTGGCGATCTGGATTGTCGGCGCCGAGATCCTGCGGCCCAACGGCATTGAAGTGAAGACCTTGGGCGACCTGGGCAAAGCGCTGGAGATCTTCTTCGGCCCGATCGGCTGGTACATCTTCTTTATCGGTGTGTTCGCGACGCTGTTCGCCAGCATCTCGGGCAAGACCACGGCCTTCCCGATGCTGATCACCGATGCGTTCCAGCACGTGCGCCCCGGACGCCGGGAACGCTACGGCAAAGAGTTCCACCATGACCCGATGCACAAGTGGTTCATGCTGTTCATCCTGGTGACGCCGCTGATCTGGTCGCTGCCGGGCATGCCGGACTTCGTCACGCTGACCATCGGTGTCAGCGCGCTGAACATCATTGGCCTGCCGGTGATTTCCCTCGGCTTGCTGATCATGTCCAACCAGAAGTCGCTGCTCAGCAAGGAGTACCGTAATAACCTGTTCGAGAACATTGCGTTGCTGTTTGCCACGGGGCTCGCGCTTTGGGTCGCGTTCCAGCTGGGTGTCGAACTATTCAGCTGACGAGCGGGTGAATGCAGGCGTCGCACCGGTTGATGCGACGCCTGCAGGCGGTCAACGAAACGCCGGCACCACCTGCTCGATAAACAGTGCCAAAGACTTTTTCTTCTCGGCATGGGGCAGGCTGTTGTCGCACCAGAAGCTGAACTCATCCACGCCCAGTTCCTGGTAGTACCGGATGCGCGGGATGATCTCTTCTGCGGTGCCGATCATCGCGGTTCTGTGCAGGCTCTCCAGTTCGAACTCTGGGCGTGCGGCGAACTTCTCTTCCGGGCTTGGCGCCAGGAAGCCGTTGACCGGCACGTTCTTATTGCCGAACCAGGCATCGAAGGTGCGATAGAACTTCGAGATCGCCTTGGCCCCAACCTTCCAGCCTTCCGGGTCATCGGCGGCGTGCACGTGGGTGTGCCGCAGCACCATCAATTGCGGGCGGGGCACGCCAGGGTTGTTGTCCAGGGCGGCCTGGAATTTGTTTTTAAGGTCCAGGACTTCTTCGTCGCCCTTCATCAGCGGCGTGACCATCACGTTGCAGCCGTTGGCCACGGCGAAGTTGTGCGAGTCGGGGTCACGGGCGGCGATCCACATCGGTGGGTTGGGCTGCTGGATCGGCTTGGGCACGCTGGTGGAGGTAGGGAATTTCCAGATGTCGCCATCGTGGGCGTAGTCGCCTTTCCACAAGGCGCGCACTACCGGCACCATCTCACGCAGGGCCTGGCCGCCGCTCGAGGCGGGCATGCCGCCGGCCATGCGGTCGAATTCCACCTGGTAAGCGCCACGGGCCAGGCCCACCTCCATGCGCCCGTTGCTGATCACGTCGAGCAATGCGCACTCGCCCGCCACCCGCAACGGGTGCCAGAACGGCGCGATGATGGTGCCGGCGCCCAGATGAATAGTGGTGGTCTTGGCCGCCAGGTAAGCCAGCAGCGGCATCGGGCTTGGCGATATGGTGTATTCCATCGCGTGGTGTTCGCCAATCCACACGGTGCTGAAGCCACCGGCTTCGGCCATCAGGGTCAGTTCGGTCAAGTCTTCGAACAACTGACGGTGGCTGACGCTTTCATCCCAGCGCTCCATGTGTACGAACAGCGAAAATTTCATGACGCTTACCTCGGATCTATTGTTATTTTCCGCAAAAAACGGGTTCGGCGGGGGATCAGGCAGGCACCGGCAGGGTACCCATTTTGCCGTGGCAATACACCAGGGGCCCATTGGGCTGCGCCGGCACGATCAGGTTCTTGACCGAGCCAACCATGATGGCGTGGTCGCCGCCTTCGTATTCGCGCCACAACTCGCATTCAATGACGGCCGTGGCGTTGGCCAGGATCGGATTGCCCAATGCACTCAGGGTCCACTCGATGCCTTGGGCCTTGTCCTTGCCTTTGCGAGCAAAGGCGTAGGCTTCGCTTTGCTGCCCGCCGGACAACACATGGATGGCAAAGCGCTTGTTCTTGATCAGCACGGGGTAGGAGTCGGAGCTGTAGTTGGGGCAGAAGAGCACCAGGGCCGGGTCCATGGACAGCGAGCTGAACGCACTCGCCGTGAGGCCGACGATTTGCCCGTCGTCATCGAGCGTGGTGATCACGGTGACCCCGGACGGAAACGAACCCATCACTTGTTTGTAGATGGCGGCATCGATCATGGGATGGTCCTCTGCTGTGAAGCGGTTTTTTAAATTTATAGGTCTGATGGTATACCGTAATACAGCAGTTGCAAGGGCTTTTTTGAACAAGCGATGAACGTGTTCAAAACCCGCCAGAACCCTCTATTGCGGGGGTTCTTCTCTTAATGGCGGGTGTTTTCGGGTCGGGATAGCCGGATCAGAGGCAGGCTAAAACAGCGGATCAGCCTTGTTAAAAGCTTGGAATACCATAATATGGTGTTCATCTGAGGGGCGGCCGTAGAGCGCCCCCGGTTGGCGTCAAACAACTATAAGATCAGACAAACGCGAGTTATTCCTATGCCTCAGATGTCCCGGCAAGACCCCCTGATCGAGCATCACACGGTCGACTACGTCCCCCTCGCAGAGCGCCACGGGAAGGCCCGCGACCTGTTCACGTTGTGGTTCAGTACCAATATTGCGCCGCTGCCCATCGTCACCGGCGCGATGGTGGCCCAGGTGTTTCACCTCAACCTGATGTGGGGGCTGCTGGCGATTGTTCTCGGGCATCTGCTCGGCGGTGTGGTGATTGCCCTTGCCTCGGCCCAGGGCCCGCGTATGGGCATCCCGCAGATGGTGCAGAGCCGCGGCCAGTTCGGGCGCTATGGCGCGCTGCTGATCGTGTTTTTCGCGGCACTGATCTACATCGGTTTTTTCATCTCCAACATCGTGCTGGCCGGCAAATCCATCGTCGGCATCGTGCCGTCGGTCCCGGTGCCGGCGAGCATCCTGATCGGCGCGCTCAGTGCTACGGCCATCGGTGTGATCGGCTACCGCTTTATCCATACCTTGAACCGCATCGGCACCTGGGTAATGGGCAGCGCGTTGCTCGCCGGTTTCGTCTACATCTTTGCCCATGAGCTGCCGGCGGATTTCCTCACCCGCGGCAGTTTCAACGCCGCCGGCTGGCTGGCCACGGTATCGCTGGGGGTGATCTGGCAGATCAGCTTCTCGCCCTACACCAGTGACTATTCGCGCTATCTGCCGGTGGACATCGGCATCGCCCGGCCGTTTATCGCCACCTACCTGGGCGCGACCCTGGGCACCATCCTGTCGTTCGCCTTCGGCCTGGTGGCGGCGCTGGCGACACCGGAAGGCACCGAAGCGATGGTCGCGGTCAAACAGGCCACCGGCGCGCTGGGGCCGATCCTGATGGTGCTGTTCCTGCTCAATATCATCAGCCACAACGCCCTGAACCTGTACGGCGCGGTGCTTTCGATCATCACCTCGATCCAGACCTTCGCCAGCCACTGGACCCCGAGCATCAAGGTGCGCGTGGGGCTGTCGGGCGTGATCCTCGCCGGTTGCTGCTTGGTGGCGCTGGGTGCGTCGGCGGACTTCATCGCGCAATTTATCGGGCTGATTCTTGCGCTGTTGCTGGTGCTGGTGCCGTGGGCCTCGATCAACCTCATCGATTTCTACATCATCAAACGCGGGGTGTACGACATCGCCTCGATTTTCCAGGCCGACGGCGGGGTGTATGGGCGGTTTAACCTGCATGCAATCGTGGCGTATTTCATCGGCATTATCGTGCAACTGCCGTTTGCCAATACGTCCTTGTATGTGGGGCCGTGGGCCAACCTGGTGGAAGGCGCGGACCTGTCGTGGCTGGTGGGGTTGGTGGTGACCTGTCCGTTGTATTACTGCCTGGCGACGCGCAAGCAGGCGCAGAAGGTCAGGGCGGTGAAGCTGGGTTACACCGACTAGACCCTGAATCAACTCAAGTGCCCGGCCAGTGCCGGGCATTTTTGTATCTCGCGCGGGCGCGCCACAACGGGATGTCATGGCAAGCTTTGATCGTTCCACGCGGAGCGTGGGAGCGTTAAAAATAAAAAAGGCCGCCATGACCCGACGCCATGGCGACCCGAAGGTGATGCTTCGTTAAGGGTCAGTGCGCCCCGGCCGCCTTGTTCAAATCACTCTCGGTCCACTGCGTATACACACACGCATCCGCCGTCGCCCAGCGCACCCGCACCGGGTCACCGGCCTTGAGCGGCATGCCGGCGGCAGACAGCGCCTTGACGGTCATCGAGGTGCCGCCGTGGGTCTTCACCGCGCAGGTCTGGCTTTCGCCAAGAAACAACACCTCCCCGACAATCGCCGACACTTCATTCCAGCCTGCGGCCAACGGTTGCTCGGCGGCCTGTTCGACGCTCAGCGCCAGGGCCTTTTCCGGGCGCACCATCAGCAATACATCCTGCTCGGTGCGCAGCCCGCTGGTCAGGCGGATTGACAGCGACTGGCCTTCGAAGGACGCCGCCGCATTGCCCTGGGCCTTGAGCTTGAGGAAGTTGGAGTTGCCGAGGAACGACGCGACAAACGCGTTCGGCGGGTTCTGGTACAGGTCGAAACCGCTGCCCAGACCGACGATCTTGCCGTGGCTGAAAATCGCGATGCGCTGGGACAGGCGCATGGCTTCTTCCTGGTCGTGGGTCACGTAGACGATGGTGATGCCCAGGCGCCGGTGCAACTGGCGCAGTTCGTCCTGCAGGTCTTCACGCAGCTTCTTGTCGAGGGCGCCCAGGGGTTCATCCATCAGCAGGATGCGCGGCTCGTACACCAGCGCGCGGGCGATGGCGACGCGTTGTTGCTGGCCGCCGGAGAGTTGCGAAGGGCGGCGATGCGCAAACTGCTCAAGCTGTACCAGCTTGAGCATGGCGTCGACGCGTTTCTCGCGTTCGGCGCTGGCCAGTTTGCGGATGGCCAGGGGAAAGGCGATGTTGTCGCGCACCGACAAGTGCGGGAACAGCGAGTAGCGTTGGAACACCATGCCGATGTCGCGCTTGTGCGGCGGCACGTTGACCAGGGATTGCCCGCTCACCAGGATCTCGCCGCTGCTCGGCGTTTCAAAGCCGGCGAGCATCGACAGGGTGGTACTCTTGCCCGAGCCGCTGGAGCCGAGGAAGGTGAGGAACTCGCCGTCCTGGATGTCCAGGGAGATGTTGTCCACGGCGGCAAAGTCGCCGTAGTACTTGTTCAGGTTGCGCAGGCTGACCAGGGGTTGGCCAGGGTTGCGCACATCTTGGATCACTGCACTCATGTTCTGCTCCTGGGCGCTTAGGCGCTCGGTTCGGTGCGCCGACGAAGGGCGGCGGCAATCACCATGACCAGTACCGACAGGCCGATCAGCAACGTCGAGGCGACGGCGATCACAGGCGTCAGGTCCTGGCGCAGGGTGGTCCACATTTTCACGGGAAGGGTTTGCAGGGTCGGGCTGGCCATCATCACGCTGAGCACCACTTCGTCCCACGAGACGAGAAAGGCGAACAGCGCACCGGCCACCATCCCTGGGCGAATTGCCGGGAAGGTCACCTTGAACACCGCCTGCAAGCGCGAGGCGCCGCAGATCACCGCGGCGTCTTCAATCGACTGGTCGAACAGCTTCAGCGAGTTGATGATCGAGATGATGGTGAACGGCAGCGCGACGATCACATGGCTGACCACAAAGGCGAACATCGTGCCGGTGTAGCCGAGCTTGAGGAACAGCGCGTACACCGCCACGGCGATGATCACCAGCGGCACGATCATCGGCAGGGTGAACAGGCCGTAGAGCAGCTCGCGGCCGGGGAAGCGCCCGCGCACCAGGGCAAAGGCTGTCGGCAGCCCCAGCGCGACGGCGAAAATCGTGGTCAGCACCGCCACCTTGAGGCTGGCCATCGCCGCGTTCATCCAGTCGGGGTTGGAGAAGAACTGGCCGTACCATTTCAGCGTCCAACCGGGCGGCGGGAACACCAGCCATTGCGACGAGCCGAACGACAGCAGCACGATAAACACGATCGGCAGGAGCAGGAACAGGCCAATCAAACCGGTGGTGGTGTACAGTCCCAGGCGCATCCTGCGGCTCATGGCGTTGGGGGTCAGGAGCATGACGGCTTACCTCGCGTTGCTGGCGCCAACCGGAGATTCCGGCTGGAGCTTCAGGTAGAAGTAGAACAGCACCAGCGTGATGAAAATCAGCAATGCCGCACCGGCACTGGCCAGGCCCCAATTGAGGAACGATTGCACCTGCTGAATGATGAACTCGGGCAGCATCATGTTCTGCGCACCGCCCAACAGGGCGGGGGTGACGTAGTAACCGAGGGACATCACAAACACCATCAACCCGCCGGAAAACAACCCCGGCCGGCACAGCGGCAGGAACACCCGGAAGAAGTTGGTCCATGGGCTGGCGCCACAGATGGAACCGGCCTGCAGGATCATCGGGTCGATGGCCTGCATGGTCGCCTGCAGCGGCAACACGATGAACGGAATCATGATGTAGCTCATGCCGATCACCACGCCGGTGAGGTTATGCACCATTTCCAGCGGTTGATCGATGATGCCCATGGCCATCAGCGCCTTGTTGATCACTCCCGAGGCTTGCAGCAATACCAGCCAGGAATAGGTGCGGGCGAGCAGGCTGGTCCACATCGACAACAGCACGATATTCAGGATCCAGCGGCCCCAGCCGCGCGGCACCAGGGTAATCGCCCAGGCCAGCGGAAAGCCCAGCAGCAGGCTGAACAGGGTCACCAGGCCGGCCACCGAAAAGGTATTAAGCAGCACCCGCGCATACGCCGAGTTGGCGAACAGCTGTTCGTAGTTGCCAAGGCCCGGCACCGGCTCCAGCACGCCGCGCAGCAGCAGGCCGATCAGCGGCGCCAGGAAGAACAGGCCGAGGAACAGCAGCGCCGGAATCAGGTTGCTCGACCCGCGCCAACGCTGCGCCAGGGACGGCGCCCCGGCCTTGGCGCCAACTGCACCAGAGGCGCCGAGGGCGCCTCCGGTCGGCGTGGTTGCCGTCATTTTCATTTGACTAGCCATTCATTCCACCGTGTCGCAATGGCCGGACCGTTCTTGGCCCAGTAGGCGAAATCGAGAGTGATCTGATCCTTTGCATAGGCCGTCGGCAGGTTGGGCGCCAGGACCGAATCCAGGCGCTGCACGCTGTCGATGTTCACCGGCGCGTAGGCGGTCAGGTTGGAGAAATCCGCCTGGCCCTTGGCGCTGCTGGCATTGGCCAGGAACTTCATCGCGGCCGCTTTGTTTTTCGAGCCTTTAGGCACCACGAGAATGTCGGCCATCACCAGGTTCTGCTTCCAGCTCACGCCCACCGGTGCGCCGTCTTCCTGCAAGGCGTGGATGCGGCCGTTCCAGAACTGGCCCATGCTGACTTCACCGGACGCCAGCAACTGTTGCGACTGCGCGCCGCCGCCCCACCAGACGATGTCTTTCTTGAGGGTGTCGAGTTTTTTGAAGGCGCGGTCCAGGTCCAGGGGGTAGAGCTTGTCGGCTGCAACACCGTCGGCCAGCAGCGCCAGTTCCAGCACGCCTGGGCTTGGCCATTTATAGAGGGCGCGTTTGCCGGGGTAGGTCTTGGTGTCGAACAAGGCGCTCCAGTCCTGCGGTTTGCCGGCGCCGAGCTTGCCTTCGTTATAGCCGAGCACGAAGGAGAAGAAGAACGAACCGACGCCATGGTCGGAGACGAAGCGCGGGTCGATCTTGTCGCGCTGGATCACCGAGAAGTCGAGGGGCTCGAGCAGGCCTTCGGCGGCGGCGCGCAGGGCGAAGTCGGCTTCGACATCCACCACGTCCCACTGCACGTTGCCGCTTTCGACCATGGCCTTGAGTTTGCCGTAGTCGGTGGGACCGTCCTGGACCACGGTGATGCCGCTGGCTTTGCTGAACGGGTCAGCCCACGCTTGCTTCTGCGCATCCTGGGTGCTGCCGCCCCAGCTGACGAAGTTGACACTTTCCGCCGCCAGCGCCGCCTGGCTGGCCACGCTCAACAACCCCGCGAACAGCGCCGCGGTTGCACCTTTGTTCAACACCATTTTTACGCCCTCATTGTTGTGTTTATGAGCGGGGCTTTGGAGTGCCCGCCTATCGGGAGCAGTCGGTCCGGATTACCTGGTCAAGGTTGTCCGGCCTATGGAATATCATATTATGGTATTCCAAGCTTTGCGCAAGCACTTTGCCATACCGGTTATCCGCCAACGCTGGGTTTCCAGACTCAGATGAAGGGGATGCTTTCCACGACTTCCAGGTCGTAACCGGTCAAGCCTGCGTATTTCAACGGTGGTCCGAGGTGACGCAGCTTGCCAACGCCCAGGTCCTGCAATATCTGCGCCCCGGTGCCGACTTCCGAATAAATCCGCGACTGCGACCGGCTGAACTGACGCGGTGCCTGGGTCAACTGCGGTACGCGCTCCAGCAATGCCTGGGACGACTCATGGTTGGCCAGCACCACCACCACGCCGCTGCCTTCTGCCGCCACGCGTTGCAGGGCGGCCCACAAGGTCCAGTTGGAGGGGCCACTGTAATCGGCGCCGACCAGGTCGCGCAGTGGGTCGATCACATGCACACGCACCAGCGCCGGTTCATCGCGGCGCAGTTGGCCCATGACCATGGCCATGTGCACGCCGCCGTCGATGCGGTCTTCAAAGGTGATCAGGCGGAAGGTGCCGTGCACCGTGGGCAGGTCGCGTTCGCCGATGCGCACCACGGTGCGTTCGGTGCTGAGACGGTAGTGGATCAGGTCGGCGATGGTGCCGATCTTGATCCCGTGCTTGTGGGCAAAGGCTTCCAGCTCGGGGCGGCGGGCCATGGTGCCGTCATCGTTCATCACTTCGACGATCACCGAGGCCGGTGTGTGCCCGGCCAGGCGCGCCAGGTCGCAACCGGCTTCGGTGTGGCCGGCGCGGGTCAGCACGCCGCCATCCTTGGCACGCAGCGGGAAGATATGCCCCGGCTGCACGATGTCGGCGGGGCCGGCGTTGATGTCGACGGCCGCCGCCACGGTGCGTGCGCGGTCGGCCGCGGAGATGCCGGTGGTGACGCCGGTGGCGGCTTCGATGGACACGGTAAACGCGGTGCTGAACACGCTGCCGTTGCTGGGCACCATCTGTTCCAGGCCCAGGCGTTGGCAGTGTTCGTCGGTGAGCGTCAGGCAGATCAGGCCACGGGCTTCGCGGGCCATGAAACTGATAGTCTCGGCGGTGCAGCACGCTGCGGGTAGCAACAAGTCGCCTTCGTTTTCCCGGTCTTCGTCGTCCACCAGCAACACCATCTTGCCCTGGCGGTAGTCTTCGATGATGTCTGCGATGCTGTTGAAGGGCATAGGGAATGCTCGTGTTGTTGGTTGTATGTATTATGGTATACCACAAAACTCAAACAAGAGGAGGTCAGGATGAAGGCTTACTGGATTGCCCATGTCGATGTGGCGGATGCCGAGCAATACACGCAGTACACGAGCCGTGCGCCAGCGGCGTTCGCCAAGTTTGGCGGGCGCTTTCTGGCCAGGGGCGGGCGCAGCGAGGCACTGGAAGGTGGGCCGGCGCGGCAGCGCAACGTGGTGATTGAGTTTGATAGCTACGAGCAGGCGGTGGCGTGCTACGCGTCTGTGGAATATCAAGAGGCAAAGGCGCAACGGGAAGGCGTGGCGCAGGCGCAGATCATTATCGTGGAAGGGCTGGCGCCTTAGATCAAGATCAAAAGCAGGTTGGATGAATTGCGCCGATCTGCTTTTCTGTGGGAGCTGGCTTGCCTGCGATGACATCAACTCGGTGTGCCTGATCTACCGAGGTGCCTGAATCGCAGGCAAGCCAGCTCCCACAAAGGCCAGTCAGCACAGGTTGAACCACATTCGGGCCGGACTCAGCGCATGAAGTGAATCTTGCCGCTGTCATCATTCCCCATGTACATGCCATACACTCCCGCCTGGCGTTCCTCGATGTAACGTTCAAGGATCTGCCGGATCGCCGGGTAGTAGATACTGTCCCAAGGGATGTCCTCGGGGGCGAAGAATGTGTAGGCCAGGGTTTCCGGCCCGAACTGGCCGGTGATCTCCAGCGCGATGGCGCGGAAGATGATGTACACCTCGCTGATTCTGGGCACGCTGAAGATCGAGTAGGGCGACACGATCTCGGCGCGCACGCCGCTCTCTTCCCAGACTTCGCGCAACGCCGCTTCTTCGGTGGTTTCGCCACCTTCCATGAAGCCGGCCGGCAGCGTCCAGGTGCCGGGGCGCGGGGGGATTGCGCGCTGGCACAGCAGGTACTTGCCGTCCTGCTCGATGATGCAGCCGGCGATAATCTTGGGGTTGATGTAGTGGATATAGCCGCAGCCCCGGCACATCAGGCGCTCGTGGGTGTCGCCCGGTGGCAGCTGGTGACCGAGGTCATGGCCGCCGCAGGTCGGGCAGAAGCTGGGGCTGGGCACGGTCAGTGACCTATGCGCGGTTCTTTGAGTGCGATGGGCAGGGTGATCTCGGGGAGCTTGCCGGTTTCTTCCTGTTTGCGCTTGAGGTAATCCAGGGCCACGGCCGCCGCTGCACGCACGTGGTCGACGCAGGCCTGGTGGGCGGCGAGGGGGTCACCGCTCTTGATCGCCTGGACCATGCGTTCCATTTCCTGGTTGCTGGCGCCACGCCGGTTCTGCTGGGACACCGAGGTCGCGCGCAGGTAGCTGATACGCGCCTGCAACTGGCGCAACTGGGTGGCGGCCACGTGGTTGCCGGAGCCTTCGAGCAACACGTCGTAGAAGCCCTGCACGGAATCGATCACTTGCTGCAGTTCGCCTTCCTTGAGGGCCTTGCGGTTTTCCTCGAGGGCTTTTTCCAGGGCCTTGATGTCCTTGGCCTTGGCGCGCAGGGTGAACAGTTGCACGATCAAGCCTTCGAGCACACAGCGCAGTTCATAGATATCGACGGCATCGGCCAGGGTGATGATCGCCACCTGCGGGCCTTTGGCGTCGGCGAACTCTACCAGGCCTTCGGACTCCAGGTGGCGCAAGGCTTCGCGCACCGACGTGCGACTGACGCCGAGGCGGTCGCACAGGTCGCGCTCCACCAGGCGGTCACCGGGCAGCAGCTGGAAATTCATGATGGCGCTGCGCAGTTTCTCCAGCACGATTTCGCGCAGGGTGACCGGGTTGTGATTGACCTTGAAGCTGTCGTCGAGGGGCGCGCGTTTCATGGGGTCTGCTCTGAATGTGGCGGTTAACTGGAGGCCTCGGCATCGGCTTCGGCGAAGGCTTCACGGGCCAGCCGGAAGCTGTCCACGGCAGCGGGAACTCCGCAGTAAATGCCGACCTGAAGCAGAATTTCGCGTATTTGTTCACGACTCAGCCCGTTGCGCAAGGCGCCGCGCACGTGCAGCTTGAGTTCGTGAGGCCGATTGAGGGCCGAAATCATTGCCAAGTTTATCATGCTGCGTTCTTTAAGCGACAAACCCTCCCGGCCCCACACATGGCCCCAGCAGTACTCGGTGACCAGCTCCTGCAGCGGCCGGGTGAAGTCATCGGCCTTGTCGATTGAACGCCGTACGTAGGCGTCACCCAATACCTGCGTACGAATTTTCAGGCCCTGTTCATATTTTTCGTTGCTCATGCTTCAGCGCTCCTCAGGCCAGGGTCGGCAGCGGGCCCAGCTTGCCCTTGTGGTAGATCATCGGTGTGACCGGCTGCGCGGGCAGGATCAGGTTCTTCACCGCGCCGACAATGATCGCGTGGTCACCGCCGTCGTATTCGCGCCACAGCTCGCACTCGATGATGGCCGTGGCGTTGGCCAGCAGCGGGTTGCCCAATTCGCTGAGGTGCCATTCGATGCCCTTGGCCTTTTCCTTGCCTTTGCTGGCGAAGGCATAGGCTTCGGCGGTCTGGTCGGCGGACAGCAGGTGGATCGCGAAGCGCTTGCTGTCGCGCAGGACCGGGTAAGTGTCCGACGCGTAGTTGGGGCAGAACAGCACCAGGGCCGGCTCGATCGACAGCGCACTGAATGCGCTGGCGGTGATGCCGACGATGCCGCCGTCCGGGTCGAGGGTGGTGACCACCGTGACGCCCGAAGGGAACGAGCTCATGACGTCTTTGTAAATGCCGGGTTCGATCATGGTTGTGGACTCTTAACGCATCACAAAGGGATCAGGCATGGGCGCCTGGGACAAGTTGATCCACACCGTCTTCAGCTCGGTGTAGGCCAGCACCGAATCGATGCCGCTTTCGCGCCCGTAGCCGCTGTTCTTGAAGCCGCCGATGGGCGCCATGGCCGAGACGGCGCGGTAGGTGTTGACCCAGATGATCCCCGAGCGCACGTCCCGGGCCAGTCGATGGGCGCGGCCCAGGTCGCGGGTCCAGATGCCGGCGGCGAGGCCGAACTGCGAGTCGTTGGCAATCGCCAGCGCTTGGGCCTCGTCCTTGAAACGGATCACCGAAGCCACTGGGCCGAAAACTTCTTCCTGCATGATTTTCATCGAGTTGGTGTCGCACTCGAACAACGTCGGCTCATAGAACCAGCCTGCACCGAGGTTCTGCGGGCGCTTGCCGCCGGTGCGCAGGCGTGCGCCTTCGGCGATGGCATCCGCCACCAGGCCTTCGACCACGGCCAGTTGCTGGGCGGTGGCCATGGGGCCCATTTCGCTGGCATCGTCCTGGGGGTTGCCGATGCGGATGCGCTCGGCGCGCTGCACCAGGCGCTCCACAAATTCGTCGTAGATTTCATCCTGCACCAGCAAGCGCGAGCCCGACACGCAGCTTTGCCCGGACGCGGCATAGATGCCGGCAATCGCACCGTTGATGGCGCTGTCGAGGTCGGCGTCGGCAAAAATGATATTCGGCGACTTACCGCCCAGCTCCAGCGACAGCTTGGCGAAGTTCTCCGCGCTGCTGCGCACCACATGCCTTGCGGTGGCCGCGCCGCCGGTGAAGGCGATTTTGCGCACCAGTGGGTGGCGGGTGAGGGCGGCGCCGGTACTCGGGCCGTAGCCGGTCACCACGTTGACCACGCCCGGTGGAATCCCGGCTTCGAGGGCCAGGCGCGCCAGTTCCAAAATGGTCGCCGAAGCGTGCTCTGACGGTTTGATCACGATGGTATTGCCCGCCGCGAGCGCCGGCGCGAGCTTGATCGCGGTCAGGTACAGCGGGCTGTTCCACGGAATGATCGCGGCAACCACGCCCATGGCTTCGTGGACCGTGTAGGCGAACAGGTCCGGTTTGTCCAGCGGCAAGGTGCCGCCTTCGAGCTTGTCGGCCAGGCCTGCGGTGTAGTGGAAGAACTCCGGCAGGTAGCTGACCTGGCCGCGGGTTTCGCGGATCAGCTTGCCGTTGTCGCGGCTTTCCAGTTGCGCCAGTTGCTCGGTGTTCTGGGCGATCAAATCACCCAGGCGGCGCAGTAACTTGCCCCGTGCGGTGGCGGTGAGGCCACGCCAGGCCGGGCTTTCGAAAGCTGTTTGCGCGGCCTGTACGGCGCGGTCCACGTCGGCTTCATCGGCATCGGGCAGTTGCGCCCAGGGTTCGGCCAGGGCAGGGTTGAGGCTGTCGAAAGTCTTGCCGGACAGGGCATCGACCCATTCACCGCCGATGCACATCTGGAAGCGTGCGAGTGTCATGCAACGATCCCCTTTATTGGAGTGTTTTGGGCGTACACGGTATTCAGAAACCCCAGCAGCAGGCTGTTGACCATGCGAGGTGATTCCACCGGCATCATATGCCGTTGCTCGGCCAGCACCGCAACCGTGGCACCGGGAATGCGGTCGGCCAGTTGCCGGGCCATTTCCGGCGTTGAGCCGGGGTCCAGTTCGCCGGTGGCGACCAGGGTGGGCGCGCGCAGGCCCTTGAGGTCATCGGCGCGGTACATGTCCTGGGTGGCAAACAGCTCATAGGTGGTGAGGTAGCCCTGGGGGTCATTGCCCGCCAGGGTCTGGCGCAGCGCGGCGATCTGCGCCGGGTTGGCCGCCTGGTATTCACGGCTGAACCAGCGCGACAGCGCCGCTTGGGCATTGGCATCCGGCCCGTGCTCGGCAGCCTGGGCCGTGCGCGCAATCACAGCAGCACGCTGTTCGGGACTGCGGTTGAACACACTGTTGAGCACCACCAGGCTTTTGAGACGGTCGGGGTAATGCAGGGCAAACGCCCGTGCGACCAGGCCGCCCATGGAAAACCCGATCACCGTGGCCTGGGCCAGTTGCAGGTGGTCGAGCAGTTCCAGCAACTGGTCCGCATAGCCGAGCAACGGCGTGCCGACGGCCGGGCGCGGGCTGGCGCCATGGCCGAGCATGTCATAGCTGATCACGTGGTAATGGGTGGCCAGGCCAACGACTTGCCCGCCCCACATTTCTTTATTCAGGCCCACGCCGTGGATCAAAACCACAGGCTGGCCTTGGCCGGTCGCCAGATAACTGGTGCCGGCCGGGGTGCGTTCAGCGGTGAGCCGAATCATGGAGCGCTCCTGCATGCTTTTTGTTATGGCCGGTGTCGCTTACTGGGCTTGTTCAGCCGCCAGCTCTTCCAGGTCGATGTAACGGTTGCCGATCCGTGGGTGCAGGCGACCGCCATCGGCGCAGCCCAGCACGACGACGATTTCGTCAGCACGCGGCGCGTCTTCGATCTGCATTTCCAGGGTGATGTAGTGCGAGCGCAGGCCTTCGTCGTCCTTGTGCATCATCGGAATCTGGATCGAGGTGCCCGGGCCGCCGCGCTTGTTGGTGAAGCTCAGGTAGCTCTTGGCCTTGACCGCTTCACGGTAGTGGTTGCCGAAGCGCAGGGTATGGATGATCGCGCTCGCGTGTTCGATCTCGCCATCGGCACCCACCACGGCTGCTTTGCCGTAGGCCTCGATGTTCTCGGCGCCACCGATGATGCCCACCAGGCGCTCGACCATGAGTGCGCCGAGATCGGAGCAGTTGGCGCGGATCTCCGGCTTCAGGTCTTCGACGAAACCACGGCCCAACCAAGGGTTTTTCAGCACCACGGCCAAGCCGACCATCTTCACGGGCGTGTCGGAGGCTTTGCCGCCCTCGATAAAGGTTTCTTCTACATAACTGACGATCTTGCGGATTTCGAAACTCATGGCTGCTCCGTCTAAGTGAGGGTCTGCGTATGATGGTATACCATAATACGAGAAGCGCAATAGCTGTAGGAGCGAGCTTGCTCGCGAAGATCTCACAGGCGCCGCGTTTATCCTGAATACACGCGTTATCGTTGAAGTTTTTCGCGAGCAAGCTCGCTCCTACAGAGACTCCATCGGATCGCTCGCAACAGATATAAGGGCAAATGCCTAAAAGAGGGTGAAGGGGTGTGGCGATCAGGCGGTGAAAGGCTCACCGCCTGCTTTGGGAGGGGACGTCAGAACTTGAAGCGGCCCACCAGGCCCTTGAGTTGGCCGGAAATATCCGTCAACCGACCCGACCCGGTTTGCGCCGTGTGGGCAAACTCTTCGACCAGTTGCGCATCGGCATGGATCTGCGCGATGTGCCGGTTGATCTCCTCAGCGACTTGGTGCTGTTCTTCGGCGGCAGTGGCGATCTGGGTATTCTGGTCGCGGATGGAGTCCACCGAGCCACGGATCTTGTCGAAGCTGTCGCGGGCCTGCTGGATGCGTTCCACGCTGGTGTGCGACACCAGCAGGCTGCCTTGCATCTGCTGCGTGACTTCCTGGGTGCGGCGGGCGAGGTTGCCGAGCAGGCTGTCGATTTCGCCCGTGGAGTCGGCGGTGCGGCGGGCGAGGGCGCGGACCTCATCGGCGACCACTGCGAAGCCACGGCCCTGGTCACCGGCACGTGCGGCCTCGATGGCAGCGTTGAGCGCCAGCAGGTTGGTCTGTTCGGCAATCGAACGGATGGTGTCGAGGATGGTGTTGATGTTTTGGCTGTCCTGCTCCAGCAGTTGCATGGTCTGGGTCGACTTCTGCAAGTCTTCGCTGAGCTTGAGCACGCTGCCGGTGGCTTCGCCGATATGCTGCTGGCCGTCGTGCACGTCGCGGTAGCCTTCGTCGGCACTGACGGCGGCGGCGCTGCAGGAGCGCGCGACTTCGTTGGCGGTGGCCACCATTTCATTGAACGCAGTGCTCACCAGCTCCACGGCTTCGCGTTGACGGCCGGCGGCCTGGTTCATATTGTGGGCCACTTCGCTGGTGTCGGCGGCGGCGGTCTGCAGGTCGGAGGAGGCGTTGCCGATACGCTGCACCAATTGGGCGATCATGCCCAGGAACTGGTTGAACCAGCCGGCCAGGCTGGCGGTTTCGTCCTTGCCTTGTACTTTGAGCTGGCGGGTCAGGTCGCCTTCACCTTCGGCGATCTCTTGCAGGCCGTCGGCCACGCCGCGAATCGGGCGCACGATCATGCTGGCGAAACTGGCGCCGACAATGGCGAACACCACGGCCAGGGCGGCGGCGATGGCCGCGATCAACCAGGTCAGGCTGGTGGCGCCGGCCATCACTTCATCGCGCTTGATCAGCCCGATAAAGCGCCAGCCCAGGTCTTTGGAGCTGACCAGGTTGGCCATGTAGGCCACGCCGTCGATATCGATCTGGGTCACGCCGTCGCCGTGCTTGGCCAGTTCAGCGTAGTTCGGGCCCAGGTCGGCAAGGGGCTTGAAGTTGTGCTTGGCATCGCTGGGGTCCACCAGCACGTTGCCGTTGCCTTCGATCAGCATCAGGTAGCCGCTGTGACCGAGCTTGATGTTGCGCACCAGCTCAGTGAGCTGCTTGAGCGACACGTCCAGCCCGACCACGCCGAGAATGTTGCCGGTGGCGTCGGCAACCGTGTGCACGGTGCCGATCAGCACCACATCGTCGGGCGCCCAGTAATAGGCACCGGTGCGCACGGTACTGCCCGGCGCAGCGATGGCCGCCTTGTACCAGGGGCGCACGCGGGGGTCGTAGTTGGTTAGTTTGGTGTCGTCAGGCCAGCTGGCGTAGCCGCCGTCGGCCAGGCCCAGGGATAGGTAAGCGGTGCTCGGATGGCTTTTGGCGAACTGGTCGAAAATCGCCAGCAGCTCTTTGTTGGTCGGGGTCAGCGGGATTTGCGTCGCGTCGGCACCGGCATAGCTCTTGAGCTCCTTGGCCGCGACAACGCGCGGGTCCTTGGCCACGAACTCGACGTTCTGGCTGATGCCGTCGAAGAATTGCTTCATGCCATTATCGATCTGGCGGATCTCGCGACCGCTGCTGTCGAGGAAGTTGGCCAGGGCCCCTTCGCGCAGATTCAGTACAACCAACACAGCGACCAGAATAACCGGGACACACGCGATGGCGGCAAACGCCCAGGTCAGCTTTTGCTTGATATTCATGACTTCACCCGCGGGTATTTATAATTTTGGCAAGGGGAAAACAGTGGCGTCGAGCGTCGCATGTGTTTTTTGAGGGGTGTGGCCCATGCGTACCCTTTGTATATCGACTGCGCGGGCACGCACTTGAGGACCAGGGGGTGTTTAACCGATGCGCTCGCCACCCAGCGCGTCGCGCTGCATCGACTGCAGGTTTTTCTCGATGGTTTCGCAGATGGTTTCCATCTGGATCTGGTGCTCACTGGAACTGAACGGGCTTTGCAGGTCGGTGCCGATGCGTTCGATGGCCAGCAGCATGAAGCCCACCACCGTCGAGGCCAGCGGGGTGAACCAGCCGAGGGATTCCACCAGGCCCACCGGCACGATCAGGCAAAACAGCGAGATAAACAGGCGCGGGAAATACACGTAGGGGTAGGGCAGCGGCGTGTTGGCGATGCGCTCCATGCCGCCCTGGGCGTTGGACAAGTCCACCAGGGTCGACTCAAGCCGCGCCAGGCGGATGCTGTCCAGGTGACCGGTTTTGTATTCCTTGGCCAGCAAGGCGGCGGAGCCGGTGAGAATATCGTTGGCAAAGTTATTGGTGGCGCCATTGCGGGCGAATTCTTCGGCGGGGATAAACGCACGCACTTCTTCGGGACACGGCTCGCCCTTGAGGTGCGCGGCCAGGCAGTTCACGTAGGCGACATGCCGGCGTAGCAGGGTGGATTTGACCGGGTTCACCTCGCCGTCGGGGTCGTCCAGCAGGGTCAAGACCTGGCGCGCAAAGCTGCGCGAGTTGTTCACCATTGCGCCCCACAGCGTGCGCGCTTCCCACCAGCGGTTGTAGGCGCTGCTGTTACGAAAACTGATCAGCACCACCAGCGCCGAACCCAGCAGGGTCAAGGGCATCAGCGGCAAGTTTATCTTGGCGGTGAGAAACAGCATGAAATCCACGGTGACGGCCACGTCCCACAGCAGCAGCCAGAACAGCGCCCAGCCTACGTAGCCCATGGTCTTGATAATCAAACGGTATTTTTTGATGATGGCAGCTTTCAAACGAGGACCTCGCGGCGAGCGGTAAGCAACAGTGCCTTAGCTCGGACGCCAGTGAATGGGGAAGGTTCGCTGTGGGCCTGAATCGTTTAAGCTGCTCGTCGGTTGCCTGCTGTTGGATCCAAAATCCTGGAGGTTTCATGAAAATCGGCGTGATTTCCGACACCCACGGCCTGTTGCGGCCTGAAGCCGTGGCGGCGTTGGAGGGCTGCGAGCAGATCATCCATGCCGGCGATATCGGCGGCCCCGAGATTCTCGACCAGTTGGCGCGCATCGCGCCGCTGCATGTTGTACGCGGCAATAACGATCAAGGCGCGGCGTGGGCGCAGCAGGTGCCTGATCATCTGATGATCGATCTGAACGGTTGGCAGGCCTTGGTCGTGCATGACATCGCCGACGTACCGGCCTTGCTCGACCGCGGTACGCGCCTGGTGATCACCGGCCACTCGCATAAACCGCTGATCGAGTGGCGGGCCGAGACGCTGTATGTGAACCCCGGCAGCGCAGGGCGGCGGCGCTTCAAGCTGCCGGTGACCCTGGCGGTGCTGGAGGTGCAGAGAACAAGCATCGAGCCGCGTTTGATTGCGCTGCTGGACTGATACGACACTTACCGCTGGGCGAGAACGCTGGCCAGCAGTCCGGGAAACCGGCTCTCCAGCTCATCGCCGCGCAACGAGTTCATGTGGGTGGTGCCCACGCTGCGGGTGTGCACCAGGCCGGCATCGCGTAAAACCCGGAAGTGATGGGACATGCTGGATTTTGGCCGCCCACCGTCCAATTCGCCGCAGGTCGCCTCCGGCACGCCGGCCAGGCAACGCACGATTTCCAGGCGCACCGGGTCACTCAGGGCGTAGAGCACGCGTTCGAGAGTCAGGTCTTGAGGAGTGGGGTGTTTGAAGGCTCGCATGGCGCGGATGATAACAGGGGGGTATCGCTGAACACCATAGTTCGATTACCATCGAACTATCGAATCACTCATCTGTTGCTGGAGTCCCCCATGTCGGCATTGTTCGAACCCTTCACCCTCAAAGACGTCACCCTGCGTAACCGTATCGCCATTCCACCGATGTGCCAATACATGGCCGATGATGGCATGGTCAACGATTGGCACCATGTGCACCTGGCCGGCATGGCCCGTGGCGGCGCCGGCCTGCTGGTGGTAGAAGCCACCGCCGTGTCCCCTGAAGGCCGCATCACACCGGGCTGCGCCGGTATCTGGAGCGATGCCCACGCCGAGGCGTTCGTGCCGATGGTCCAGGCGATCAAGGCCGCAGGCTCGGTGCCGGGCATCCAGATCGCCCACGCCGGGCGTAAAGCCAGCGCCAATCGTCCATGGGAAGGCGATGACCACATGGCGGCCTCTGACGCGCGCAGCTGGGAAACCATCGCGCCGTCGGCCATTGCCTTTGGTGCCAACCTGCCAAACGTGCCGCGCGCCATGACCCTGGACGACATCGCCCGGGTCAAACAGGATTTCGTCGACGCCGCCCGTCGTGCGCGTGACGCCGGTTTTGAGTGGATCGAGCTGCATTTCGCCCACGGCTACCTGGGCCAGAGCTTCTTCAGCGAACACGCCAACCAGCGTACCGACGCCTACGGCGGCAGCTTCGACAACCGCAGCCGTTTCCTCCTGGAAACCCTGGCCGCCGTGCGCGAAGTGTGGCCGGAAAACCTGCCGCTGACCGCGCGTTTCGGCGTGATCGAATACGACGGCCGCGACGAGCAGACCCTCACCGAATCGATCGAGCTGGCCCGTCACTTCAAGGCCGGTGGCCTGGACCTGTTGAGCGTCAGCGTGGGCTTCACCATCCCTGAGACCAACATCCCGTGGGGCCCGGCGTTCATGGGCCCGATCGCCGAACGCGTGCGCCGCGAAGCCGGTATCCCGGTGACCTCGGCGTGGGGTTTTGGTACGCCGCAACTGGCCGAAGGCGCGTTGCAGGCCGGGCACCTGGACCTGGTTTCGGTTGGCCGTGCACACCTGGCTGACCCGCATTGGGCGTATTTCGCGGCCAAGGAACTGGGTGTCGAGAAGTCCTCGTGGACCCTGCCGGCGCCGTATGCGCATTGGCTGGAACGCTATCGCTGAGGCGAGCCAAGCGTGTAATGAGCCACTCGTTTGAGTGGCTTTTTTTCGGCCAGATTTTGATACAAGCCGGATACCAAAAAAATAACGAATGAGAATAGATGTCAAACGAGAATGGGTTGGTATACCATGCCCGCCGAATTCTTGGCAGGTTTGCCGTCCCATCTGGCTCATTCACTAGGTCTCACATTCATGCGTCGTACCCTGATTTCCATCTGTGTGCTGCAGGCGTTTTCCCCCTTCAGTTGGGCAGACGTTGCCCCCACCGAAAAAGCCAGCCTGGAGTTGCAAGCGACCAGCGTGACCGGCATGGCGGATGTCGAAACGGCGCAAGGGCCGGTCAAGGGTTACCACGCCACACGTTCGGCGAGTGCGACGCGTACCGACACCTCGATTCATGAAACACCGCAGTCGATCACCGTTGTGTCCAAAGACGTGGTCGAGGACATCGGCGCGACCCGATTGCAGGATGCCCTCGATTACGCCGGCGGCGTGGGCCGGGCGAACAACTTTGGTGGGCAGGGGCTTACCAGTTTCACCGTGCGTGGCTTTACCACCGCAGAGTTCTATCGCAACGGTTTTCCCGTCAACCGCGGCTACCCGGCCATGCCCGACGCCAACACCATCGAACGCCTCGAAGTGCTGCGTGGTCCAGCGACCATGCTGTACGGCCGCGGCGATCCCGGTGGCACCTTCAACGTGGTGTCCAAGCAGCCGCTGGCCGAGCGTACGGTCACGTTGGGCAGCCAGTTGGATGATCAGGGCATGAAGCGCGGCACCCTGGATGCCTCCGGCCCGTTGGACGACGAAGGGCGCCTGGCCTACCGCCTGAACGTGGTGGGCGAGGGCGGCGATACCTTCCGCGACCATGTCTCCACCGAACGTTACGGCGTGGCCCCGGTGTTGAGCTGGCAGGTCAATGACGCCACGAAGTTGATCTTCGAAGGCGACTTCATCCGCAACAACCACCCGCTGGATCGCGGCCTGACGCGCTTTGCCAACCAACGCGGGACGCCGTCGCGCGACACCTTCTGGGGTGAAAAATACGCCGGCGACCTGCACAACGATAACAACACCGCGCAGTTGCGCTTCGAGCATATGCTCAACGACAACTGGACCCTGGGCGGTGGTTTCCAGTGGCTCGACGGCACGATGAAGGGCAATGGCGTGGAGGCCAACGGCGCGACCAGCCTGGGCGCCGACGGCCGCACCCTGCAGCGCAACTTCAACTACCGCAAGCTGGAATGGACCGACAAGGACTATCAGCTCAACTTGACCGGGCACTTCTCTACTGGTGGTTTTGATCACACCCTGCTGACCGGCGTCGAGTACGAAGACTACGATTATAAATCGATCATCCAGCGTTCCAGCGCTGCGACGGGCACCTTTCCGATCGATATCTTCAACCCGGTCTACGGCCAGCCGCGTCCGGCGCTGACCCGCACGCCCACCCATGACAAGGAAAACCTCAAGACCTACGCGGCCTTCGTCCAGGACCAGGTGGCGCTGACCGAGCGTTTGAAAGTTCTCGCCGGTGCACGCTTTGAGCGTTTCGAGCATAAGTATGAATCCTACGCAGGCGCCCCGAACTGGAACGCGGCCGATAATGCCGTCACCCCGCGCGTCGGCGTGATGTACGACCTCACCGACACCGTCGCGATTTATGCCGATGCCGCCCGCTCCTTCAAGCCGAACACCGGTGCCAGCCGCCAGGGTGGCGGGTTCGAGCCGGAGAAAGGCAAGTCCTATGAGATGGGCGTGAAATGGGAAGCGCTGGATAAACAGCTGAGCGTCGACGCGGCGATCTACCAGATCGAAAAGAAAAACGTCCAGGGTGTCGACCCGCTTGACTCCGCTTTCAACGTAGCGACCGGTCAGGTGCGCAGCCGCGGTTTCGACCTGAATGTGGCCGGTAACCTGACGCCTGAATGGCGGGTGATCGGCGGCTATGCATACGTGGATGCGGCGGTCACCAAGGACACGGCGGTTCGTACAGGGACGCGCCTGGCCAACATCCCGCGCAACAGCTTCAGCCTGCTTAACGTGTATGAGTTCCAGGACGGCACGCTCAAGGGACTGGGCCTTGGCGCAGGTACAAAATACGTGGCGGATCGTGCCGGGCAGACCACCAACACCACATTCACCATGGATGCTTACACGGTGGTCGACCTGCTGGGTTACTACAAGGTCAACGAGAACGTACGGCTCAACCTGGATGTGAAAAACCTATTCAACCGCGAGTACGAAGAGGGTTCGTTCCAGAACTTCTATGCCTACCCTGGTGAGCCGCGTACCGTGCAGGTAGGCATCTCGTACACCTTGTAACGGCTGCCCGTCGGCGTGCAATCCTCCAACTGGTGATTGCACGCCACGTCACAACCCCGGCAGAAAACCCCGCCTGCGCTTAAATAAGCGTTTACGCCTCCCCCGATAGATGAGAAAAGCATGCCCATTTTCCCGGAGATGGACATCCCATGCCTCGCTCAGTCTTCATCACCCGCCTGGTCGTTGGCCTGCTGATCGGCGCCGCGCTGTGGTACATCTGGATCATCGCCAGCCCCAAGCTGGAAATCGGCGGTGCCAGCCCGGATCAACAGCAGTTGGGCACCTTGCAGGGCCTGAGTCCGTATGACTTCGGCGACTCGGGTACCGGCGTTGTGGTGACGGCCCAAGGGACGTGGTTGGTAGGGCGGGTCGATGACGAATATCACAGGTTCGAACCGAGCGCCGAAGAGGTCAACCTGACCGAACAGCTCTACGGCAAGACCCCGAAGGCGCCGCAAGAGGAAAGCACTTATTCCGGCTTCTTCTCCGGCAGCAAACCCCAGACCACCTTTGTGTCGCGCCTGGGGGCTGACGGCGAGTTCAAGCCGGTAGCCCGGCTCAGTGGCGGCGCGTCCTTGGTGGCCAGTGCCGATGGCGCCCGTGTGTTTCTGCTCACCGACCTGCAGCGTCCCAAGGGCGCCGATGGCCAAGTGGTGTTCAGCAGTGATGACCAGGGCAAGACCTGGACCTTGTTGGCCGATGATTTCTTCCCCAGGATAGGGAGCGCGCTGGTGCTCCTTGATCCGTACTTTTACAGCAAGGACGAGGTCTGGGCCTGGGGCCTCCCCGAGGAGATCGAGGACGAGTCCAACAGCGTATCGACCGGGGTGTACTACTCCAGCGCCGGCGGCCTGCACAGTACGCCGATCATGACCCCACACTCCCTGTTGGTAGGGTCTGAGTACGCAAGCGGCAAACGCCCGGATATCAAGCAATGGCACGATTCAAGCGACCAAGTGACCCACGTGCTGCAATTGGATGCCCGACGCGCCTATATCTGGGTGTCCCAGCGCTTCTGGGGCAGTTCCCCGGATGACAAGGGCGGCAACGTGGCGGTCAGCGTCACCACCCGGGTGGCACTCACGCGCACGGCCGGGACATGGCAAGTGAGCACGATCCAACGTGAAGACGGCCTGTACATCACCGACCTGGGCAGTAACGGCGAGGGGCGTGTGCTCGGCCTGATCGACCAGGGCTCGCGTGGACAGGCCGTGGTCGCTGAAATGAACACCACTACCCTGGCCTGGCAACCCCTGGGTGAGGTGCCCAATGTGTTTTCGCCACTGGCCGCCAGCACCCAGGCCCAGAGGTTGTGGGTGGGGCGCGATAGCTTGATGATCAGCACCTACAGCGAACACCACCCACCGCGTTGGCTGTACTGGTGGGGCGATGCGAATATTTCAGCCGGGGCGGTGTTTTATTCCAGGGATGGGGGGCAGGGCTGGAGACGCCTGGCCCTGGACGACCACGGCGTGCTCGGCTTCGACGCTGCCAGCGACCGGGTATTCTGGGCCAAGCCAAGTCAGCGTGATGGTGTCGGCATTCATACCTACGGCTTGCGTTAAAGCGGACCTTGAGTCGCAGTGGTGAACGGCTTCAGAGCGGAGTGAGCACATTCATCACCGTATCCAACGCCACCCGCGTGTCATCCAGCTGCACCAGTGACGCATGCCGGGCACCCAGCGCATCGCGGTTCTGGATCGCGGTCAGGATCGCCTTGTGCCGGGGCAGGCTCAGGCCCTGGATATCCGGGCGGCGGTTGGTGATATTGATCGACTCGCGCAGCGGCAACGACAGCATGTTGCACATATAGGCGAGCAGGTCGTTGCGCGTGGCGTCGGCAATGGCGCGGTGGAAGTCCAGGTCGGCCTGCAGCAGGTCCTCGTGGGTCTTCGCGGTTTCCATGCCGGCGTAAGCCTTCTCGATGATGGCGATGTCTTCGTCGGTTGCCGTGGTCGCGGCCATGGCCGCGATTTCCGGTTCGAGAATGCGCCGCACGCCCGCCAGGGTGTTGAAGAATTCGCTGTGGGGCGTGGACTGCATCAACCAGGACAACACGTCCGGGTCGAGCAGGTGCCATTTCAAGCGGGGCCGCACCACCGCGCCGACCCGTGGTTTGGAGTACACCAGGCCCTTGGCGCTGAGCACCCGCGTCGCCTCACGCAACACCGAGCGGCTGACCTTGTACTCCTCGCAGAGCGTGGCCTCCATGGGCAGCCGTTCTTCGGGCTTGAAGCGGCCGGAAACGATGTGCATGCCCAAGTCCTGGACGATCTGGGCATGCATACTCTTGCGCGGCTTGGGCGGCTGGTGATCCATAACGACGGGAAGGCTCTGACTTAGATTCGCGGCATCATAGCATCCCAATTAGTGGGAATGCCGTGGGACTTCCGCCCCGCGGCAACCCACTAGGAAGTCGAAGTCGCAACCCTGGTCGGCCTGCAACACATGGTCGATGTACAGCTGGCGATAGCCGCCGACGATGAGTTTTTCGGTGGGCGCCAGGTCCGCCATGCGCGCCGCCAGCTCTGCGTCGGGAATGTCCAGGTGCAGGCGGCCGTTGGCGCAGTCCAGTTCGATCCAGTCGCCTTCCTTCACCGCGGCCAACGGCCCGCCGGCTGCGGCTTCCGGGGCCACGTGCAACACCACCGTGCCGTACGCCGTGCCGCTCATGCGCGCATCGGAAATACGCACCATATCCGTCACGCCCTGGGCCAGCAGCTTGGCCGGCAGGCCCATGTTGCCGACTTCGGCCATGCCTGGGTAACCCTTGGGCCCGCAGTTTTTCATGACCAGGATCGAATTGGCGTCCACCTCCAGCTCCGGGTCGTTGATGCGTGCCTTGTACATGTCGAAGTTCTCGAACACCACCGCGCGGCCGCGATGCTGCATCAGCTCCGCGCTGGCGGCGGACGGCTTGAGCACCGCACCCAGCGGCGCCAGGTTGCCGCGCAGCACGCAGATGCCACCGTCGGCGCGGATCGGGTTATCAAGGGTGCGGATCACTTCATCCTGGCCGTAGATCGGCGAATCCTTGGTGTTCTCGCCCAGGGACTTGCCGTTCACGGTCAAGGCATTCGGGTGCGGGATCAGGTTGGCCTCACCGAGGCGGCGCAGCACGGCGGGCAGGCCGCCGGCGTAGTAGAACTCTTCCATCAGGAAACGCCCCGACGGCTGCAGGTCGACAATGGTCGGCATGCCACGGCCCATGCGGGTCCAGTCATCCAGGTCCAGCTCCACGCCGATGCGCCCGGCGATGGCCTTGAGGTGGATGACGGCGTTGGTCGAACCGCCGATGGCCGCGTTCACGCGAATCGCGTTTTCGAACGCCTCTTTGGTGAGGATCTTGGAGAGCTTCAAGTCTTCGCGCACCATCTCTACCGCGCGCATGCCCGACATATGCGCCAGCACATAACGCCGCGCATCCACCGCCGGGATCGCCGCGTTGTGGGGCAGGGACGTGCCCAGTGCTTCGGCCATGCAGGCCATGGTCGAAGCCGTGCCCATGGTGTTGCAGGTGCCCGCCGAGCGCGACATGCCGCCCTCGGCCGCGAGGAAATCATCCAGGGTTATGGTGCCGGCTTTCACCTGTTCGCTGAGCTGCCACACCACGGTGCCCGAGCCGATGTCCTGGCCCTTGTGCTTGCCGTTGAGCATCGGCCCGCCGGTCACCACGATGGCCGGCACGTCGCAACTTGCGGCCCCCATCAGCAGGGCCGGGGTGGTCTTGTCGCAGCCGGTCAGCAGTACCACGCCGTCAATCGGGTTGCCGCGAATCGCTTCTTCAACGTCCATGCTCGCCAGGTTGCGGGTGAGCATGGCGGTAGGGCGCAGGTTCGATTCACCGTTGGAAAACACCGGGAATTCCACCGGGAAGCCGCCGGCCTCGATCACGCCGCGTTTGACGTGCTCGGCGATCTGGCGGAAATGCGCGTTGCACGGGGTCAGCTCCGACCAGGTGTTGCAGATGCCGATGATCGGCTTGCCATGGAACTGATGGTCGGCAATGCCCTGGTTCTTCATCCAGCTGCGGTACATGAAGCCGTTCTTGTCGGCGGTACCAAACCACTGGGCGGAGCGTAGGCCGGGCTTTTTATCAGACATGATCGATTCTCTTATTGTATGACTATATATTCTATGCGTGCTTAAACATAAGCGCAAAATCGCTGCTTTGGAAGAGTTGTTTTGCAAATAGTCCTACTATATAGTCAGCCTCAACTGAGGTATGACCCTGGCGGATTTTCGCGAGAGGCGTCCCCCGAGCTTCTATAAGAACAACAATCGGAGATCGACCCCATGAGCCAGGAACTGCGGCTTATTCGGCGCATCACGCTGAAACTGATTCCCTTCCTGATCCTGCTGTACCTGATCGCCTACGTCGACCGCTCCGCCGTGGGCTTTGCCAAATTGCACATGGGCGCCGACGTCGGCATTGGCGACGCCGCCTATGGCCTGGGCGCGGGGTTGTTCTTCATCGGCTACTTCCTGTTTGAGATCCCCAGCAACCTGCTGCTCGACCGCTTCGGCGCACGACGCTGGTTTGCACGGATCATGCTCACCTGGGGCGCCATCACCATCGGCATGGCCTTTGTGCAGGGGCCGCACAGCTTCTACGTGATGCGTTTTCTGCTCGGCGCGGCCGAAGCGGGCTTCTTTCCGGGCGTCCTGTACTACATCACCCAGTGGTTCCCGGTGCGCCATCGCGGCAAGATCCTCGGGCTGTTCATCCTCTCGCAACCCATCGCCATGATGATCACCGGGCCTGTGTCCGGCGGCCTGCTGGGCATGGACGGCATTCTCGGCCTGCACGGCTGGCAGTGGCTGTTTATCGTGATCGGCGCCCCGGCGATCCTGCTGACCTGGCCGGTGCTGCGCTACCTGCCGGATGGCCCCAAACAGGTCAAATGGATGAGCGAGGAGGAAAAAGCCTGGCTCACCGGCGAACTGAACAAAGACCTGCAAGCCTACGGCCAGACCCGTCACGGCAACCCGCTGCATGCCTTGAAAGACAAGCGTGTGTTGCTGCTGGCGCTGTTCTACCTGCCGGTGACCCTGAGCATCTACGGCCTGGGCCTGTGGCTGCCGACCCTGATCAAGCAATTCGGCGGCAGCGACCTCACCACCGGTTTCATCTCGGCCGTGCCGTACATCTTCGGCATCATCGGCCTGCTGATCATCCCGCGCAGTTCCGACCGTTTGAACGATCGCTACGGCCACCTGGCGGTGCTTTATGTGCTCGGCGCCATCGGCCTGTTCTTCAGTGCCTGGCTCAGTGTGCCGGTGCTGCAGATGGCCGCGCTGTGCCTGGCGGCGTTCGCGATGTTTTCCTGCACGGCGGTGTTCTGGACCCTGCCTGGGCGGTTCTTCGCCGGCGCCAGCGCGGCGGCCGGTATCGCATTGATCAACTCGGTGGGCAATCTCGGCGGCTATATCGGCCCGTTCGTGATCGGCGCGCTCAAGGAATACACCGGCAACCTGGCGTCGGGCTTGTATTTCCTGTCGGCGGTGATGCTGTTCGGGCTGGTCCTGACCGGCGTGGTCTATCGCCTGCTGGAGCGCAAGCACGTGCTGCCCGCCGATCAATTCGCCGCCAGCGCCCGTGGCGCCACACGACCTTAATCTGGGAGAAAATCCATGCGTTTAGTTCAGTTCGAGACAAGCAACGGCGAACGCCGCGTCGGCGTTGTAGAGGGCAATAGCCTGCGCGAAGTCCAGACGGCGCGCAGCGTGCGCGAGTTGGCGTTGGCCGCCATCGAAGCGGGCGTGGGCCTGGAACAGCAGGTGAACAGCCTCGGCCTGGGCGACAGCCACGACTACGCAAGCCTGCTGGCCGACCTGAAGATTCTGCCGCCGCTGGATCACCCGGACCCTGCGCACATGCTGATCAGCGGCACCGGCCTGACCCACCTGGGCAGCGCCTCGGCCCGCGACAAGATGCACCAGGCCGGCGACGAAACCGCCTTGACCGACACCATGCGCATCTTCAAATGGGGCGTGGAAGGCGGCAAACCGGCGGCCGGCCAGGCAGGCGTGCAACCGGAGTGGTTCTACAAGGGCGACGGAAGCACCGTCGTGCGCCCGGGCGCCGCGTTCCCGGTGCCGCCGTTTGCCGAAGATGCCGGTGAAGAGCCGGAAATCGGTGGCCTTTACGTGATCGGCCCGGACAGCAAGCCTTACCGTGTGGGCTATGCGGTGGGCAACGAGTTCTCCGACCACATCATGGAGCGCAAGAACTACCTGTACCTGGCCCATTCCAAACTGCGCAGTTGCAGCTATGGCCCGGAAGTGCGCGTGGGCGAATTGCCCCAGCACCTGGCAGGCACCAGCCGTATCCTGCGTAACGGCGAGGAAATCTGGCGGAACGAATTCCTCAGCGGCGAGGCCAATATGTGCCACAGCCTGGAAAACCTCGAATACCATCACTTCAAATACCGCCAGTTCCTCAAGCCCGGCGATGTGCATATCCACTTCTTCGGCACCGCCACGCTGTCATTCGCCGATGGTATACGTACCCAGGCCGGCGACGTGTTCGAGATCAGCCAGGCTGAGTTCGGCGCGCCGCTGGTCAACCGCGTCGGCAGCAGCGATGCGGCATTCGAACCCGGCAACGTCATCACCCTTTAAAGGAGAGCCTCATGACCCAGTATCTCGGCCACAACTACATCGGCGGCCAGCGCAGCGCCAAGGGCAGCGTCAAGCTGCAAAGCGTCGACGCGACCACTGGCGAAGCCTTGCCCCAGGATTTCTACCAGGCCACCCCGGAGGAAGTCGACGCCGCTGCCAAGGCCGCCGCGCAGGCTTACCCGGCGTACCGCGCCTTGAGTGCCGCGCGCCGCGCACAGTTTTTGGATGCGATCGCTGACGAACTGGATGCCCTGAGCGATAACTTCATTGAGTTGGTGTGCCGCGAAACCGCACTGCCGGCCGCGCGCATCAAAGGCGAGCGCGGGCGTACCAGCGGCCAGATGCGCTTGTTCGCCACCGTGCTGCGTCGCGGGGATTTCTACGGTGCGCGCATCGACAAGGCCCTGCCGGATCGCCAGCCACTGCCACGCCCGGACCTGCGCCAATACCGCATCGGTCTGGGCCCGGTGGCGGTGTTTGGGGCCAGCAACTTCCCCCTGGCGTTTTCCACAGCCGGTGGCGACACCGCCGCAGCGCTGGCGGCCGGTTGCCCGGTGGTGTTCAAGGCCCACAGCGGCCATATGGCGACGGCTGAACAGGTCGCCGATGCAATTATTCGCGCCGCTGAAGCGACCGAGATGCCGGCCGGCGTGTTCAACATGATCTTCGGCGGTGGCGTCGGCGAAGCGCTGGTCAAGCACCCGGCCATCCAGGCCGTGGGCTTCACCGGTTCGCTCAAGGGTGGTCGTGCCTTGTGCGACATGGCCGCGGCGCGTCCGCAGCCGATCCCGGTGTTCGCCGAGATGTCGAGCATCAACCCGGTGATCGTATTGCCCCAGGCCCTCACGGCGCGGGCCGAAAGCGTGGCCCGCGACCTGACCGCTTCGGTGGTGCAGGGGTGCGGCCAGTTCTGCACCAACCCTGGGCTGGTGATCGGTATCGCATCGCCTGAATTTACCGCGTTCACCCAACAAGTGGCGCAACTGATCGGCGAGCAACCGGCGCAAACCATGCTCAACGCCGGCACCCTGGGCAGCTACGGCAAGGGCCTGGAAAAACTCCTGGCGCACGCCGGTATCCAGCACCTTGCGGGCAATGCCCAGGCGGGCAACCAGGCGCAGCCGCAACTGTTCAAGGCCGATGTGCGCCTGTTGATCGACGGCGACGAAGTGCTGCAGGAAGAAGTCTTCGGCCCCACCACGGTGTTTGTCGAAGTCGCCGACCAGGCCCAGCTCAGCGCCGCCTTGCACGGCCTGCACGGGCAATTGACCGCCACGATCATCGGCGAGCCGGACGACTTGCAACAGTTCGCCGAACTCACGCCGCTGCTGGAACAAAAAGTCGGGCGCATCCTGCTCAACGGTTACCCGACCGGCGTGGAAGTCTGCGATTCGATGGTGCACGGCGGGCCGTACCCCGCGACATCCGATGCCCGTGGCACCTCGGTCGGCACCCTGGCCATCGACCGTTTCCTGCGTCCGGTGTGCTTCCAGAACTACCCCGACAGCCTGCTGCCCGATGCGTTGAAAAACGCCAATCCGTTGCGTATCCAGCGGCTGGTGGACGGCACGCCATCGCGCGAATCGCTGTAAAGCACGCCTGAGAACAACAACACTCCAGGAGGCACCATGTCGTTTCACGCTGTCACCGCGCATCGCGCGCAACTGGGGGAGGGCCCGTTCTGGGACGCGCCCACCCAGGCGCTGTACTGGGTCAATATCGCCGGCAAACAGGCGCTGCGCCTGATGGACGGGCACTTGCAGGTGTGGCAGTTGCCCGAGCATGTTTCGGCGTTCATCCCCTGTGAAAGCGGCGATGCGCTGGTGACCTTGAGCAGCGGCGTGTATCGCCTCGACCTGGTCACCGAAGCCCTGACGCTGCTGTGCGTGGCCGACCCGCAAGCGGGCAACCGGGGCAATGAAGCCCGTTGCGATGCCCAGGGCCGGCTGTGGCTGGGCACCATGCAGAACAACATCGGCGAGCAGGGTGAAGACCTGCCCATCACCCGACGCTCCGGCGGCCTGTTTCGCATCGATGCCGATGCGCAGGTTACGCCGTTGCTCAGCGGGCTGGGCATTCCCAATACCCTGCTGTGGAGCGATGACGGCACCCAGGTGCATTTTGGCGACAGCCTGGACGGCACGCTGTACCGGCACGGGATTGCGCCGGACGGCCAGCTGCATCCGGCGCAGGTCTGGTTCGGTCCGCACGAACGCGGCGGGCCGGACGGCTCGGCCATGGACGTGGAGGGCTATATCTGGAACGCGCGCTGGGACGGCAGTTGCCTGCTGCGCCTTGCGCCTGACGGCCAGGTGGACCGCATCATCGAACTGCCGGTCAGCCGTCCCACCAGCTGCGTGTTCGGTGGCCCCCACCTCACCACCCTGTATATCACCAGCGCCGCGAGCCCATTGGATCACCCCTTGGATGGTGCGGTGCTGGCCATCGAGGTCGACGTGCCAGGCAAGCCCTGTCACCGCTTTGCCGGTTAAACCAAAACCCCTGTAGGAGCGGGCTTGCCCGCGAAGGTCGTTAACGATAACGCGGTCATCCTGAATGAGCGCGGCGCTCTCGGGTTTTTCGCGAGCAAGCTCGCTCCTACAGTGTTTATGCAAGCCTTAAAACAACAACAAGGAGTCACCCGTATGAATCGTCGTCGTGGTTTGCGTTCCCTGTGCTGCGCCGCTGTGGCGGTCTCGGCCATGAGCTTGAGCGGGCTGTTGCTGGCCGCTGAAGAAGTGAAGATCGGTTTTCTGGTCAAGCAGGCTGAAGAACCGTGGTTCCAGACCGAATGGGCCTTCGCCGAAAAAGCCGGCAAGGAACACGGGTTCACCGTGATCAAGATCGCCGTGCCGGATGGCGAAAAAACCCTGTCGGCCATCGACAGCCTGGCCGCCAACGGCGCCAAGGGCTTCGTGATCTGCCCGCCGGACGTGTCCCTGGGCCCGGCCATCGTCGCCAAGGCCAAGGCCAATGGCCTTAAAGTGATCGCCGTGGACGACCGTTTTGTCGACGCCAAAGGCGCCTTTATGGAAGACGTGCCGTACCTGGGCATGGCCGCGTTTGAAGTGGGCCAGAAGCAGGGCGCCGCGATGGCCGCCGAAGCGAAAAAACGCGGCTGGGACTGGAAGGACACCTACGCGGTGATCAACACCTTCAACGAACTCGACACCGGCAAGAAGCGCACCGACGGCTCGATCAAATCCTTGGAGGAAGCCGGCATTCCCAAGGACCACATCCTTACCGCCGCGCTTAAAACCCTCGACGTGCCCGGCAGCATGGACGCCACCAACTCGGCCCTGGTCAAGCTGCCCAGCGGCGCGAAGAACCTGATCATCGGCGGCATGAACGACAACACCGTGCTCGGCGGCGTGCGCGCCACTGAAAGCGCTGGCTTCAAGGCCGCCAACGTGATCGGCATCGGCATCAATGGCACCGACGCCATCGGCGAACTCAAGAAGAAAGACAGCGGCTTCTTCGGCTCAATGCTGCCTAGCCCGCACATCGAAGGCTACAACACCGCGCTGATGATGTACGAATGGGTCACCAAAGGCACTGAGCCGCCGAAGTACACGGCCATGGACGAAGTGACCCTGATCACCCGCGCCAACTTCCAGGAAGAACTGACCAAAATCGGGCTGTGGAAATGACCGCTGCCGCCTTGCGATTCGACGGCATCGGCAAAACCTTTCCCGGGGTCAAGGCGCTGGACGGCATCAGCTTCATCGCCCACCCGGGGCAGGTGCACGCCTTGATGGGCGAGAACGGCGCGGGCAAGTCGACGCTGCTGAAAATCCTCGGCGGCGCCTACATTCCCAACAGCGGCACGCTGCAGATCGGCGAACAGACCATGGCCTTCAAAAACGCCGCTGACAGCATTGCCAGCGGCGTGGCGGTGATTCACCAGGAGCTGCATCTGGTGCCGGAAATGACCGTCGCCGAGAACCTGTTCCTCGGGCATCTACCGTCGCGCTTCGGCGTGGTCAATCGTAGCCTGCTACGCAAGCAGGCGCTGGCCTGCCTCAAGGGCCTGGCCGATGAAATCGATCCCGACGAAAAGCTTGGTCGGCTGTCCCTCGGCCAGCGCCAACTGGTGGAAATCGCCAAGGCGCTGTCCCGTGGCGCCCATGTGATCGCCTTCGACGAACCCACCAGCAGCCTCTCGGCGCGCGAGATCGACCGCTTGATGGCGATCATCACGCGCCTGCGCGATGAGGGCAAAGTGGTGCTGTATGTGTCGCACCGCATGGAAGAAGTGTTCCGCATCTGCAACGCCGTCACGGTGTTCAAGGACGGGCGCTACGTGCGCACGTTCGAGGACATGAGCGCGCTGACCCATGACCAACTGGTGACGTGCATGGTCGGCCGCGATATTCAGGACATCTACGACTACCGCACGCGTGAGCATGGCGAGGTGGCGCTCAAGGTCGAGGGCTTGCTTGGCCCGGGCTTGCGTGAGCCAATCAGTTTTGAGGTGCGCAAAGGCGAGATCCTCGGCCTGTTCGGGCTGGTAGGCGCAGGGCGCACGGAGCTGTTCCGCTTGCTCAGCGGCCTGGAGCGCGCCAGCGCCGGCAGCCTGCAACTCTGCGGTGAGCAGCTGCAACTGCGCTCGCCGCGCGATGCCATCGCCGCCGGTGTGCTGCTGTGCCCTGAAGACCGCAAGAAGGAAGGCATCATTCCGCTGTCCAGCGTGGCCGAGAACATCAACATCAGTGCGCGCGGCGCCCACTCGCGGTTCGGCTGGCTGCTGCGTGACGGCTGGGAGAAGGGCAACGCCGATCAGCAGATCAAGGCCATGAAGGTCAAGACGCCCAATGCGGGGCAGAAGATCATGTACCTCTCGGGCGGCAATCAGCAAAAGGCCATTCTCGGCCGCTGGCTGTCGATGCCGATGAAAGTGCTGCTGCTGGACGAGCCGACCCGTGGCATCGATATCGGCGCCAAGGCCGAGATCTACCAGATCATCCATAACCTCGCGGCCCAGGGCATCGCGGTGATCGTGGTGTCCAGCGACCTGATGGAAGTGATGGGCATTTCCGACCGCATCCTGGTGCTCTGCGAAGGCGCACTGCGCGGTGAGCAAACCCGCGAACAGGCGACTGAATCCAACTTGCTGCAACTGGCCTTGCCACGCAGCGTGGCGAACTGAGAGACGACTATGACAACCCAAGACAACGCGTTGCCCTCGGCACGCAAACCCCTGGATATGCGCGCACTGCTCGACAACTGGGCGATGCTGCTGGCTGCCGTGGGCATCTTTGTGCTCTGTGCCTTGCTGATCGATAACTTCCTCTCGCCGCTGAACATGCGCGGGCTGGGCCTGGCGATTTCCACCGTAGGCATCGCCGCCTGCACCATGCTGTTTTGCCTGGCGTCGGGGCACTTCGACCTGTCGGTGGGCTCGGTGATCGCCTGCGCCGGGGTGGTGGCGGCGATTGTGATGCGCGACACCGACAGCGTCATGCTCGGTATCGGCGCCGCGCTGGGGATGGGCCTGATCGTCGGGCTGATCAACGGCATCGTGATCGCCAAACTGCGGGTCAACGCGCTGATCACCACGCTGGCGACCATGCAGATCGTGCGCGGGCTGGCGTATATCTTCGCCGACGGCAAGGCGGTGGGCGTGTCCCAGGATCAATTCTTCGTGTTCGGCAACGGCCAATTGCTGGGCGTGCCGGTGCCGATCCTGATCACCATCGTCTGCTTTTTGTTTTTCGGCTGGCTGCTCAACTACACAACCTACGGGCGCAACACCATGGCCATCGGTGGCAACCCGGAAGCGGCGTTGCTGGCGGGCGTCAACGTGGATCGCACCAAAATCCTGATCTTCGCCGTGCACGGTGTGATCGGCGCATTGGCCGGGGTGATCCTGGCCTCGCGCATGACTTCCGGCCAGCCGATGATCGGCCAGGGTTTCGAGCTGACGGTGATCTCGGCCTGCGTATTGGGCGGGGTGTCATTGAGCGGCGGGATCGGCATGATCCGGCATGTGATCGCCGGCGTGTTGATCCTGGCGATCATTGAGAATGCGATGAACCTGAAGAACATCGATACGTTCTATCAGTACGTGATCCGCGGCTCGATCCTGCTGTTGGCCGTGGTCATCGACCGCATGAAACAACGCTGAACCCTTGCCATGTGAAGATCCAAATGTGGGAGCTGGCTTGCCTGCGATAGCGGTGTATCAGCCGACAAATTTATTGGCTGGCTCACCGCTATCGCAGGCAAGCCAGCTCCCACAGGTTTAGTCGGCAGAGAATTTGAAAACGGTGTTCTGGGTGTAAGTCTGCCCTGGGTTCAAACGGGTCGAGGCAAACTTGGGCTGGTTAGGTGCATCCGGAAAATGCTGGGTCTCCAGGGTAAAACCACTCCAGTGCAGGTAAGTCTTGCCGCCTTTGCCCTTTACCGAACCATCAAGGAAGTTGCTGGTATAGAACTGCACGCCCGGCTCGGTGGTGTAGAGCTGCAATTTGCGCCCCGACTCAGGATCATGCACCTCGGCCGCCAGTTGCTTCACGTCACCCTTGGTGTCCAGTGCCCAGTTGAAGTCAAACCCGCCCTGTTTAGGCTCGGCAAACTTGAGCTGCGGATGATCGGCCTTGATGTGCTGGCCGATCGGCGTCGGTTTCAGGAAGTCCATCGGCGTGCCTTTCACCGGCGCCACTTCGCCGGTCGGAATCAAGGTGGCGTTCACCGGCGTGTAATGGCTGGCGTGCAAGGTAGCCACTTGCTTGAGAATGTCGCCATTGCCGGCGCCGGCCAGGTTGAAGTAGCTGTGGTTGGTGAGGTTGAGCACCGTCGGTTTGTCGGTGGTGGCCTTGTAGGCGATGTGCAGTTCATTTTTATCGTTGAGGCTGTAGGTGACCTCGGTTTTCAGATTACCGGGAAAGCCCATTTCACCGTCCTTGGACAGGTAGGTGAGGGTGACGCCCACCGAGTCCTTGCCCTTGACCTCGGCGGCCTTCCACACCTGCTTGTCGAAGCCTTGCGCGCCGCCATGCAGTGAGTTGGGGCCATCGTTGAGCGGCACCTGGTAGCGTTTGCCGTCCAGCTCAAAGGCACCGCCGGCCAGGCGATTGCCGAAGCGGCCGATGGTTGCGCCAAAAAACGCCGTGCCGGCCTGGTAACCCTGCACGTCGTCGAAGCCCAGCACCACGTCGTCGACCTTGCCGTTTTTGTCCGGCACTTTCAGCGACTGCAGCACGCCGCCGTAGGTGATCACCGTGGCTTGCATGCCGTGGCTGTTGCGCAGGATGTACTGCTCGACGGCGGTGCCGTCGTTGGTTTTACCGAAGGGTTTGTGTTCGCTGGTGAGTCCTGCGGCCTGGGCGCCGCCGCTGGCGATCAACATGGACATGGCGAGACCGGACAACAGATAACGAGGGTGCTTCATGGTCGAACTTCCTTTTGTTGTTTTGAGTGGAATAGTTCTACTAATAGCGATATTTTGTCGGTTGGACAGCGAATTTATAGCCTTAAACGCCGTATTTGCAAAATAAAATAAGACTAATTGAGCGAGGCAACCTTTCATGACGACTCAACACGCGGTTTATCCCGACCTCGAAGGCAAGACCGTGCTGATCTCCGGCGGTGCTTCGGGCATCGGCGAATTCATGGTCCGGGCCTTCGCCGCCCAGGGCGCCAAGGTGGGGTTTGTGGACCGTGCGCAAAGCCAGGGCGAACGCCTGGCGGCGCTGTTGAGCTCGCGCGGGCACACCGTGGAGTTCGTCAATTGCGACATCACTGACGAGATCGGCTACAAAGCCGCCATCGGCCGCTTCGAGCACTCACTGGGGCCGATCACCGTGCTGGTGAACAACGCGGCCAATGACGTGCGCCACACGCTCGAAGAAGTCGACTCGGAAATGTTCGACAGGCTGATCTCGGTCAACCTCAAGCACGCCTTCTTCGCCGCCAAGGCCGTGGTGCCGATGATGAAAAACGCAGGTGGCGGGGCGATCATCAACCTCGGCTCGGTGGGCTGGATGATGGCCTCCGCCGGCTACCCGGTGTACGCCGCCAGCAAGGCCGCCGCCCACGGCATGACCCGCGCCCTGGCCCGGGAACTGGGGCCGAGCCGCATCCGCGTCAACACGCTGGTGCCAGGTTGGGTGATGACCGAAAAACAACTGGCGATGTGGGTCGACGATGCCGCCAAGGAACTGATCAGCCGCAGCCAATGCTTGCCGGGCAGCGTCCTGCCGGAACACATCGCCAATATGGCGCTGTTTCTCGCCTCCGATGCCTCGGCGATGTGCTCGGCGCAGAACTTCATCGTGGATGGTGGTTGGGTCTGAGCCCGGCGCAATCGTCCAGGCAATGAAAGCCCAAAATGTGGGGCTTGCTCGCGATATCCATAGGTATCTGCACACCCTTGTAGTGAGCGGGCTTGTCGAATCGTCGCACCGCCCGCGCTGGGTGGCGAAGCCGCCCCAACAAGGACACCGCAGTGTTCCAGATGAAACCAGGTCGTCTGGTTTGGGGCGGCTTCGCCACCCAGCGCGGGACAAGCCCGCTCACTACAGGGAGATTTGTCAGTTTTAGAAAGCTGTACCTATGCCGCGATATCGGTGGGTCAGAAACAGATGGGTTGATGATCACGCCGCCATCGCGGGCAAGCCCGCTCCCAGATTAAACAGTGGTGCTTATTCGATGGGTTCCCGCAACGCCAACCTTTGGTTTAGTCTGGAACGCTTCGTTGATCGCTTCTGGAGCAGTGAGCATGACCGAGTACGTACCCCCCAAGGTCTGGACCTGGGACGCCGAAAATGGCGGCACGTTCGCCAGCACTAACCGCCCGATTGCCGGCCCGACCCATGCCAAGGAACTGCCGGTGGGCCAGCACCCCCTGCAACTGTATTCCCTGGCCACGCCCAATGGGCAGAAGGTCACCATCCTGCTCGAAGAGCTGCTGGCCCTGGGGCACAGCGGTGCCGAATACGATGCCTGGCTGATCAAGATCGGCGACGGCGACCAGTTCGGCAGCGGCTTTGTCGGGGTCAACCCGAACTCCAAGATCCCGGCGCTGCTGGACCGCAGCGGCGCCACGCCGATTCGGGTGTTCGAGTCGGGGGCTATCTTGCAGTACCTGGCGGAAAAATTCGGTGCGTTCTTCCCCACTGAGCCTGCAGCCCGTGCCGAGTGCTTGTCGTGGTTATTCTGGCAGATGGGCAGCGCGCCTTACCTGGGCGGCGGTTTCGGGCATTTCTATGCGTATGCGCCGAGCAAGATGGAATACCCGATCAACCGGTTCGCCATGGAGACCAAGCGTCAGTTGGACGTGCTGAACCAGCGCCTGGCCGTGAGCGAGTACATTGCCGGTGATGAGTACACCATCGCCGATATCGCGATCTGGCCGTGGTATGGCGGGCTGGTCAAAGGCCGCCTCTACGGCGCAGCGGAGTTTCTGGCGGTGCATGAGTACACCCATGTGGTGCGTTGGGCGGAAGCGATTGAGGCTCGGCCGGCGGTACAGCGTGGGCGTAGGGTGAATCGGGTTTCCGGCGAGCCTGCGGAGCAGTTGCCAGAGCGACATTCTGCGAGCGACCTGGACTAAAACTGTGGGAGCTCCACATTCTCGAGCTATTTGTAGCGTTGCTCGAATACGCCTACCTGCTCAGGCTTGATCAGCTCGAACGGCACCCACACCTCGGCTTGAATCGGCTCGCCCTTGATCATCCGCACCGCTGCCTGTACCGCCTGAGTCGCCTGGGCCTTGGGGTCCTGGAACACTGACGCCGTCAGCAGACCACGCTTGATCGCCGCCAGCCCATCGGGCAAGCCATCAATCCCTATGATTGCCACTTCGCCCTTGGCCTTGCCGGCTTGCTGCAGCGCCATGGCCGCACCAATCGCCATCTCGTCGTTGTTGGCCACGATGGCATCGAACGGCGTGCCCGCCAGCAGCCAGTTGCTGGTCAGGTCCATGCCTTTGCTGCGTTGCCATTCGGCGCTTTGCTGCTCGACCACGGTAATGCCGGGGAAGTCCTTGAGCACCTGTTTGACGCCTTCGGTGCGGTCATGGGTGGCGTTCTGCGCAAGGTCGCCCATGATGATCGCCACCTTGCCTCTGCCCCCGAGTTTTTCCGCCAGGTAGCGCATCTGCAATTGCCCGGCCTCGATGTCGTTGGACGCCACGGTGACCACCCCCTTGGGCAGGGTGCGCTCATCCGGGTGGCGGTTGACGTACACCAGCGGCGTCTTGGCCGCCACGGCGGCGCGGGTGATGTTGGCGGTGGCGCCGGTGTCGACCGGCAGCACGATCACCGCGTCGACTTTCTGGTTGAGGAAACCTTCGACCTGGTTGAGCTGGCGCACCACGTCGCCCTGGGCGTCTTCGAACTGAATCTGCACGTCCTGTTGCTTGGCGGCGGCTTCCAGCCCGGTGCGCACGTAGGTCATGAAGTTGTCGTCCACCCGGGCGATGCTCACGCCGATTCGATACGCGGCAAAGGTCCATTGGCTGAACAGCAGTAACAGCGTGGCAACAAACAGTGAATAGCGGTTCATGAGGGTGTTCCTTTTATTGTTATAGGATGAAGGCTTGGCGGAAACGCTCCAATGCCAAGGGGCTGTCGCCGCTGGCCCAGCCTTCCAGGCCGACCACGCCGCGGTAACCCATGGCATGCAACGCCCTGGCGATGGCCGGGTAGTGGATCTCACCGGTGCCGGGCTCCTTGCGCCCCGGCACGTCGGCCACCTGGATTTCGCCGATGGCAGCACCTGCGCGTTCGATCAGCTCGATCAGGTTTCCTTCGCCGATCTGTGCGTGGTACAGGTCCAGGTTCAGCTTCAGGTGCGGGCTGCCCACGGCTTCAATCAGCGCCAGGGTGTCGTCGGCGCGGGCGAAGGGCGTACCGGGGTGATCAACCTCGGTGTTGAGGTTCTCCAGCAGAAACATCCGGCCGGCGTCTTCGCCCAGACGCGCGATTTTTTCCAAGGCCTTGCACGCGCTCAGCCACATGCGCCCGGTGGTCTGGCTGACGGGGTGAACCGGCAAACCGCCGTTACCCAGGCCGGTGCCGTGCAGGTTGAGGCTGGGGCAATTGAGTCGCTCGGCGACCCCCAGGGATTCGCGGGCGCTGTCGAGCAAATGGCGAATGCCATCAGGGTCGGTAAGGGTGCCGCTGATGTAGCCGGTCATCGAGGTAAAGTCGGCGCCGGTCGCCGCCAGGGCGCCGATGTCTTTGTCGGTCCAGCTCCAGATTTCGACGCTGAAGCCCAACGCGTGAATCCGCTTCACGCGTTCGACAAAGGGCAGGTCGAGAAACACCATCTCGGCGCTCACCGCCAGTTTGAACGGCATCACTGCCGGGCTCCCGCGATGGCGACGGCCTTGCCGGTTTCGAACGACTCGATGCACGCGCGGGCAATCGCCAGGGCTGCGCGGGCGTCTTCGCCGCCGGCCAGGGGCTTGGCGCCGCTGCGCAGGCAGTCGACAAAGTGGTTGAGCTCGGCGATGTAGGCGTCGCGCAGCAGGTCGGTGTCCATGCGCTGGGTATCGGCCTGGATGCCTTGGGCCAGGTAGCGCACCAGGTCGCAGTCGTTGAGGCTGCCCATGCTCAACATGCCCGCGCTGCCGAACACTTCGCCGCGTACGTCGTATCCATACACCGCCTGGAAGTTGGCCTCGGCGGTGGCAATCGCACCGTTGTCGAAGCGGATCGTGACCACTGCAGTGTCGAGGAAACCCTGGCGCTTGTAGGCCGGGGCGATTAGTGCGTCGGCCATCACAAACACCTGCACCGCTTCGGCACCGGGGTTGAGGTAGCGCAGGGTGTCGAAGTCGTGGATCAGGGTTTCCAGGAAGATCACCCATTGCGGCGACGCGGCGGGGTTGTTCAGCGCCGGGTCGCGGGTCAGCGAGCGCAGCAGTTGCGGGGTGCCGATGCGGCCGGCGGCGACGTCGAGATGGGCGGTGCGAAAGCTCTTGGCGAAACGCCGGTTGAAACCGACCTGCAAGGGCACGCGCGCGTCGGCGGCGGCGGCGATGGCGCGATCGGCTTCCTCCAGAGTGATTGCCATGGGTTTTTCGCAGAAGATGCCTTTGCCGGCGCGGGCCGCGCTGATCACCAGTTCGGCGTGGCTGCGGGCGGGGGCGGCGATGAGTACGCCGTCGATATCCGGGTCGTCGAGCAGTTGCTGAGGATCGGTGTAGACCTTGTCTACCCTCAATTCAGCGGCGAGGCGGGCGGCCTGGCCGGGCGTGGGGTCGGCAATCGCCACCAGGCTGGCACCGGGAATGTGGCGTGCGGCTGTCAGGCCGTGAAAGCTGCCCATGCGACCGGCGCCGATCAAGCCCAGGCGAATGTTCTGTGTACTCATGAGGGGACCCCTTGTTGTTATTGGCCTCAGGAACGTCTTGGCAGGCAGGGGAGCATGAGCAAGGGCTGTGCCAGTTTTCAAGTCATTGATATTCAACAGTTAATAACTGTGCATAAACAAAAAGTGTTCATTTTGATGACATGTCTATACTGACATGTCAAAAACATGAACACGGATATCATCCTGATGACCCTGGCGCTCAGCGTGCAAGACCTCGACTACCTGACAAATCTGGGCCCGGCGGCGTTGAATGATGGCCCGATTGCTGCCCTGGAGCAGGCGTGGCGGGCCTGCCTGGCGGGTCAGGTCGAGCGCCCGGTCGAGGTTCGCCAGGTGATCTGGGATTCGTGGCGGCGCAGTGTCGAGGCCGCTATCGACCCGGCAGACAACGCCTACCGCTTCGTCGCCCCCGCGGCGCTGGCGCTTACCCTGGCCACCCACCGCGTGCTGATCGCGGCCGCCGCGCAAGTCATGCACGGCTTGTTGGCCTACAACCCGCGCGGCCATATCAACCTCACCGATGCCGACGGCACCACGCTGTATTTCTGCGGGCTGGATATCACCCCGGTGGGCAGTCGCCTGCTGGAGTCCGTGCAAGGCACCAACTGCACCGGCCTGGCCCTGGCCGAAGACCGCCTGGTGTATGTGCTGGCCGAGGAAAATTTCGCCGACGGCCTGCGCCAGCGCCGCATGCACTGCGCCGCGGCGCCGATCAAGAATGCCCAGGGCCAGACGCTGGCCATGCTGACCCTCACCGCCGAACCCGGCTGGTTTCACTTTCATACCCTCGGCACGGTGCAAGCCGCCGCCGACGCCGTCTCGCGGCAGATGGCCCTGCAAGGCTTGCTGGAAGAGCAGCAAACCGTGCTCGAAGTGCTCAACGAAGGCCTGGTGGTGCTGGACGAACGCGGCTGCATCAAGGCGCTCAACCGCTATGCCCGGCAACTGTTCGGCGTGGGCCTGGAGCTGATCGGTCGCCCGTTCCAGCAACTGGGCCGCAGCGAATTGGGTGAAGTGATCGGCGAGCCGGTCCGTGACCGTGATTGCACCTTCCACCTGCACGACCGCAGCCAACTCGCGTGCCTGGTCTCGGTGTGCCCGCTGGAGCAGGGCGGGGTGATCGTGTCGCTGCGCGAAAACCGCCGCATTCGCGAAATTACGCGGCGCATTGTCGGTACCCAGGCCAGCTACACTTTTGACACCATCCAGGGTCATTCGCGTGCGATCCAGGACGCGCTGCACCTGGGGCGCATCGCCAGCCGCAGTGACTCCACCACCTTGATCCTGGGTGAAAGCGGCACTGGCAAAGAGCTGTTCGCCCAGGCCATCCACAACGACAGCAACCGCTGCGATGGCCCGTTTGTAGCGGTCAACTGCGGCGCGATTCCACGGGACCTGGTGCAAAGCGAACTGTTCGGCCATGTCGAAGGCGCGTTCACCGGCTCGGCCCGGGGCGGCTCGGCGGGCAAGTTCGAACTGGCCGATGGTGGGACGATTTTCCTGGATGAGATTGGCGACATGTCCTTCGACGCCCAGGTCAGCCTGTTGCGGGTCCTGCAAGAGGGAGAAGTCACCCGCGTGGGGGCGAAGGGGTCGCGGCAGGTGGATGTGCGCATTATCGCCGCTACCCATCGCAACCTCAGCCAGGCAGTGGCCGAGGGGGCGTTTCGCGAAGACCTCTACTACCGCCTCAATGTGCTGAACCTGACCGTACCGCCGCTGCGCATGCGCCGCGACGACATCCCGCTGCTGGCGCGGCATTTTCTTGCCCGCTGCGCCCGTTCACTGCGCAAGCCGGTGCAGGGCTTTTCGCCCGACGCGATGGCGCTGCTGTCTGCCTACGCCTGGCCGGGCAATGTGCGCGAGCTGGAAAACAGCATCGAGCGCGCGACCAATCTGGCGATGGGAGAGCTGATCGTGCCCGCAGACCTTCCTCTGGAAAGCCGCCAACGCGCGCCGTTGCACGCCCACGAACCGCAGCCCGCCCAGCACCTGAGCAGCCACGAAATGCACGCCATCGTCGCCGCGCTCACCAGCACCGGCGGCAATATCCGCCTGGCCGCCCGCCAACTGAATGTGTCGCGCGGCGGGCTGTACAACAAGATGAGTCGGTTTGGCTTGAGTGCCGGGGATTTTCGTCGCGGTTGAGATTCGAATGCGGTGGGCTTGTCTTTGGCGAGGGACTAGCGCGCGGGACGCAGCTGTAGAACTGGCAAAACGCGGACCCAATGTGGGAGCGGGCTTGCTCGCGAAAGCGGCGTATCAGTCAGTGCATGGGTGGCTGGCAGGCTGCATTCGCGAGCAAGCCCGCTCCCACATTTGGACCGTGTCCAGGCAGTGGGGGAGATGGGCTTCAGGCACATGATGGAGCGATCCACCCCCCGTCGAAAAGTGAAAAGACTCGACGCAGGAAACTGTCGAAGCACGCGGCATTATGCCGCAGCCCTGCCTATTGAACCGTTGATACGCTGCATACACCGGCATGCACTCAGGAGAGCCCCCAATGCCCCGAAAATATGAGCGCGTTCTGTCCGTCCCCGTGCCCCCAAGGTCCGGTATTACCCACCTTTACACGCCAATGAACCTGGCGGACGCTTTTGCGATCCGGCTTCCTGCGGGCACATCCGTTGATCCGGACTTGCTGGCGCGATTCATCCTTTCACACCAGCCCGCCTGGATCGGGTGGCTCTTGACGGTGCGGGATACTGTCGTTGTCTGTTTTGGTCTGAAGACAGCCAGGCATTTGGCATCCCTTGCTGGCCGGGTTGGCGCCTTCCAGGTCTACAGCACGGACCGCACTGAAATCGTGTTGGGCGAGGACGACGCGCACCTCGACTTCCGCATATCGGTCCTCTGTTCTGAAGAGGCCGAGCCAGAAGGCGGTCACCACCTGGTTTTTTCAACCGTGGTCCAGTACCACAACCGCCTGGGTCGGGCCTACCTGTTCGTTATAGCGCCCTTTCACCGCTTGGTCGTCAAGGCCAGCCTGCGCCGTGCAGCGCGTATCGGTTGGCCGCTGGCTTCCTGAGTCGCTTTGGCTTGGCTGCCGCGGATTTTCGCAACGGGTGAGTTAGATGTGGAAGCTGGCTTGCCTGCGATAGCCATAGGTCTCTACACATCCTTGTAGTGAGCGGGCTTGTCCCGCGCTGGGCGGCGAAGCGGCCCCAAACCAGGCGGCCGGGTTCTACCTCTAGTTCGGCGATGCCTTTATTGGGGCGGCTTCGCCACCCAGCGCGGGACAAGCCCGCTCACTACAGGGAGATTTGTCAGCCTTTGAACGTTGTGTAGATACCTATGCTGCGATTGCGGTGTCTCTGTGCCCGATCAGTTGGCTGACCCTGCGCCATCGCCGCATGGGTATCTACACAACTTTCAACGGTGTGTGGCGAGGAGCTTGCTTGGCGGCCTTCGGGCCGACCGTTTTTTTGGGTTTGACCGAGTACATATCCGTTGCTGCGGTAACGGCGGCTTAGGGTTCCGCCCTTACGGCGGGTCACTTTTTGAAGAGCGCAAAAAGTAACCAAAAACGCTTCGCCCCACCACTCGGTGCCTCGCCTAGGCTCGGCATGCCCGTAATCCGACATTGATTTGGGGGGCCGCCGCCACGCGCCATCCATGGCGCGGGGCGGCTAAACCGGCGTCCTGCCGGTTTACCCCCCAAATCAATATCGAATTACGGCCAGCGTGGTTGACGGGGCGCCCCAGATCAAGATCAAAAACAAAGCGCGGCGGCCTTAGAGCCGACCGGTATTCATGTCGAACTCGGTTCAAAATGTGGGAGCTGTCGAGCCCCAGCGAGGCTGCGAAGGCGGCGGCACTGCTGGCATTTTTTTCGCCTGACACTCCGCTTTCGCAGCCTCGCTAAAGCTCGACAGCTCCCACAGGGAAATTGGTCAACTGAAAGTTGTGTAGATACCCATGGCCATCGCAGGCAAGCCAGCTCCCACATGGTTGACCGCGATTAGGCAGCGGTGGGTGAGGGCTTCAGGCACTCGATGGAGTGATCCACCGTGGTCCTGGCGATCTCCAGCAAATGCCACACCGCCAGAATTTTCGCCCGCTGGGGATTGTCCAGCGCCTCGCCGCAATCCAGCGCAGTCGCCGAAGCACTGTCGAGCAAACTGGCGGTGTAGAGCAGGGCATCTTCGAAGCTCAGGTCTTCGTTGACCGAATGAAAGCCTTGTGTGGGCAGGTAGTGATCGATGGCGCGGTTGAAGGCAGCGCGGTCTTTGGCGGGATCGCGGGGTGGGTCGGGTAGGACTTTGTTCATGGTGCAGTTCCTTGTGTGAAGAGGAGCCAGCACCCCTTCGCGACTAAACGATGGGTGGCGGCTGTACGCAGGTTAGTCGACCGGCCACAAGGAAAATCCGGCGCACCCGAGGGTGCCCTGCGCACAGCCACCATAAAACTTCATGTGACCATGCGCCTTGTGTCATTCCGGGCGACTAAACCCGATCACTGAATTGGCAGTGACGGACCGCAGACTAGCCACCGATTCCAGCAGGCACAAGGCGGCAGGGATTGTCTAGGAAACGTCCTGCAATTAAAAGCGATAGGCCTTGCTGGCCTTTTACAAACCATGTCCAGATGCCACTAATGAACATATAAGAGGATCTATCCGTAGGAGCGGTCTGCCATGACGGATTTTGATGGTAGCACTGAGGATGTTTCGCTTTTTCGGGGTGTGTGAGGTTAGTTAAATATTGGCTCCAACCACCTTTCTCATGAGATAGCGATGAGCATTAACGTCAGTCATTTTTCGCCAGGAAGTATCTAAAGTCAGGCTATCAAAAGCGGCGTTCCATGAGCTGCAGAGCGCTAAGGCCAAGTTTGAGTTGGATGCACAAACTCATCGATTCGATGCAACATCTGCCTACATTGATCCACTTCACTCGCAGGCTCTCAGTTCGGAACTACGTCATATACGGAACACGATAGATCATGAAAGCCATGCGCTGATCCTTGAAGGGTTCAAGACGGATGACCTTGCAGGTTTCAAATCACTGGTATGGACATTTGGCTCCTTGCTGGGTGCGCCGATGGTGCAAAATCATCTTGGTCATAAAGTGATTGAAGTGTATGACCGAGGGGGTATGAGCATTGAAGAGGGTGCGAGATACCATCAAACCCGTCAGGGCGCATACGTACACAACGACGGGGTGAGCGACCCGCTTCCTATCGACTATCTGATCCTGGCGTGTGGGCAGAAGGCTCGATTGGGTGGCGAGAGCATTCTGATTGATGCGAGCGCTGTATACGCAGAGCTGATGGCGTTTCCAGAAGTTCTAGAAGAACTTAAATGCGATTTCTATTTTGAAAATCGAGGTATGTCAGAAGAAGAACAGCTGTTTAAAGCGCCCATTCTGAGCTTTTCCGACGAAGGCGTTCCTTTAATCAGGTACTTTCGGGTCTACATTGAATCGGCTCACCTTAAAGCAGGTGTGCCGTTGACGTTGGCGCAAACTCAAGCATTGGACTTTTTAGATACGGTTCTTGATCAATCATCGGTGCAGCATCGAGTATTGCTTGAGCCTGGGCAGGTTCTTATTTCAGCCGATAACAAATTTCTCCATACCCGGACACATTTCATCGATAGGAATGTTCGCATGCGCAGATCAGTGATGCGACGCCTTTGAGTGATCTGAATCGATACATGTTGCGGATGTGGCTGCGCAAAAAAGTGATAGCTAGCCGCTCATAACCAGCGATCTCTTACACTCTCTAAAAGCCGAGCCCCATGGACAACTCCGACATCGCAATCACCCTTGTCTTGATCTCCGCCTTCATGCACGCCACCTGGAATGCTGTTGTCCGCGCTGGCAGCAGCCGCTTCATCACGTTGGCTATGGTCGATGGCACTGCGTTACTCATCTGCCTGGCGGCGTTGCCACTCGTCAATGTGCCAAGCCCGCAGGTGTGGGGCTATGTGCTGGTGTCCGTGGTACTCAATACGATCTACCGATTGTTTTTGATCAAAGCCTACGAGACCGGCGATTTCGGTCAGGTCTACCCGGTGATGCGCGGTGTACCGCCGGTATTGGTCGCGCTAGTTTCCTGCCTTGTGCTCCACGAACAATTGTCATCCCAGGCAATGGCGGGAGTGCTGCTGATCTGTGCTGGCATCATCAGCCTGACATTTGTGCGCAGGATGACTGCGCAGATGTTCAAGCCAATTCTGATGGCGGTGTGTGCGGGGGCGTTCATTGCGTCCTACACGGTGGTGGATGCCATAGGCGTCAGAGCCAGTGAGACGGTGTTGCAATACATCATTTATTTGACGATATTTCAGAGTATTCCGATTCCCGTGCTGGCTTTTTTCAAGCAGCGGCCGGCACTGGCGCAAGCTGTTTGCGGCCAATGGCGCGTGGGCGTGATGGGCGGCGTTTTTTACTTGGCTTCCTACGGTCTGGTGTTGTTTGCGCTGTCGCTGGATGCGGTTGCCAAGGTCTCAGCACTGCGGGAAACCAGTGTTATTATCGGCGCCATTATCGCCGCGCTGTTCTTCCATGAGCGCTTCGGCTGGCGGCGAATGCTTTCAGCCTTCGTTATCGTTTGTGGAATCATCCTGATCAAAGTGAGCACCTGATGGCCCGACGTCCGCCACCCACTCCCATGCTTCAGGCCTTCATCAGCGCGGCGCAAACGGGAAGTTTCGCCCGCGCTGCTTCGGAGTTGAACCTTACCGCCAGTGCTATCAGCCATCAAATCGCAGGCCTGGAGGAATGGTGGGGTGTGCAGTTATTCGAGCGCCATTCACGGGGCGTTAAACTCACGGCTGCAGGGCGGGCCTTGCTTCCGGTGGTCGATGGTTTTTTCCAGGAGCTTGAGGCGGTGTTGCATTCGCTGAACCCTAGCAAACCCCGGCCGCTTTATCTTTCATGCACGTCTTCTCTTTGTTCCACCTGGCTGATTCCCAGGATGCATGGGTCTCATACCGAGGCCTCGTTCAATCTCGAGCTGGTGCTGACCAGTGCCGATATAAGTCGAACCAATCCAGAGGCTCATCAATTCGATGTGGCGATCGTGATGGGGGACGGTGACTACCCTGATCATTACGCCGAACTGTTGATGCACGATGCGGTGTTCCCCGTGTTCTCGCCGGGTTTTCAAAAGGTGAATGGCGATATCGCATTGGCGGATATTGCACGTTACCCGCTGATTCATCGGGTCGATGATCACGTGTGTCCAAGCTGGGAAAACTGGTTTTCGTTCCAGGGGCTGGCACCTGCGCCATATCACCATGGGCCACGCTTTCCGGACTCTGGCCTGGCGATCAGTCTTGCGGTCAAAGGTGGCGGGATCGCGCTGGGCCGTACGGCATTGGTCTATGACGCTTTGAAAGACGGCACCTTGGTGGCGCTGAACGCTCCTGTGATGATGTCACCCGCTGCGTACTACATCATTTGCCGAAATGGACGCCAGTCAGAGCCCGATATCGCCCGACTGTTCGAGTGGCTCAAAGCCCAGGCGCAAGTGTTTGTGCGCGAGGTGACTTTTTACCAAGACCACTGATCTATTTGCGAGTTTGAAACAGCTCAGTACCTCATTGGCTTGACCTTCAGATGGCCGTCTTCGCTAGGGCTTCAACTGCTTCCACTCAATCGAAAACCGCGCCAGGTACTTGCGCAACCGATCCGCATCATTGGGCTGCGCCTTGGCCTGGCGGGACACACCGAACAGCCGGCGGCCGGCGTCGGAGAGGCTGTCCGATTGGCGGCACACGTCGAGCACCGCCTTGAGTTGCAAGCGGTCGAACAGGTCCAGGTCGGCAGGCAGCAGCGCATCGGGCTCCGACAGCCCCCAGGCGTAACGCAGGCGCTGGATCTCGGCGTCGACCTGGGCTTCGTCGATACGGCCGCTGTCGGCCAGGGTCGCCATGCGTGTGATGGAGGCGGACAGTTCACGAAAATTGCCCAGCCACGCCGCTTCGCTGGAGCAGGCAAACGCCAGGTAGCGGCGCCGTGCCTGCAGGTTGAAGCGCACGCGGCGGCCGTGTTCGCGGGCGTGGCGCTCCAGCTCGAAATCGATATTGGGCTCGATGTCTTCGCGCCGGCCCGCCAGGCCCGGCAGTTCAAAGGTCCACAGGTTGACCCGTGCATACAGGTCTTCGCGAAACGCCCCCTGGGCCACGCGCTCGCGCAGGTCGCGGTGGGTGCCGGCGATGATCAGGAAGTCGCTGGCCACTTCGCGGTCGGCGCCCATGGGGTAGAAGCGTTTTTCTTCGATGGCCTTGAGCAGCATCGCCTGTTCATCCGCGCCCAGCTCGCCGATTTCATCAAGGAACAGCATGCCGCCATCCGCCGCGCGCAGCAGCCCGTCCCGGGCGTTTTGCGCGCCGGTGAAGGCGCCCTTGATGTGCCCGAACAGCGCCGACATCGCTCCATCGCCGCGCAGGGTGGCGCAATTGACTTCCACGAAACGGCCTTGCAGTTGATGACGGCTGCGCTTGAGTTCGTAGATGCGCCGGGCGAGGAAGGATTTACCCGCGCCGGTGGGGCCGATCAGCAGCATCGGCGCCGTGGAGCGCACGGCCACGCGCTCGATCTGCTCGATGCTGGCATTGAAGGCGCTGTTGCGCGTGGCGATCCCCGACTTCAGAAACGCCAGGCCTTCCAGGCGCTGATGGGCGAAGCGCGAGGCGATACGGTCGTAGCGCGACAGGTCAAGATCGATCAGGGTGTGGGTGCCGGTGGCGGGCGCGGTGTCGTCGGGGCGGCGGTTGGGCGCGGTCTGGATCAGGCGGGCGGGCAGGGTGCGTGCCTCGGTCAGCAGGAACCAGCAGATCTGCGCCACGTGGGTGCCGGTGGTGATGTGGACCAGGTAGTCCTCGCGTTCGGTGTCGAAGGTGTAGGCGCTGGTGAAGTCGTGCAGGGCGCCGTAGACCTCTTCGAAATCCCAGGGGTTGCTCAGCGGCATCGGGTGCAGGCGCACCTCGGTGGTCGGCGAGATGTGCTGGATGTCGGCGCGCACCCGCTCGGCCAGGCTGACGTCGCGGGCGTCGAGGTCGTGGATCAGTTCCAGGCGATCGATCTGCAGGTTGTCTTGCTGGCACAGGCCGACGCTGGGACGCCAGTGATTCCAGCGGCTGGCACCCTTGCCGACGCGATCCAGCTTGGACCCGATAAACCCGATGGCGACTGTACGCTTGTGTTTCATGGCTGGACCAAAATATAAATAACGATAATCAAGGATAGGGATGTGCGGATAGGCTTGTCATCGGTTTTCAACGCGCTCCTCTCAGTTTTATGGAAAATATCGTTTTAAAACATTAGGTTAAGAACTTTCAGCAAGGCAGCAGCAAACCTGGCACGCCCGCTGCTATATCCCCACCAACGCCGCAGCGCCGGCTTTTCAAAAAAGAATTGAGATCATGCAAGACACCACCTACCAACTGCTGGAAGTCGCCAACGGCAAGCCGATCAAGCTCTGGACCCAGGGCGTGCCCGTGGAACCCGAGGCCCGCCAGCAACTGATGAACACCGCTAAGATGCCGTTCATCTTCAAGCACCTGGCGGTGATGCCGGATGTGCACCTGGGCAAGGGCTCGACCATCGGCAGCGTGATCCCTACGGTGGGCGCGATCATCCCGGCGGCGGTGGGCGTGGACATCGGCTGCGGCATGATCGCCGCGCGTACCACGCTGACCGCCGGCGACTTGCCCGACAACCTCCACGGCCTGCGCTGCGCCATCGAAGCCGCCGTGCCCCATGGCCGCACGCGCAGCCGTAAGGGCCGTGACAAAGGCGCCTGGGAAGACGTGCCGGCCCAGGCCGATCAGGTGTGGGCGGCGCTGCATCCGCGCTTCAAGGCGATCACCGACAAGTACCCGCAACTGGAGCGCAGCAACCACCGCCAGCACCTGGGCACCCTGGGTACCGGCAACCACTTCGTCGAGGTGTGCCTGGATGAAGCCAACCGCGTCTGGTTCATGTTGCACAGCGGCTCGCGTGGCGTGGGCAACGCCATCGGCAACCTGTTTATCCAGTTGGCCCAGGCGGATATGCGTCAGCACCTGGCGAACCTGCCGGACCGCGACCTGGCATATTTCGAAGAAGGCAGCCAGCACTTCGATGACTACGTGCAAGCAGTGGGCTGGGCCCAGGATTTTGCCCGGCAGAACCGCGAGTTGATGATGCGCGCAGTGGTCCAGGCCACGCGCCAGGTGATCGGCAAACCGTTCGACGTGGCGCTGGAAGCGGTGAACTGCCATCACAACTATGTGCAGAAAGAGCGGCACTTCGGCGAAGAGATTCTGGTCACGCGTAAAGGCGCGGTATCGGCCAGGAAGGGCGAGCTGGGGATTATTCCGGGCTCCATGGGCGCCAAAAGCTTCATCGTGCGCGGCCTGGGCAACGAAGAATCGTTCTGCTCCTGCAGCCACGGCGCGGGCCGCATCATGAGCCGCACCAAGGCGAAGAACACCTTCACCGTGGCCGACCAGATCCGCGCCACCGCCCACGTGGAATGCCGCAAGGACGCCGATGTGATCGATGAAATTCCGATGGCCTACAAGGACATCGACCAAGTCATGCACGCCCAGCGCGAGCTGGTGGAGGTGCTGCACACCTTGCGCCAAGTGGTGTGCGTCAAAGGATAAAAGGGGACCAGAAGATGAACAAAGAACAACGCCACCCGCTTAAGGATGACTATGCAACAGGACGTGATTGAACTCGACGGCGCCATCGGCGGTGGCCAGGTATTGCGCAGTGGCCTGAGTCTGTCGATGGTGACCGGCCGGACCCTGAGTATCAAAAATATTCGCGCCAGGCGCAGTCGGCCGGGCTTGATGCGCCAGCACCTGACCGCCGTACTGGCGGCGGCGCAAGTCTGCGGGGCCAAGGTGTACGGTGCGCAATTGGGCTCGCAGGCGTTGGTATTCGCGCCTGGGCCGATTCAAGGCGGTGACTACCGCTTCGCCATCGGCACGGCCGGCAGTTGCACCCTGGTGTTGCAGACCGTGCTGCCGGCTTTACTGTGTGCGCCCAACACCAGCCGCGTGACGATCTGCGGCGGCACCCATAACCCGTTGGCGCCGCCCGTGGACTTCCTGCAGCGTGCCTGGCTGCCGCTGTTGCGAGGCATGGGCGCGCGGATCGAATTGAATCTGAACCGTTATGGCTTTGTGCCCGCCGGTGGCGGTGAGTTGGAGGCGTTTATCCAGCCCAGTGTGCTGGCACCGTTACAGCTGATGCAGCGCGGCAACCTGCTCGAAGCCCGTGCGATAACGCTCAACGCCGGGTTGCCGGCCCAGGTCGGCGAGCGCGAGTTCAAGCGTGTGCGCCAGCGTTTGCCATTCGACGCCGCACAGTGCCTGCCGGTCGAGATTGACCCCCTTCAAGGTCCTGGCAATGTGCTGATGCTGGAATACGTCCACGCCCATGTCACTGAAGTGTTCAGCGCCTTCGGCCTGACCAACCTGCGCGCCGAAACCGTGGCCGACCAGGCGATCGACCAGGCCATGGCGTGGCAAGCAACCGACACGGCGGTGGGCGAGCACCTGGCCGATCAATTGCTGTTGCCGATGGCATTGGCCGGTGGCGGTCGTTTCACCACGTCGCACATGAGTGACCATCTGCACAGCAATATGCGCGTGATCCAGCGCTTCCTGCCCGTGGTGATCGACAGCCACGTGCGCGAAGAGGGCGGCTTGCTGATCGAGTGCCGCGCCCGCTAGAGGTTCTCCGAAGTCACGATGTGCGGCGGTATGTATACCCGATGCCGCGCCGGGTCGAATGCTTCGGCGCTCTGCAGTTCTACCATCAACGCCACCAGCGCCGTGGCGGTGGGCCTTGGCTGGGAATCGATCACCACATCCACCAGGCCTCGGCCCAGCGCCTGGCGCGACAGCTCGGTCGACTCCTGCAGGATGCAACACAACGCCGGGCGCTTGGGCAATTGCGCCAGGGCGCTGATGATGCCATCACCGCCGCCGCCCACCACGCACAGGCCGCGCAGGTCGCGGTGGCGGCTGATCAGGTCGAGGGTGGCCTCTTCGGTGATGTCGCAGTTATCCAGGTTGATCAACGGCTCCAGCGGCTTGAGCCCGGGCGCGTGTTCCGCCAGGTAGCCGTGCAAGCCTTTGACCCGCGCGTGGTGGCCGAGAAAACGATGGCCGCCGAGCAGGATTCCCACGCTGCCTTTGCTTGCGCCACAGGTGCGCGCGAGCAGCCAGCCCATGGTGCGGCCGACCACATGGTTGTCCTGGCCTACGTAGGGTTCATCGGCGCGTTCGTGAATGTCCGAGAGCAAGGCCACCACCGGCACGCCGGCCGTGCGGATCTGCGCCAGGCAGGCGTTGATCAGCGGATGGGCAAAGCTGACCACCGCGAGCCCGTCGCACTTCACGGCCAGGTGTTCGATCTGCGCGACGATGGCGGCGGGGGTGCGATCAGTGATGTATTCGAACTCGCAGCTCAGGTTGGCGCCGGCATGTTGCTCGGCGGCCTCGCTGATCGCCTGCGCCAGGCCCGCGTAGAACGCCTGGGCGGTGGCCAGCAGCAGGATGCCGAAACGATAGGTCGGCCGGCGTTCGCGGATGCGCTGGCCGATCAACCGCGCCGCAAAATAACCCACGGCCTCGGCGGCCTGGACCACCTGTTCGGCGGTCTGCGGATTGACCGGCGCACGCGCATTCAATACGCGGTCGACGGTGGCCACGCTGAGCCCGGCATGGGCGGCGACGGTGGCGATGGTTGGGCGCTTTTTGTTGTTCATGACAAGCCCTTTGAGCGTCTTGATAGAAAACTATCAAACCTCGCTGGGCCTGGATGATAGCTTGATAGGGAATGGATTCAAGGCCTTGAAGGCGAATAAGCCGTTCTCTATCGTCTGTTTCGTACAGCACAAGAAATCACCCGCTTGCGGAGAACAATAACAATGTCTAAATACACCGCTCATACCGCCCGGCGCGACTACAGCCTCACAGGCCCCGAAGCCGCCCGCGCCTTCGATAAAGGCCTGGTCTCGGCCCAGTGGTACCAGTCGCCCATCCCGCGCAAACGCATGAAAGAACTGATGCAACGCCGCGATGCCCCGGCCTTGCTCGACACCGCCCTGTGGGTCATCGCCCTGTTCGCCAGCGGTTTTGGCGGCTACTGGTTCTGGGGCACCTGGGCCTGCGTGCCGTTCTTCATGGCCTATGGCGTGTTGTACGGCACCGCGTCCAACCCGCGCTGGCACGAAACCGGCCACGGCACGGCGTTCAAGACCCGCTGGATGAACGATGTGCTGTACCAGGTCGCCAGTTTCATGTGCATCTTCGAACCCCATGTCTGGCGCTGGAGCCATGCCCGCCATCACACCGACACCATCGTCGTCGGGCGAGACCCGGAGATCGTCGAGCCGCGCCCGCCGAGCTTGCTGATGATGTTTCTCAGCCTGTTCAACCTGCCCCTGGCCTGGAAGACGTTCAGCGGCGTCGCGCGCCATGCCGTCGGCCGGATGAGCGCCCAGGAGGCTGACTTCATCCCCGCCTCCGAATGGCCCAAGGTGTTTCGCGCGGCGCGCATCTGGGTCGGCCTCTATGCGCTGCTCATCGGCACCGCCTTGTACGTTCACAGCTGGTTGCCGCTGATGCTGGTCGGCCTGCCCAGCCTCTACGGCGCCTGGCTGGGCTACCTGTTCGGCCTGACCCAGCACGTGGGCCTGGCCGAAGACGTGCTGGACCACCGCAGCAACTGCCGCACCATTTACATGAACCGCGTGCTGCGCTTTCTCTACATGAACATGAACTACCACCTCGAACACCACATGTACCCGATGGTGCCGTACCACGCCCTGGCGCAACTGCACGAAGAAATCCGCGACGATTGCCCGCCGCCGTACGCCAACCTGTTCGAGGCGTACAAGGAAATCCTGCCGACGATCTGGAAACAGCGCAGCGACCCCAGCCATTTCATCCAGCGCCCGATCCGCGCGCGCGCCGAACCGGCCGCCAATACCGCGGTGCGGGCAGAAGCCACTGCCAGCTGAATCCCACCCAATAAAATAACAAGAGAAAACGCCATGAACGATCAATGGATCGACGTCTGCGCCGTGGGCGAAATAGACGAAGAAGACGTGCTGCGCTTCGACCACGGGGCGCACACCTATGCGGTGTATCGCTCGGCGGACAACCAGTTTTTCGCTACCGCTGGCCTGTGCACCCACGAAAACGTCCACCTGGCCGACGGCCTGGTGATGGACCACATCATCGAGTGCCCCAAGCACAACGGGCGCTTCGATTACCGCAACGGCCAGGCCATGGGCGCGCCCGTGTGCGTCAACCTCAAGACCTACCCGGTGCGGGTCGAAGCGGGGCGGGTGTTGCTCGCTGTCACGGCCTGACCATGAACGAAGCGCTTGCAAACCAAGCTTTGATCATCGTCGGCGCCGGGCATGCCGGTGGCCGTGCGGCGCTGACCTTGCGCGAAGAAGGCTACGCCGGGCGGCTGATCCTGATCGGCGATGAACCGCACTTGCCCTACGAGCGCCCGCCGCTGTCCAAGGGCGTGTTGCAGGGTACCGCGGACCTGGCTGGGTGCAGTTTGTGCGACAGCGCGCGGCTGGCCGAACTGGGCATCGAGCACATCGCAGGCAAGCCGGTGATTCATCTGGACCCGCAACACCATCGACTGCAACTCAATGACGGGCAGTGGCTGCCGTATGCCGGCCTGCTGTTGGCCACCGGGGGCAGGGCGCGCCGGTTGCCCCAGGAGCAGGCCCATGTGCTTTACCTGCGCACCCATGATGAAGCGCTGGCGTTGCGCAGTGCATTGCAACCCGGCACGCGGCTGGTGGTGGTGGGCGGTGGCTTTATCGGCCTGGAAGTGGCCGCCACCGCACGTGGCCTGGGCTGTGAAGTGACAGTGCTCGAAGCCGGGCCGCGCTTGGCGGGCAGGGCGTTGCCGCCGGTTATCTCCCAGGCGCTGTTGGAGTTGCATCGTCAGCATGGGGTCGACGTGCGTTTGAATGTGACGCTGGAATCCATCCAGGCCGACGCGGTGCTGCTGGCGGACGGGCAGCGGCTGCCCTGTGATCGGGTGGTGGTGGGCATCGGCATGCAGCCTAATGTCGAACTGGCCGCGGCGGCCGGGCTGGACGTTGGGCAGGGCATTCGCGTGGACGCGCAGTTGCGCACCAGCGCGCCCGACATTTACGCCGCCGGCGACGTGTGCGAGTTTCGTCTCGGCGGCCTCTACCAGCGCCAGGAAACCTGGCGCAACGCCGAAGCCCAGGGCCGGCATGCGGCGCTGGGCCTGCTGGGGCGTGAAGCAGCGTTCGAGGCGCTCCCCGGTTTCTGGTCCGACCAGTACGACTGGGGCTTGCAGACCGTGGGCGTGAGCACGCCCTTGACGGTCAGCCGCACCTTGCCCGACGGTGGCCTGTTGCTGTTCTACCTGGATACCGATTGCCATTTGCAAGGCGCCTGCGGTTGGGCGCGGGGCAACAGTGTGGCCAAGGACATCAAGCTCTGCGAACGCCTGATCAGCGCGCGTCTGCCACTCGATAGCGCCAGCCTGGCCAACCCCGAGCTGTCCCTCAAACACCTGCTGCGAGGCTGATATGCGCCAATTCCTGGTGTTCCAATCCCTGTGGGCCATGCAAACCGAACCCGGCCCCCTCGAAGCTCAACTCGACCGCATCAAGGCCGCCGGTTTCGATGGCATTACCGACCACTACTGGCAACCCGCCGAGGTGGCGCGCTTGCACGCCGCCGCCTCGGCCAGGGGCTTGCAGATCGAAGGCCAGTTGTTTCCGCAATCGGTGGATGACCTGGCGGCCGCGCTGGAAGTGATCAGCCGCTTTGGCTGTCACCACCTCACGCTGCAAGCCGACGTGCGCCCGCGCACCCAGGCCGAAGCCGCGCGGCTGGTGGAGGGCTGGCAACGCCTGGCTGAACAGGTGGATTTTCCGGTCCTGCTCGAAACCCACCGCTACCGGCTCACCAACGACCTGCTGTTCACCCTCGACCTGCTGGCCCAGATGCCCGACTTGAAACTCTTGGCCGACCTGTCCCACTACGTGGTCGGCCGCGAACTGCCGGAGCCTGGCGCGGCCGAAGACGATGAACAGATCCGCACCATCCTGCGCCACAGCTGGGGTTTCCATGGCCGCGTGGCCAGCAGCGAACAGGTCCAGGTGTCGCTGGACTTTGCGCAGCATCAGGCCTGGGTGCAGCGGTTCACCGCGTGGTGGCGCTACGGCATCGAAGACTGGCTGGCCCGGCCCGAGACGCCGCAGAGCCTGGCGTTCACCTGCGAACTGGGCCCGCCGCCCTATGCGATCACCGGCGCGGATGGCCGTGAGATCAGTGATCGCTGGGCCGAAGCGCTGCAGATGCAGACGTTGATCCGACAGGTGTGGCAAAGCTGCCAGACATTGCCCTGAACTGTAGTGAGCGGGCTTGTCCCGCGCTGGGTGGCGAAGCCGCCCCAACTAAGACACCGCCGAGTTCCCGATAATACCGAGTCGCCTGGTTTGGGGCGGCTTCGCCACCCAGCGCGGGGCAAGCCCGCTCACTACAGCCAGCAAAAGGTTGACCGCTGTACTGGACTGTCCCCGCGATTTGTGAACAATGGCGCCCTGCGTTTTTCCACTGAGGGTCCCATGCCTGAAACCACCGTCGAATTGATCCAGACCGGCCCTGAAGCCGCCGAGCTGATCCGCAATCTCTACCAGTATTACGCCTACGAGTCCTCGGACTGGGAGCAGGAGGATGTCGAGGCGGACGGCCGTTTCTACATCCATGACGAGCACCTGAACCGTTATTGGCAGGACCCGCAATGGAGCGCCAACCTGCTGTTGGTCGACGGCTATATCGCCGGTTTCCTGCTGATCGAGGGCAGCGAACTGCCGGGGATCGACGCACTGGAACTGGCAGACCTGTTCATCCTCAAGCGCTATCGGCGCAAAGGCATCGGCCGTGCCATCGCCAGCCAAGTGCTGTGCAGCGGCGCGGCCGATTGGCTGGTGCGCTTTTATGACCAGGATGAAGTGTCCCAGGCATTCTGGCGCTCGGTGCTGGATAACCTGCCGCGCCCGGTGCAGACGCTTGAGCTGGGGGACGAGCCGCAACTGGTGAGTTACCTGATTACGCGGGTGTCGCTGCATTAAACGCCTGCTGCATCACCTGCGGCGGCTGCCCGAAGGCGCGCAGGAACGCCTGGCGCATGCGCTCGCGGTCGCCAAACCCGGTTTCGCGGGCGACCACCTCGACCGGGTGGCGACTGGTTTCCATCATCGACCGGGCGGCCTCCACCCGCAGGGATTCGATGGCCTTGGCCGGCGTTTGTCCAGTTTCTTCGCGAAACACCCGGCTGAACTGGCGCGGGCTGAGCCGGGCGACATCGGCCAGGGCCTCCACCGAGAGGTCGTGGGTCAGGTTCTCGCGGGCGTAGGCCAGGGCCAGTTGCACGCGGTCTGACTTGGGGTCCAGCTCCAGCAGCGCCGACAACTGCGACTGTTCACTGCCGCGGCGTTGGGCGATCACCAGCTTGCGTGCAATGCGCCGGGCGAGGTCGCCGCCCAGGTCGTTTTCCACCATGGCCAACGCCAAGTCCACGCCGGCGCTCATGCCGGCGCCGGTCCACACCTGGCCGTCGACGATGAACAGCTTGTCTTCTTCCAGGCGTATGTGCGGGTAGCGCTTGCGAAACGCCGGGGCGTGAATCCAGTGCGTGGTGGTGCGCTTGCCCTCCAGCAGGCCGGCCTCGGCCAGCACGAAAATACCCATGCACAGCGAGGCAACCCGTCGCGACTGGGCGGACGCGGCCTTGACCAGCTCCAGCAGGTTGGCTTCCGGCAGGCGGAATTCCAGGTAACCACTGACAATCAGTGTGTCGTAACCCTCGGGCCGGATCGGTGTGGTATTCACCGAAAACCCCTGGGAGGTCATCACCGCGCCGCCGCTCTCCGACACCAGGTGAAACTCATAGGCCGGCTCGCCGCGCAGCAGGTTCGCGCACTCGAACACCGAACCCAGGCTGAGGCTCAGGGACTGGAAGTTCGGGTAAACCATCAGCGCAACGCTGTGCATCGTCATTCTCCAAGGGGTGCGGGAGAGGCGATTGTCGGCGCGTGCCGGGTAAACGGCAACTGCCTTTGCGGCATGTCCGAAATCCTTGCGCATCTGACATTGTGCGAATTTTTCCCGGCTCCTAACATCCCCTCAACGAACTAGACGACTGGTCTAATCGGATGGAGTGAAGCATGAACAGCGAAACTAAAAGCGCACGGCAGGCCATTCTGGACACGGCGCAGTTGATTGTCGGGCGCAAGGGATTCTCCGCGGTGGGCCTGAACGAAATACTGCAAGCCGCCGCCGTGCCCAAGGGTTCGTTTTATCACTACTTCAACTCCAAGGATGCGTTCGGCGTTGTGCTGCTCGACCACTACTTCGACCACTATGTGCACGGCATGCAGCAACTGTTCGACCAGCCGGGTTTAACCCAGCACGCCAAGTTGATGCGCTATTGGGACTGCTGGATCGACAACCAGACCGGCTGCACCGACGCGGGCAAATGCCTTGCCGTCAAACTGGGTGCCGAGGTGTCAGACCTGTCAGAGCCGATGCGCCTGGCCCTGCAGCGCGGTACCGCACGCACCATCGGGTTGCTCGCCAAGGCCTTGCAGGCGGGCATCGAAGACGGCTCGGTAACGCTTGCGCAACACCCCGAGAGCCTGGCCCAGCGCCTGTATGCGTTGTGGTTGGGGACCAGCGTCATGAGCAAGATCACCCGTACATCGGCGCCTTTCGACGAGGCGCTGCGGTTGACCCGACAGTTGTTGGGCCAGCCTGAGCACACCGACACTCTTACCTATCGAGGCACTGGAAAATGAAAGTATTAATGGTACTGACCTCTCACGACCAGCTCGGCGATACCGGGCGCAAGACCGGCTTCTGGCTTGAAGAGTTTGCCGCGCCTTATTACGCGTTCAAGGACGCCGGCGCCGACGTGGTGCTGGCTTCTCCGGCCGGCGGCCAGCCGCCGTTGGACCCGGTGAGCGACCAGCCGGACTTCCAGACCGAACAGACCCACCGTTTCGCCGCCGACCCGGCCGCGCAACAGGCCCTGGCCACCACGCTGAAGCTCGATAGCGTCAACGCCGACGACTTCGACACCGTGTTCTACCCAGGCGGCCATGGTCCGCTGTGGGACCTGGCGGAATCGCCCGTCTCGATCGCGCTGATCGAGTCTTTCGAACGTGCCGGCAAGCCGATCGGCTTTGTCTGCCATGCACCGGGCGCCCTGCGTCACGTCAAGGCGGTCAATGGCGAGCCGCTGGTCAAGGGCCGCCGTGTGACTGGTTTCTCCAATTCGGAAGAAGCCGCGGTGCAATTGACCGACGTGGTGCCGTTCCTGATTGAAGATGAGTTCAAGCAACTTGGCGGCCACTACGAGAAGGGCGCTGACTGGCAATCCTTTGTGATCACCGATGGTTTGCTGGTCACCGGGCAAAACCCCGGCAGTTCCAGCGACGTGGCTAAAGCCCTGCTGAAACTCACCGCGTAAATTAATCAAACCGCTTGATTCGTTGGCGACTTGCATAAGTCGCCAATGCTTCAGCGCGTCCGCCATTTGGAAAACCTTAGATGACTCACACTATTTTGAGCACCCCGGTAAAACTGGGTCACCACCTACTCGACAACCGTATCGTGCTGCCGCCGTTGACGCGCCAGCGCAGCGCCCAACCCGGTGATATCGCCACCGACTTGATGGCCGAGTATTACCGCCAGCGTGCCGGTGCCGGTTTCATGGTCAGCGAAGGCACGCAGATTGAACCGCGTGGCCAGGGTTATGCGTGGACGCCGGGCATCTACAGCCCGGCACAGATCGACGGCTGGCGCAAAGTCACCGACGCGGTGCATGCCGAAGGCGGGGTGATCTTTGCCCAGCTGTGGCACGTCGGCCGGGTGTCGCATAACGCCCTGCAGCCTGACGGCGCTGCGCCGGTTGCACCCTCCGCGATCCAGGCGCTGCAGGCGAAGGCCTTTATCGAAACCGCGCCAGGCGCGGGTGAGCTGAAGCAGCCGCCAGTGCCGCGTGCATTGAGCGTCCTGGAGATCGAGGAATTGATCGAGCACTACGCACAGGCGGCACGCAATGCGCTGGATGCGGGGTTTGATGGGGTGGAAATCCACTCGGCGAACGGTTACCTGGTCAACCAGTTCATCTCGGCCCACGCCAACCAGCGCGATGATGAATATGGCGGCTCCCTGGAGAACCGCCTGCGTTTCCTGCGCGAGATCGTCGAAGCCGTGACGGCCGTCGTCGGGCCGGAGCGCCTGGGCGTGCGGTTTTCACCATTGTTCAGTGGCACCGACCAGGACCGGGTGTACATCGGCCTGGTGGAAGAAGACCCGCACCACACCTACATCGAAGCGATCAAGGTGCTGCAAGCGTCCGGCATCGCCTACGTGTCCATTGCCGAAGCCGACTGGGATAACGCCCCTGTGTTGCCCGAGTCGTTCCGCCGCGCAGTGCGCGAGACCTTCAGTGGGCGGATCATCTATGCCGGCCGCTACACCGCCGAGCGCGGCGCTCAGTTGGTAGAAGCAGGGCTCGCGGACCTGATTGCGTTCGGGCGACCGTTCATTGCCAACCCGGATCTGCCACAGCGGATATTCAACGGCTGGCCGCTGAACCCGCTGCGTACGGAAGGGATGTATGGGGGCGGTACAGAGGGTTATACCGATTACCCGGTGTACACCGAGCGGTAGAAAGGTTGCGCTAACACACCGCCATCACAACATGGGTATCTACACAACTTCCAAGAGCTGACAAATCTCTCTGTAGTGAGCGGGCTTGTCCCGCGCTGGGTGGCGAAGCCGCCCCAAACCAGGCGAATTGCGTTTGTCTCAACCTGCGCGGTGTCTTTATTGGGGCGGCTTCGCCACCCAGCGCGGGACAAGCCCGCTCACTACTAAATGTGTAGATACCTAGGGCCATCGCAGGCAAGCCAGCGCCCACATTGGGTTGTCACAAGGCTTGGGTCGGTATTACTCCACCCGCAACACAATCTTGCCGATATGATCGCCACCCTCCATCCGCGCATGGGCCTGGGCGGCGTCGGTGTATTCGTACACTTTGTCGATGATCGGCAGGCAGCGTCCGGCTGTCAGTACCGGCCACACGTACTCGCGCAGTTGGTCGGCAATCGCGGCTTTTTCTTCCCTGGTGCGCGCGCGCAGCAGTGACCCCGTGATCACGGCACGTTTGCCCAGGATACTCAGCAGGTCCACGTCATTGGCTTTGCCACCACCGAGGAAACCGAGCATCACCAGGTGCCCGTCCATGCCCAGGGCCTTGAGGTTGTTGTTCAGGTAGGAGGCGCCCATGATATCGAGGATCACATCCACGCCCTTGTCATCGGTTTTCTGGGCGATGACTTCGGCAAAGTCCTGCTCACGGTAATTGATCGGCTCGGCACCCAACTGGGCGATCGCCGCGCACTTGTCGGCACTGCCGGCGGTGGCGAACGCCTGGATGCCGAATTCACGGCACAGCATCAACGCGGTCGTACCGATGCCGCTGGTGCCACCGTGGATCAAGGCGCGTTGGCCTGTATGTGCCCCGCCAAGACCAAACAGGTTGGCCCAGACGGTGAAGAAGGTTTCCGGCACGGCGGCGGCTTGAATCCAGTCCATGCCCTCGGGGATCGGCAGGGCCTGGCTGGCCGGCACGCTGCAAAACTGTGCGTAACCGCCGCCATTGGTCAGGGCGCAGACCTTGTCACCGATAGCGTATTCGCTCACGCCATCGCCCAGCGCCACCACTTCACCCGCCACTTCCAGGCCTGGAATCGGGCTCATGCCGGGTTTCATCGGGTACTTGCCGGCGCGTTGCAAGGCATCAGGGCGATTGACGCCAGCGGCATGCACGCGGATCAGGATCTCGCCCGGGCCTGCCACCGGCACATCGGCCCGGCGCGGTTGCAGCACTTCGGGACCGCCGGGGGCGGTGATTTCGATCAGGGTCATTTCTTGAGGAAGCGTCATTTCAGATTACCTGCAACGTTGAACGTATGGGTTGGGACCGTGTCGAGCGGCCGGCGGTTCAGCGCAATCATGCCCCATTCCTGGCTCAGCACAGATATGCAATTTTGTGCGTGTCTCTGGCGACACAATCGACGTTGATAGATCGTCAACCTACAGAGAGCATCTATGAATGAATCAAGAAGTCAGGACCTGGGGCTGTTGTTCCTGCGGGGCAGCGCGGCGCTGTTCCTGGTATGGGTCCATGGATTGCCCAAATTACTGGACTACAGCGAGCAGCTGAAACTGATCGAGGACCCGTTCCACCTGGGCGCTCACATCACGCTGTCTCTGGCGATTTTTGCCGAAGTGCTGTGCCCGCTGCTGATCATCGCCGGGGTGCTGGTGCGCCTGGCGTGCTTGCCGATCCTGGCAGTGTTGTTGATCGCCATGTTGGTGGTGCATCCGCAGTGGTCGCTGTTCGAAGGGCAGTTTGGCTGGTTGCTGCTGATTATCTTCACCACGTTGCTGATCAGCGGGCCGGGTCGCCTGGTGGTCGGCCGACATTTCTCCTGAGCAAAAAAAGGCCGGGCAAGCCCGGCCGAAATAAGGAGAGGGTGGTGCAGGGTTTTCAGCGGTTGAGGAATGCCAGCAGGTCTTCATTCAGGGCCTGGGCATGGGTCACGGCGAAGCCATGCGGCGCGTCCTTGTAGACTTTCAGCTCGGCGCCCTTGATCGCAGCGGCGGCCGCTTTGCCGGTGGTCTCGAATGGCACGACCTGGTCGCCATCACCATGAATGACCAGGGTCGGTACGTCGATTGTGGCCATGTCCGGGCGGAAGTCGGTCTCGGAGAAGGCGGTGACGCAATCCACTGTCGACTTGAGCGACGCCAGCAAGGCAATTTGCAGGGTCTGGGTCAGCACGCCTTCGGAGACTTTCTGGCCCTTGTTGATGCCGAAGAACGGTGTGTTGAAGTCAGCAATGAACTGCGCACGGTCCTTCAACAGCCCGGCCTTGATGCCGTCGAACACTTCAGTCGGCACGCCTTGCGGGTAATCCGGTTTCTGCCCGAACAGCGGCGTCACCGCGCCCAGCAGTACCAGGCCGGCGACACGGGCGCTGCCATGGCGTGCGATGTAGCGGGCGACGTCGCCGCCGCCCATGGAGAAGCCCACCAGGGTGACGTCCTTGAGGTCCAGGTGTTCGATCAACTGCGCGATGTCGTCGGCGAAGGTGTCGTAATCGTTACCGGTCCACGGCTGGTCCGAGCGGCCGAAACCACGACGGTCGAACGCAATGGTGCGAAAGCCGCGGCTGCTCAGGTATTCCATCTGGTATTCCCACATGTCGGCATCCAGCGGCCAGCCGTGGCTGAACAGTACGGGCTTACCGCTGCCCCAGTCCTTGAAGTAGATCTGGGTACCGTCTTTGGCAACAAATGTGCTCATGGAAAACTCCTTGGTAGCGGGAAAAAACTCAGCGTTACTATTGGTGTAAAGCGTACGCCGGGCTTGTATGGGTGTGCTTGGTTGGGGTCACCAACTGAATTTAAGCTCGACCCCCAGGTAATCGCTGTCACCACCACCGGCATCGCGCAGGGTCTGGCCGACGTCGTAGTGCACGGCCTCGACGGCGCCGGTGAGGTTGGGGCTGAACACATAGTCGGTGCGCAGTTGTGCGTAGGCACCGGTCCAGCGATCACCCTGGCCCGCCGTTCCGGCCACCGGCAGGTTAGGCTGGGTGTACACGGCATCGTCGGTGGTCTGGCGCCAGAGCAGGCCAATGGCGGTTTGCACGCTGAGCCTGTCGATCGGCTTGACGGTGATCGACGGCTTGACGTGAATCAGGTTGCTGTAGCCGGTGTAGCCCGCCAGGGAAAAGTAGTAGCCATTGGGGAACAGCGGGTTGAACGTGCCGACGCTGCCATCGCCTGCCTTACGGTCACCCGAGGCGATGTCCAGTTGCAGGCCCGCGCGCGGCTTCCAGGCCAGGCTGTCAAAGGTGTAGCCGGTGCGACTGCCGCCGGCCCAGGCGCGAATGTCCTTGCTGCCCACCGAACCCCTTTGCAGCATCGCTTCGATGTCCCAGTCAAAACCCCTGGCCGCGCCGCCCAGGCGTGCGTCGAACAGATGGCGGGTCTCGTCGCCGTCCGCGTCCAGGTAGTGCGCGGCGCTGCGTTCATACACGCCGTAGTAGGCCGACAGTTCGTTCTTGCCACCCACCAGGCGCTCGACCCGCACCAGGTGAAAGCGCGCGTCGCTGTTGGACTTGTCGTCGAAATGCCGTTCGTCCTGATATTGCACCGGCTGGCTGGCAATGCCGATGAAGCGCCAGTTGGAGGTCTCCCAGTCGGCCCACAGCGCATCGAAGGATTGCCGCACATTCGGGCCGTCCCGCGATGAGATGAAGCGCTGCAGGTCGAAGGCGAAATCCTGGCGCCCGAGCCGTGCCTTCAGCGTGCCGCTGCTGAAGGCATTGACGTACTCGGCAAAGGCCAGGCGCAGGTCGACGCGGTTCTGGTCGGCGCCACCAATCGTGGTTTTGTCGTAGGCGCGCGCGTCTTCGAGCTGGGTAAACACCCGCCAGTTGCGGTTCAGGTGCAGGTCGGCATGCACCTGGAAACGCTGGATCAGGTAGCGATCGCGCTTCACGTCGTGCACGCCGAAACCACTGGCATCGTTCATCTCGAAGCGTTCGCGCAAGGTCGCGCCCAGGGACAGGTAGGTGAACGGATCGGCACTCGACAACGGGATGTACTTCAAGCTGTCCCCCGGTTGCGTGCGCAGCGCCGGGTTTTGCAGCACCGACCAGTCTTCCTGCCAACGGTTGGCCTTGATCGCCGGGCGTGTCGCTTGTTCGTCGGCGTGGACGCTGCCGGCGAGCAGCGGCCACAGCACGGCCAGGCTCCAGCCTGCACGACGCTTCATTTTGCCGCGTTGAGCTGATGAATTTCCGCGACGTAGCCGCCCGGGAACTCGACCAATGCGCTGCGCCGGCCTTTGCTGTCGAAGGCGGGCACCAGCACTTTGGCGCCGGAGCCGGTGGCCTTGTCCAGGGTGGCCGTCAGGTCAGCCACTTGATAGCCTGTGGTCTCGTGGCCGAACGGGTAGGGCAGGTGGCCGTTGGTGACCAGCACCGCCATGCGCCCGAACGGCGACTCAATGTCGACACGGCGATAGCTGCCACCGCCTTGGCCGATATCGACGCCAGGAGCGTGCTTGTCATCGGCCAGGACTTTGCCGTGGGAGAAGCCCATAAAGGATTTGATAAAGGCATCGGCGCGGTCTGCGCTGAGGTACACGCGGTTTTCCGGCACGGTCTGGAACGCCGCGTAGTCCGGGGTCTTGGTGTGCCAGTAGAGCTGCATGTTCACACCGCCCGGCCACTGCACCACCGCATCACGCCCGATCGGGTCGGGGAAGTCGCTGACGATCACCGCTGCACCGTTTTCACGGGCGGCCTTGAGCGCGACGTCCATATCCTTGACCAGGTAGCCGTTGCGCTCCTGGCCGAACGGGTGCGGGATCGGGGTGGTGAAACCAAACAGCGACACCGTGCCGGCCGGCGTCTGCAGCAATTGCGAGGTGGTGCTGCTCGGCACCGGCAGCACGTTCACCACCACCTGGGCTGTGCTTTTGCCACCAAAGGTCGCCAGGAAACTCTGGGCAAAGCGGTCGACATCCGTCGGCGCGACGTAGACGTGGCTGGTGTCGTATTGCGGCGCCACGGCGACTGCGGGTGTTGCGGCGAATGCGCTGCCCATGATCTGGCCGGCCAGCAAGGTCAGGGCCAGGGAAACCTTAATCACGCGTTTACACATGCTTACTCTCCAGCGCTATGCCTAGGATCGAAAGCCGTGAGCTTAGGGACGCGCCAGCGGGGCGAATTGTACGGGCGTGCTTGATTGAACGATTCAGCGTCCAGGCCGGTCATCTGACTTCCAGTATCCGATTTCACAGGTGAACGAAATGGCCAAGACTTACAGCTACGCCGCCCAGAACGCCAAGGATTCTCTCAAGCCTTTTACCTTCGAGCGCCGCGCGCCGGGGGCTGACGACGTGCAGATCGATATTCTCTACTGCGGTGTCTGTCACTCCGACCTGCACACCGCGCGTAACGAGTGGAACAACACCCTGTATCCCAGCGTGCCCGGCCACGAGATCGTCGGTCGCGTCACGGCGGTAGGTGGCAATGTCAGCAAGTTCAAGGTCGGTGATTTGGCCGGCGTCGGCTGCATGGTTGACAGCTGCCAGCACTGCGCCTCCTGCGCCGAAGGCGAGGAGCAGTATTGCGAAAACGGGTTTACCGGCACCTACAACGGTCCGGTGTTCGGTGGTGAAAACACCTTTGGCGGGTATTCCGACAGCATCGTGGTCAAGGAGAAGTTCGTCCTGCGCATTTCCCACGACGACGCCAACCTGGCCGCCGTCGCGCCGCTGCTGTGCGCGGGCATCACCACCTATTCGCCGCTGCACCACTGGAAGGTGGGCCCCGGCAAGAAAGTCGGTGTGGTCGGTCTCGGTGGCCTCGGCCATATGGCGGTGAAAATTGCCCATGCCATGGGCGCCCATGTCACGTTGTTCACCACCTCGCCCAACAAGCGCGAAGACGGCTTGCGCCTGGGCGCCGATCAGGTGGTGGTGTCGAAGAACCCGGACGAAATGGCCAAGGTTGCCAACAGCCTCGACTTCATCCTCAACACCGTCGCCGCCCCGCACGACCTCGACGCCTTCCTCAACCTGCTCAAGCGCGACGGCACCATGACCCTGGTCGGCGCGCCCGACAGCCCGCACCCGTCGCCGACGGTGTTCAACCTGATCTTCAAACGCCGCAGCCTGGCCGGTTCGTTGATCGGCGGCATCCAGGAGACCCAGGACATGCTCGATTTCTGTGCCAGACACGGGATTGTCTCGGACATCGAGATGATCGATATCCAAGGCATCAACGAAGCGTATGAACGGATGCTCAAGGGCGATGTGAAGTACCGGTTTGTGATTGATATGGACAGCCTGAAGAAGGAAAGCCACGCCGCTTGATCACACGGCTGCGGCACTGCCCTATGGGGGAACAGTCGAGCTTTAGCGAGGCTGCGAAGGCGGCGGCATTGCTGGCATTTTTATCGCCTGACACTCCGCTTTCGCAGCCTCGCTAAAGCTCCAGAACTCCCACAGGGGATCGGCTGTGTGGGTTGGATTTGCGTTGTAGCGGCTGGCCCAATCTCAGCCACGACGCAGCTCAACTGTGGGAGCTGTCGAGCCCCGGCGAGGCTGCGAAGGCGGCGGCATTGCCAACATTTTTATCGCCTGACACACCGCTATCGCTGCCTCGCTAAAGCTCGAGAGCTCCCACAGGGGATCGGCTGTGTTGGTTGGATTTGCGGTTTAGCGGCTGACGCAATCTCAGCCGCACCGCAGCTCAACTGTGGGAGCTGTCGAGCCCCGGCGAGGCTGCGATGGCGGCGGCATTGCTGGCATTTTCTTCGCCTGACACTCCGCTATCGCAGCCTCGCTAAAGCTCGAGAGCTCCCACAGGGGATTGCTGTGTGGGTTGGATTTGCGGTCTAGCGACTGGCCCAATTTGAGCCGCACCGCAGCTCAACTGTGGGAGCTGTCGAGCCCCGGCGAGGCTGCGATGGCGGCGGTACTGCTGGCATTTTCATCGCCTGACCCACCGCTATCGCTGCCTCGCTAAAGCTCGAGAGCTCCCACAGGGGATCGGCTGTGTGGGTTGGATTTGCGGTCTAGCGACTGGCCCAATTTGAGCCGCACCGCAGCTCAACTGTGGGAGCTGTCGAGCCCCGGCGAGGCTGCGATGGCGGCGGTACTGCTGGCATTTTCATCGCCTGACCCACCGCTATCGCTGCCTCGCTAAAGCTCGACAGCTCCCACAGGGGATCGGCTGTGTACGCTGGATTTACGGTTTAGCGGCTGACGCAATCTCAGCCACGACGCAGCTCAACTGTGGGAGCTGTCGAGCCCCGGCGAGGCTGCGAAGGCGGCGGCATTGCCAACATTTTTATCGCCTGACACACCGCTATCGCTGCCTCGCTAAAGCTCGAGAGCTCCCACAGGGGATCGGCTGTGTGGGTTGGATTTGCGGTCTAGCGACTGGCCCAATTTGAGCCGCACCGCAGCTCAACTGTGGGAGCTGTCGAGCCCCGGCGAGGCTGCGATGGCGGCGGTACTGCTGGCATTTTCATCGCCTGACCCACCGCTATCGCTGCCTCGCTAAAGCTCGACAGCTCCCACAGGGGATCGGCTGTGTACGCTGGATTTACGGTTTAGCGGCTGACGCAATCTCAGCCACGACGCAGCTCAACTGTGGGAGCTGTCGAGCCCCGGCGAGGCTGCGAAGGCGGCGGCATTGCCAACATTTTTATCGCCTGACACACCGCTATCGCTGCCTCGCTAAAGCTCGAGAGCTCCCACAGGGGATCGGCTGTGTACGCTGGATTTGCGGTTTAGCGGCTGCCGCAATCTCAGCCGCGACGCAGCTCAACTGTGGGAGCTGTCGAGCCCCAGCGAGGCTGCGAAGGCGGCGGCATTGCCAACATTTTTATCGCCTGACCCACCGCTATCGCTGCCTCGCTAAAGCTCGACAGCTCCCACAGGGGATCGGCTGTGTACGCTGGATTTACGGTTTAGCGGCTGACGCAATCTCAGCCACGACGCAGCTCAACTGTGGGAGCTGTCGAGCCCCGGCGAGGCTGCGAAGGCGGCGGCATTGCCAACATTTTTATCGCCTGACACACCGCTATCGCTGCCTCGCTAAAGCTCGAGAGCTCCCACAGGGGATCGGCTGTGTACGCTGGATTTGCGGTTTAGCGGCTGCCGCAATCTCAGCCGCGACGCAGCTCAACTGTGGGAGCTGTCGAGCCCCGGCGAGGCTGCGAAGGCGGCGGTACTGCTGGCATCTTCATCGCCTGACCCACCGCTTTCGCAGCCTCGCTAAAGCTCGACAACTCCCAAAGGATCAAGTGCCAACTTCGGGCTATCGCAGCTCGCGAATAACCCGGCAAAACACCGGGTCATCCAGGTACGCCACGTTCAACCGCGTCCAGGGGGATGTGCTTTTGGGTTGGGTCGAGAAGATCGAGCCCGGCGCCAGCATTACGCCTTGGGTCAGGCAGTGTCGGGTGAGGGCGTTGGCGTCTTCGATATGCGGGAAGCGCGCCCACAGGTACAGGCTCTGTTCGGGGCGGCAAAATACCTCGGCGCCGAGTTCGTCGAGCAAGTCGAGGCCGCGCGCGGTGGCGTGGCGCAGGCGGTCTTGCAGGCGCGACAGGTGCCGCAGGAACTGCCCTTCGCCCAGGATCACGTCAATGGTGCGCTCGCTGTATTCGGCGCCGCTGTTGTGCAGGATCATCTTGATATCCGCCAATTCCTCCACGCGTTGTTTGCTGCCGGCGATAAACCCCACGCGCAGCGCTGCCGATACCGATTTGGAAAAACTGCCCACGTACAGCGTGCGGTTGAGCTGGTCGAGGGCCGACAGCTTGATCGCTGAGCTGGGCTTGAAGTCGGCCATTGCGTCGTTCTCCACCAGCAGCAGGTCGTAGGTCTCGGCAATGCGCAGCAGTTGGTGCGCCTTGGCCGGCGACAGGTCCGAGCCGGTGGGGTTATGGCCAATGGACTGCAAAAAGAACAGGCGCGGGCGATGGGTCTTGATCAACTGTTCCAACGCCTGCAGGTTCGGCCCATCCGGCTCGCGGGGCACGCCGAACATGCGTGCGCCTTGCAATTGCAGCTTGCCGAACAGCGGGTAGTAGCCCGGGTCTTCCACCAGTACCGGATCGCCGGGGTTGAGGTACCGCCGGATGATCAAGTCCATGGCGTGGTTGGCGCCCAGGGTGGTCACCAGTTGCCGGGGCGAAACGGGCAGCGCGTAGTCCGCCAGCTTCTGTACCAGGCGCGCGCGCAGGCCGGCGTTGCCCAGGCGCGTGCCGTAGCGAAACAGCGTGGTCACGCCGGCACGCACGACCTGGCGGTGAAACTTGTCCAGGCGCATGTCCATCAGCCATTCCACGGGGGGAAAGCCTTCGCCCAGGTGGGAATGGCCCGGGTCGCGCACGAACTGCTGGCGCATCATCCAGATGGTGTCCAGGGCTCGGTTGTAGGGCTGGCTGTCTTCTTCTTCGCTGGTATGCGCCACGCGCTTGATCACGAAAAAGCCCTGGCCGTGGCGCGCCTCGATCAGACCGTCGGCGGCCAAGTGCTCGTAGGCGGTGATCACCGTGTTCTTTGAATGCCCATGCAGGCGCATGTATTCGCGCAGCGACGGCAGCTTTTCGCCAGCCTTGAGCGCGCCATCGGTAATCTGCTGGGCGATGGCGCTGGCCACCTGGTGCGCGAGGGTCGGGCGCGACATGCTGCAATTCCTTCTGGGGCTCTTGTTATGGGTACAGTGGCTGAACTGTCCGGCAAAACTGTACCTTCTTTAAGGGCTACAGATGGGGCAATTTGAGGGCATCCAATAACAAATGACTCCTTGAGGAGCCCCGAATGCCTATCGATTCCCGCTTGCCGAACTTCCGCAGCCTCACTCCCAGCCAGCGCCTTGAGCACCTGCAGCCCTTGCTCGGCTTGAGCGACGAAGACCTGGCGCTGCTGCGCGATGCCGGTGCGCTGCCGCTGGAAATCGCCGACGGCATGATCGAGAACGTCATCGGCAAATTCGAACTGCCGTATGCCGTCGCCAGCAATTTTTGCATCAACGGTCGCGATGTGGTGATCCCGCTGGTGGTGGAAGAGCCTTCGGTGGTCGCCGCCGCGTCGTTCATGGCCAAGCTGACGCGCCCGGCCGGGGGGTTCCAGACCTCGAGCAGCGCACCGCTGATGCGCGCGCAGGTGCAGATCATCGGCATCAGCGACCCGTTCAACGCGCGTTTGAGCCTGTTGCGCAATAAAGACGAAATCATCGCCCTGGCCAACAGCAAGGATCAGTTGCTCAACACCCTGGGCGGCGGTTGCCGGGACATCGAAGTGCATACCTTTGCCGACAGCCCGCGCGGGCCGATGCTGGTGGCGCACCTGATCGTCGATGTGCGCGACGCCATGGGCGCCAACACGGTCAACACCATGGCCGAGGCCGTGGCGCCGCTGATGGAGCGTATCACCGGCGGCAAGGTGCGCTTGCGCATCCTGTCCAACCTCGCCGACCTGCGCCTGTGCCGCGCACAACTGCGCATCGCCCCGGAACACCTGGCCACCGCCGAGTACAGCGGCGAAGAGGTGATCGAGGGCGTGATCGACGCCTATGCCTTTGCCGCCATCGACCCGTACCGCGCGGCCACCCACAACAAGGGCATCATGAATGGCATCGACCCGTTGGTGGTCGCCACCGGCAATGATTGGCGCGCTGTCGAAGCGGGCGCACATGCCTATGCCTGTCGCAGCGGCCATTACGGTTCGCTGACCACCTGGGAAAAAGACAGCCAGGGCCACTTGGTGGGCACCCTGGAAATGCCAATGCCTTTGGGCCTGGTCGGCGGCGCCACCAAGACCCATCCGCTGGCGCAATTGTCGCTGCGCATTCTTGGCGTGAAAACCGCCCAGGAGCTGGGCGAAATTGCTGTCGCCGTGGGCCTGGCACAGAACCTCGGTGCCTTGCGCGCCCTGGCCACCGAAGGCATCCAGCGCGGGCATATGGCGTTGCATGCGCGCAATGTGGCGCTCTCGGCCGGCGCTCGGGGAGACGAAGTGCAGTGGCTGGTCGAACGCATGGTGGCCACTCACGACGTGCGCGCCGACAGTGCGCGTGCGTTGCTGCTTGATAAGCGCGGTCAGTGAGCATGGACCACGTCAGGCTGGTGGAAGTGGGCGCGCGGGATGGCTTGCAGAATGAAGCCCGATGCCTGCCGGTGCACACCCGCATAGCCTTGGTGGAGCGCCTGGCCGACGCCGGTTTGCGCAGCATCGAGACGGGCGCATTCGTGTCGCCGCGCTGGGTGCCGCAGATGGCGGGCTCGGACGCGGTGCTGCGCGGCCTCGGCCAGCGCCCCGGTGTGACGTACACCGCGCTGGTGCCGAACCTGCAAGGCCTGGACATGGCCCTGGCCGCCGGTTGCCGCGAGGTGGCGGTGTTTGCGGCGGCCTCCGAGGCGTTTTCGCAGAAGAATATCAATTGCTCGATCGCCCAGAGCCTGGAGCGCTTCGAACCGGTGCTGGCCAGGGCCCTGGAGGCGGGCGTTGCCGTGCGCGGCTACGTGTCCTGTGTGCTCGGCTGTCCGTTTAGCGGTGCGGTGCCCGTCGAGCAGGTGGTTGTGGTCACCCAAGCCCTGTATGCCATGGGCTGCTATGAAGTCAGCCTGGGTGACACTATCGGCACCGGCACGCCGGGCGCGACCACGCGGTTGATCCAGGCCTGCGCCGACGCGGTGCCGCTCGGCGCCCTGGCCGGGCATTTCCATGACACCTACGGCATGGCGGTGGCCAATGTGCAGGCCGCCTGGCAGGCCGGTGTGCGGGTGTTCGACAGTTCCGTCTCGGGCTTGGGCGGTTGCCCCTATTCGCCGGGCGCCACGGGCAACGTGGCGACCGAAGAGCTGGTGTACCTGTTTGAAGGGCAAGGCGTCGCCACCGGCGTCGACCTTGCAAAATTGATTGAGGTAGGCGTCTTTATTGATAGCCAGCTGCAACGCAGCGGCGCATCGCGGGTCGCCCAGGCAGTGCGCGCCCGCATCCAATAACAATAAACGGAGCACCCATGAACCCTCTTGCAACCACCCTGGCCGGCTTCGGCCCGCTCAAGGGCGTCACCATCCTCGACCTGACCCGCGTCGTGGCCGGGCCTTATTGCGCCATGCTGCTGGCGGACATGGGCGCCCACGTGATCAAGATCGAACACCCCACCGATCCAGACCTGACCCGCGAGTTCCCGCCCATGAGCCGCAGCGCCAGCGCCCCGGTCAGTGGTTTTTTCGCCCAGTTCAACCGTAACAAGCACGCGGTGTGCCTGGACCTCAAGCACCCGGACGGCAAGGCGACCTTTCTTGAAATGGTGCGCAAGGCCGATATCGTCATCGAGAATTTCCGCCCCGGCACCATGGACAAGCTGGGCCTGGGCTATGCGGTACTCAAGGCGGTCAACCCGGCGCTGGTGTTCACTGCCATCAGCGGTTTCGGCCAGCACGGGCCCAACTCTTCACGCCCGGCATTTGACAGCAGTGCCCAGGCCGCCGGCGGCTTGTGGTCGATGAATGGCACGGTCGAGGAACCGATGCGCGTCGGCACGGTGCTGGGGGATTTGTCGGCGGCGCTGTACGCGGCGATTGGCACCCTCGGCGCTTTGCGTGAAGCCGAGCGCAGCGGGCAGGGGCAACTGGTCGATGTGTCCCAGCAGGACTCGATCATCTCCCTGACTGAAAACGCTCTGGTCACCTACACCGAAACCGGCGAAGTGGTCGGGCCTACCGGCAACGGTCATCCCTTCGTCAAACCCTATGGCCGCTATGCCTGCAAGGACGGCTTCGTGTTCTTTGGTGCCTACACCGACAAGTTCTGGCGCGAGGCCTGCCATGCCTTCGGCGATGCGGCCCTGGCCACCGACCCCGAAATCGACACCATGGCCAAGCGTTTCGAGCAAGCCACTTACCTGCGTCGGGTCAAGCCCATCGTCGAAGGCTGGTGTGCGGCCTACACCAAGGCCGAACTGGAGGCGCTGACCGGCGACCGATTCCCGCTGTCACCGATCAAGAGCATTGACGAAGTGGTGGCCGATCCCCATGTGCGCGAGCGGGACATGGTGATCAGCGTCGAATGCCAGGGCGCGCATTTCGAGGTGTTTGGCAACCCGGTGAAGCTTTCCGGCGGCACCCGCGAGAAGGGCTCCAGTGCCCCCGGCGTCGGTCAGCACAACCAACAGGTTTACCGTCAATGGCTGGGCCTGGACCAGGCCCAGTACGACCAATTGGTCGAGCGAGGTGTGATTTGAGCCTGCTCACCGAGGCAATCATGGGCTGCATCGGCCTGGCGTTGCCGCCGGTGCGCTTTGAAGTCAGCCGCCAGGACATCCGCAAATATGCGGTCGCCACCGGCCAGCGCCAGGCACGGTTTCTGGCGGGTGATGAAGCGCCGTTGATGTTTTTGTTCAGCGTGCTGATGCCGGTATTGCCCCTGGAGCAGTTGCGCGAAGACGGCCACTTCCCCGACAACCCGCTGCTGCCGGAATTGCCGCTCAAGCGCATTCTGGCGGGGGGCAGCCGCTACCAGGTGCACCGGCGGATTTATCCCGGTGATGTGCTGGTCTGCCGCCAGACGCTGGTGGACATCCACGAAAAGCAGGGCAGCGATGGCCCTTTGATTTTCCTGGTGTTCGAAAACCGTTTCGAGAACGAGGCGGGCGAGCCGCTGGTGATCGAACACCTGACCCGGATAGCGAGATAACCATGCCCCTCATCGAAGTCGGCCAGGCCTTGCCCGAACGCCAGTACACCCCGGACACGGTGCACTTGTTCCTGTACAACGCGGCGATCTGGAACGCTCATCGCATTCACTACGACCTTGCCTACGCCCAGCAGAACGAGGGCCACCCTGCGCTGTTGGTGGACGGCCCGTTGCAGGGCGACTGGTTGACCCAGTTGCTTTACGACTGGATGCAGGGCGCCGACGAACTGTTGGCGTTCGAGTACAGCAACCGCCGCGCGGCCTATGTCGGTGATGTGCTGACCGCCAAGGGTGAAATCCTCACGGTGGAAGGCGACTGCATCACGCTGGCGTTGCAGGTCGTCAATCAACAGGGCCAGGCGACCACGGTCGGTCGCGCCACCGTTCGAAAGACGTGAAGGCTTCACCCCCCTTATAAAAACAACAAGCCCGAAAGGGCCGGAGGGCACCATGCAGCAAGACCTCAGGCAAAAGCCGCTTTTACCGTCGGACCAGCAACATTTGTATGAAGTCTGGGGCGACACCATCGATGCGCGTCACCTTGCGCTGTCTATCGGGATTGGCGCGGTGGTCAGTCTTGGCGCCTACTTTGCCGCGCAACACCTGTTGCACTACTTGGTGGAATCGGCGCAGATGGCGCGTGCCTACGCCATGCTGATCGGCATCCTCGGCTGCCTGGCCGGTGGCGCGATCAGTGCCAAGCTGTTTGCGCCCAAGCGTGATGTACAGGAAAACGTGGCCGACCAGCGTTTCCGCGAGCAAGTGGTGGCCGACCTGCTCAAGGAATACGGCAGCCTGGGGCGCCTGGAGGATGTGTCCGCCGAGGTGATCGCCGAGCTGCGCGAGCTGCAGCTGTATGACCTGTTCCGCGAAGCCCAGGCCCGCGAAGAAAACCTACCCGCTACGTCGGCGCCCGTGCTCACGCCCAGCCTCAGCGGAGGGCGTGGGTGATGGAAATCCTCCTGCATGAAATCATGATGGCCTTTGCGCTCGGGCTGCTCGGCGCCGTGGTATTCGCCGCCATCGGCCTGGTCTCCGGCACCGACGAAACCACCACCCTCGCGCCCCTGACCATGCTGGTGGTGCTGCTGGGCGCGCCACCGGCCGGGGTGCTGACGTTCTTTCTGGCGGGAGCGGTCGCCAAGCACATGACCCACGCCGTGCCCACCGCGTTGCTGGGGATTCCCGGTGACACTTCGGCCACGGCCTTGCTCGCCGATGCGAACTACCTGCGCAAACTCGGCGTGCCGCATATCGCCTTGCGCAAAATGATTTCCGGTGGCGCGGTGGCGGCGCTTATTGCGGTACCGCTGTCGGTGCTGTTCGCGGTGTTGCTGGCGCCGTTCGGTGGGGTGATCAAGCAGTTCGCGCCCTGGGTGTTCCTGTGCGCTGCGTTCACCATCGCCTACTTTTCCGCCGGGCGTTGGGCGGCGGTCCTGGCCCTGGTGCCGTTCGTGGTGGTGATCGTGGCGTTGCAGGCGTTGACCGGGCAGTACGGGGTCAAGCTGTCGGTGAGCTACTTCCTCGGCATTGCCGTGGCGCCGTTGATTGCCTCGCTGTTTTCCCTGTTGGCGCCCGGCGAGCGCCAGCGCATGCGCCGCGATCAATACCGGGTGTTTTCCCTGGCACCGGACGTGAAGGGCTGGAGCGGCTACTTTCCGAACCCGTTCAAGGTCATCAACCCGCGCCAGGTACGCGTGACGGCCATGGCCGCCAGCGTGACCAGCGCCACCTTTGTGTTCAGCCCGGTGGCGATGACGGTGATCATGGGCGAAATCATCGGTTCACGGATCAAGCACGCCTATGACCGCCTGACCACGGTGATCACCGCGCGTAATGGTGTGACCGAATCGACCTACATCGCCGAAACCCTGATCCCGCTGATCGCCTTCGGACTGCCGCTTAGCCCGGTCGCGGCCGGCCCGGCCGCGCCGTTGTTCAACGCACCGCCGCGCTTTTTCGTCGACAACGCCACCGGTGAGATCAACAACCTGCATAACCTGCTCAACACCTGGGAGTTCCTCGGCTACGGCATGCTCGCGGTGATCGTGGCGATCCTGGTGGCCTACCCGTTCACCATGAACTTTGCCCACGGCGCGGCGGCCTATGTGGTGCGCAAGATCAGCCATGAAGCGGTGATCACGACGTTCATCGGCCTGGTGCTGGTGATCGGCATCTGGGAAGGCGGCCTGCTCGGGTTGCTGGTGATTGTCACCGTGGGCTTGCTCGGCGGGTTCCTCGCGCGCTTCCTGGGGTTCAACATCGGCGTGCAATTCATGGGCTATTACACGGCGGTCCTCACGGTGCCTGCGATCATCGCGCTGACCGGCAACTGACCCGCAACACCTCACCTCAACCCTAAAGCCAGCGGATACCCGTTATCTGCGACGGGAGGCGTTTGCCTCCCAGAAAGGAATAATAAAAATGAAGATCCTTTTGCGCGCCAACCCTGTGGTTCTTACCTGCCTGGTGTTCAGCACCGGCAGCAGCTATGCCGACGGCTTCCTGGAAGACAGCAAAGCCTCGCTGAACCTGCGCAATTTTTACCTGAACCGCAATTTCGTGGATGGCAACAACCCCCAGGCCAAGGCCGAAGAGTGGACCCAGAGCTTTATCCTCGATGCGCGCTCCGGCTATACGGCAGGCGTGGTCGGCCTTGGCGTGGACGTATTGGGGCTGTATTCGGTGAAGCTCGATGGCGGCAGGGGCACCGCCAATACCCAACTGCTGCCGGTGCACGGTGACGGGCGCCCGGCGGACGATTTCGGTCGGTTGGGGGTGGCGCTCAAGGCCAAGCTTGCGAACACCGAACTGAAGGCCGGGGAGTGGGCGCCGGCCTTGCCGGTGCTGCGTTCGGATGACGGCCGTTCACTGACCCAGACCTTTCGCGGCGCGCAGTTGACCTCCAGAGAATTCAGCGGCGTGACCCTGTACGGCGGGCAATTCCGGGCCAACAGCCCGCGCAATGATGCAAGCATGGAGGATATGTTCATGGGCGGCCGCCCGGATGCCACCTCCGATCGCTTCAACTTCGGCGGCGCCGAGTACCTGTTCAACGACAAGAAAACCCAGGTCGGCGCCTGGTATTCGGAACTCGCCGACATCTACCAGCAGCGCTATATCAACCTGACCCACAGCCAACCGGTGGGCGGCTGGGTGCTGGGCGCCAATCTCGGGTTTTTCTCCGGTGAGCAGAACGGCAAGGCCCTGGCCGGCAACCTGGAGAACCGCGCCTTGTCGGCCATGCTCTCGGCCAGGACCGGTGCCCATACGATCTATGTCGGCCTGCAACGCATGTCCGGCGACGACGGCTGGATGCGCGTCAATGGCACCGCCGGCACCAGCCTGGCCAACGACAGCTACAACTCCAGCTATGACGCGGCCAGGGAGCGCTCCTGGCAACTGCGCTATGACTACGATTTCGCCGCCCAAGGCGTGCCGGGCCTGACCTTGATGACGCGCTATATCCGCGGCAGCAATGCGCATGTCGGCACCGTCACCGATGGCGAGGAATGGGGCCGCGAATCGGAGCTGGCGTATGTGGTGCAGAGCGGCCCGGCCAAGCTTCTCAATGTGCGCTGGCGCAATTCGACCTTGCGTCGGGATTTCAGCACCAACGAGTTCGATGAGAACCGGTTGATCATCAGTTATCCGCTGTCATTGTTGTAATCAGGGCCGCTGCGGCTTCACCGACGTACCGAACGTGTTGCCCATGCGCACGCTGGTCGCCGCCGGGGTGGATAAACCCACCGCGTTCGGCGGCCGTTTCTCGATGGGGATGTTTTGCGCTTCGCGGTTTTTGCTGGCGGCCTTGGTCGCGTTTGTGTCATTGCCCATCTGCTGGCTCAGGCAACCATAGTTGGGTGCCTTATACCCATCCACCGTGACTTCGGCGCAGCTGTCGGCGTGGGCGAACAAGGGCAGGGCGGCGCACAGCATCAAGCTGGCAAGGGTCGGGAACAGGTTCATCGGGCCTCCTGGCGGGCCCGTAGGAGTGGCCCGGTAAGGCTTGAAAGTCTAGCGCAGCGGGCCTCTCGTCACCGTGATGTTTTTTTTGCTATCACCGTAACATCAGTTTCATAAACTGGCCTCAGGATGACGGTTTTCTAGGGCGCGTCGGCCGTGCAGCAATGCAGAGCAGGGGGTGAATGGGGAGTGTGGAGGCGCGCCGCATGCGCCCTGGTCTTGCTGTTGCTGCTGGCTGGCGGCCGTGCGGCGCAGGCAGAGTCGCCGTTTTTGACCTTGGATTTGCCGGCGCAAGACTTGGAACACGCCCTGCAAGCCTACAGCCGCGCCACCGGGATGGCGGTGCTGGTGGACCGTGAATTGACGCGGGGCCGGCGTTCCATTGGAGTGCGCGGGCGGTTTACGGCGCAAGAAGCACTGGCGATGTTGCTGACAGGGAGTGGCCTGATGGCACGTTATGCACGCAGCGATGCGTTCACCTTGCAGGCGCCGCAGGTCAGCCAGCCGCCTCCCACCAAGGGCGCGGCGGCTCGCAGTGCCGTGCGGATCAACAACAGCTACGCGACGGCGTTGCAGCAAGCGATCGAGACCAGCCTGTGCCGTTCGCCCTTGACCCGCCCCGGCAGTTTCCGGGCGCTGGTGCAGGTTTGGGTGAGCCCGGACGGGGTGATGGAACACAGTCGGCTGGTCAGTTCCACCGGCGATGCACAACGCGATGAAGCACTGGTACGCAGCCTGGCAACGGCACGGGTGGAACGCCCGGCGCCGAGCTCACTGCGCCAGCCGGTGACTTTACTTCTGATGCCTGACACAACGGGAACACGCATGGAATGCACAGCTGCAAAAGGAGCCCGGGGCGGATGAAAAATACCGGGCACAGTCCGATGGTCAGCTTGTTCCTGGCCTCCTACGAAGACTTCAAGGTGCGTTTGCGCAAGCGCCTGGGCTCGGAGGACCTGGCCAACGACGTCCTGCACGAAACCTACCTGCGGGTCGACCGCATGGACGTGCCGGCGAACCTGCAACAGCCCAACGCCTATCTGTATCGCATGGCCTTGAACATCGCCGCCGACCGCCGCCAGGCCGACGCACGCCTGCTCACCGGCAGCGAAGTGCAAGAGCTGCTGCAAAGCACCGACGACGCCCAGGACCCCTCGCGGGTGGTGGGCGGGCAGAAAGAAATCCAGTCCCTGGTCAAGGCCCTCTACGAACTGCCGGCGCGCCGCCGCAAGATCCTCATTGCCGCCCGCCTGGAAGAGGCGCCGCACCTGGAAATCTCCCAGCGTTTCGGCATCTCCACGCGTATGGTCGAGAAGGAAATCAAGGCTGCCCTGGGCCATTGTGCCAAGCGCCTGGAAAGAAAAGTGATTCAGCGGTTCGGTCCCGGGGCCGGAAAACCGTCTTAGTGTCGAGTCCCTGATAAATCCGTGAGTACGTGCGCGCTTGAATATTTTTAACCTCTCCACCGCCCGGCCATCCACCGCCAGCCCCCTGCACGATGAAGCCCGCGACTGGCTGGTCCTGCTGACGTCGGGCCGTGCCACCGTGGCCGACGCCAAGGCCCTGAAAGCCTGGTGCGCGCAAAGCCCGGAACATGCCCAGGCGTTCGAGCAGGCCAAGGCGTTGTGGCAGCAGTTGGCGCCGGCCCTCGATCAAGTCTCGCAACCGCGCAGCTTTGGCCGGCGTGCCTTCCTGGGCGGTGCGATTGCCGCTTCGGCGGCCGTGGTGATGGTGCGCGTCGGCGTACCGGGCGGCTTCGCCGGGCTTACGGCGGACTACCGCACCGACGTCGGCGAGCAGCGCCAAGTGCTGTTGAGCGCAGGCGTGAGCCTGGAACTCAATACCCAGACCCGCATCAGCCGGGTCGGACAGGGCATTGAATTGTTCGAAGGTGAAGTCGAAGTCGTCGCCCACGTTGCGCAACCGCTCAAGGTCCAGGCTGGCGCGGGCTGGGTGAGCGCGGCCCAGGCGCGCTTCAATGTGCGCAACACCGACCAGAACGTCTGCGTGACCTGCATCGAGGGTTCGCTTTTGGTGGACATCGCCGGTCGCAGCTTGCGTTTGGACGGTGGACGGCAACTGACCTATGGCGCTGCCGGGGTCAGTGAAGTGACCACGGTGGACACCCAGGCCGTGGTGGCCTGGCGTGAGCAGGTGCTGGTGTTCAACAACGCCACGCTGGCGACGGTGGTGGACGAGATCAACCGCTATCGGCCGGGGATGTTGGTGTTGTTGAACAAAGAACTTGGCCAGCGCCGTGTGCAGGCGCGGTTCAGCTTGCAGCAACTGGCGGGCGTGGCGTTGTTGATTCGCGATGCGTATGGCGCCAAATGTACGGAGCTGCCGGGTGGGGTGGTGTTGTTGAGTTGACTCACTTCAACGGCCCCAGCACCTGCCGATACTTTTCCACCCCCTGGGGCGTCTGTCGTACCAGCTTGATCTCCAGCCCCGTTGGATCTTCACGCCGATTGCCGCTCAACTGCCGCCAGCCCTTGTCCGTCTCCCAGACGCGCACCTGCAAGTCGCTGACGCCCGTCAGCACCACCACGCCATCCTTCGCCGCCGGCAGCGGAAACCGGTTTCGTGCCGGCGCGGCGGCGCGGTACAGCGAATCGCCCTTGAGCCACCAGCGCACCCGCTGCAGCCCGTCACCGGCAACCGGGGCGCTGCGGATCACGTCCAGGCGAAAGCCCTTGCTGTCGGAACTGCGTACCGTGACCGCCGCCAACCCCTCGTCGGTCGGGGTATCCGGGGCCGTCAGTTCGACGCTGGCCCGCAAGCTGATATCGCGCTGCATCTGGTTGAGCGCCCGCAGCAACACCTCGGTCTGCTCGGTACTGGCCTGCAGGTGCTGATCGGCGCGGGTCACGCTGTCGAGGCCGCGCCAGGCGATCAGGCTGACCAGCGCCATCAGCATGATCGCCACCATCACTTCGATCAGGGTGAAGCCTTGCTGCGACCGGTTCATGGCAGGGCTTCCACGCGCATCAGGCCGGCGGCGTCGCGTTGCAGGCTGAGGCTGTGTTGCCCGTCGGACAGCACCACCCGCAGCGGCGGGTTGATCCATTCGGCATTGAGCACCAGGGGTTGCCGAGGTTCGACAGTGACTTGCATCGGTGTGCTTTCCCATAGGCGCGGGCGCAGTTGGCTGTCGCCCTGGAAGGCTTCCACGCGGGTTCCATCATCATTGCGGCGGTTGAAGCGGAAGCCCTTGGCGTCGGCGCGCCAGGTGATGGGGCGGCCGTCGACGTGGGCTTCGGCCTGGGCGACTTGCAGCAGTTGGCTCAGGCGCTCGGCATCCTTGCGCAGCAGGTGCAGCGGGTCGGGCTTGATGGTGAGGCTGATGGCGGCGCTGGCGATGCCGATGATCACCAGCACCACCATCAGCTCGATCAGGGTGAAGCCTTGCTGTTTCATCGCGCGTTTCCTGGAAACTGGGGAGTGTGTGAAATAAAAGCGTGCGAATTGACCCTGTAGGCTGGTGCGACGGACAAACAGGAGGTCCTGCCCATGACATTCGCCCCTCGTTTCACCCTGGCCCACGGCGTGCAGGCGCTGGGTGTGCTGGCGGCTTTGGCGGGCGCGGCGGTGTGGATGCCGCTGCTGCTCACCAGCGCCGAGTCCCACACGCCCAGCGCCACGCCCCAGGCATTGGCGGCGCGCAGCGATAACCCGGCACTGCAATGGTTTTCCAATGCGCCGACGGCGCTGCAGGTCAAAGTGACCGGCGTGCTGGCGGGCGCGCGTGGCGCGGTGGCGATCCTCAGCCTTAACGATGGGCCGCCGCGCAGTTTCCTGTTGGGCGAGCGCCTCAGCCCCGGCGTGCGGCTGACCGGCATCGAAGGCGATGGGGTGGAGATAGAACGCGGGGGCGAGACGCTGCGCGTCAACCTCGACAAGTTGCCCCAGGGGCCTGCGCTGCCGCGGCTCACTCGGCCATGACCTGAGTCTCCAGGCGCGCCAGGGGCGGTGCTTCGCGGCTGGCGTCGAGCACCTGCAGGTTGACCTGGAGCAGGCGGCCATCGGCGCTGATGGTCTGTTCGCAGCGCAGTTTCAGGCGGCCTTGATCGCACTCGAAGGTTTTCTTGCCGTTGCGCAGGTGGCCTTCCGGGCCCAGCCCCTCCAGACGCAACTCCGCCAGGCGACTCTGCGCCGCCAGCAGCGCGATGGATTTGTCGCGCAGCAGGCCGTTGCTCTGGGCCATCAGCCCGGCCACGCGCACGGCGGCGGCCATGGCCACGGCAATGATCGCCAGCGCCACCAGCACCTCGATCAGGGTAAAACCTTGCTCCTTGCGACGGCCGTACATGGCGCTCTCAAAGCCGGGAAACAGGCCCGCAGACTAGCGCCGGCAGTTGACCGATTGGCGACCGAAACTCCCGAGCATTTTCAATACGACTGACATGTGTTCTTGCAACACTGCGCCCCCATTGCACTCAAGCCAAGGAATGTCGAGATGGATATCGCACGCCTAACGTCACCGCTGCCAGGCCCTCGCGGGCAACGTGGCTTCACCTTGATCGAGATCATGGTGGTGGTGGTCATCCTCGGGATCCTGGCCGCGATGGTGGTGCCCAAGGTCCTTGACCGGCCGGACCAGGCGCGGGCCACCGCGGCCAAGCAAGACATCGGCGGGTTGATGCAGGCCTTGAAACTCTACCGCCTGGACCACGGCAGTTACCCGAACATGAACCAGGGTTTGAAGGTGTTGGTCGAGCGCCCGGCGGATGCGAAGAACACCAACTGGCGTGCCTACCTCGACCGTCTGCCCAACGATCCGTGGGGCCACCCGTATCACTACCTCAACCCGGGCGCCAACGGTGAAGTGGACGTGTTCTCCCTCGGCGCCGACGGCCAGCCGGATGGCGATGGCATGAATGCCGATATCGGCTCCTGGCAGCTCTAGGGCGCCCCATGAAAGGGTATTCGCCCCCAGCGGCGAAGCAGCGCGGCATGGCGATCATCAGCGCCTTGCTGATCGCGGCGGTGGTGGCGGTACTGGCCGGCGCCATGCTCACGCGCCAGAGTGTGTTCACCCGCAGCCTGGAGGCCGAGCAACTGCGCGTGCAGGGCCAATGGCTGTTGCAAGGTGGCCTCGAACACGGCCGTCAGATGCTCTGGGACGCACGCCGCAAGGACGTGCTGACCCGCCTCGATCAGCCCTGGGCGCACGCTCAAGTCGGTGCGTTTGCGGGGCGGATCGAGGACGAGCAGGGCAAGTTCAACCTGCGCAACCTGGTCATTCGCCAACAGGTGGACGCCGAGCAATTGCAGAGCTTTGAGCGCCTGTGCCGGCTGATCGGCGTCGACCCGGCGGTGAGCCGGCGGATCAGCCAGCGGGTGATCGGTTCCTATGTTCCGCCCGCCAGATACCCGATGCTGCGCAGCCTGGATGACTTGAGCGGAATCGAGGGCCTGGACCCTGTTGTGTTGCAGCGCATGCAGGCGTACATCAGCGTGTTGCCCGGCCCTACCTGGGTCAATGGCAATACCGCCAGCGCCGAAGTGCTCAGCGCGGTGGTGCCGCAGCTCAGCCTGGCCCAGGCCCACGGGCTGGTGGCCGAGCGTGACAGCGGGCAGTGGTTTATCAACCGGGGGGATTTTGTTAACCGCCTGCGCTTGCCCCAGATAAACGTGGACTCGGTGCAGGTGGGCATTACCAGCGAGTGGTTCCGCGTGCAGGGCCAGGCGCGCCGTGAACAGCGACGGGTGACGATTGATGCGTTGTTGCATCGTCCCGAAGACCGCGAACCACGCGTGATCTGGTCGCGGGTGGGCGTATGAAACGCCTGCGCATTGGCTTGCCGCCGCTGGATCAATTGAGCGCCGAGAGCCAGGTCAAATTTGCCTGGTTGGACCGTGGCGTGGTCATTGAAGAGGGTTATGCAAGCCTGGCGCAAGTGGGTAAGCCGCGCCAGGCCGTGGAGTGTTTCCTGCACCCGCGTGACAGCCTGCTCACCAGCCTCGAGCTGCCGCCGTTACCGGCCGCGAAAACCGCTGCCGCCGTGGCCTGCGCCGCTCAGGCGTTGATCCTCGGCCCGGTGGAACACATGCACGTGGCCCACGGCCCGCGTGAAAGCGATGGGCGCGTGCAGGTGGCCTGGGTGCCCAAGGCCGGGCTGGAGCGGCTGGCCCGGCTGCCGCTCAAACTGCGCGGCCTGTACCCGGCGCCCTTTGCCTTGCCGCTGGGCGCCGCTGCGCTGGACGAAGGTTATCTGCTGACACGCGAGAGCCTGCAACAAGGCGCGGTGCACCCCTTGGGCGCGCAGACGCTGGATATGCAACTGGTGGACGCGCCACAGCGCTGGAGTGGGCCGTTGCCCGCGTGGGGGTTGCACGGCCACCTCAGCCAACCCTCGACCGGCGGATGGGGCAGGGCGCTGGCTTGTGTGGCGCTGGCCACGGTCATCTGGGTGCTGGGCCTCAACCTCTATGCCGCACGCCAAGTGGAGGAGGGCCAACGGCTCAAGGCGTTGATGAGCCAGCAGGTGCGCCAGGCGTTTCCCGAATTGCCGGTGGTGCTCAACCCTTTGCAGCAGGCCCGCCAGCAATTGGCCGCACGCCAGAGCGGCGCCGCCGGCGACCCCGGTCAACGCTTTGCCAGCCTGTTGCAACTGGCGGGCAGCAACCTGCCGTTCATGGTCGGCAGCGTCGCCAACCTGAGCTTTGAACAGGGCCGCTTGCGGGTTGAATTGGTCGCCGACAGTCGCAGCCCGAAAGCCGAGGGCGAATGGCAGGCGGCGTTGGCCCAGGCCGGCTTCACGGCCAGCCGCGATGAGCAGGCCTGGGTGATTGGCCCGGCGCAGGCCTCGGAAAAATCGGGTGCCGACGATGAATAAAATCCAACGACTGCGCAGCCAGGCCCAGGTGTTCTGGGGTGGCCTGGCGCTGCGTGAAAAACGCCTGCTCAGCGGCGCGGGCCTGGTCCTGGCGAGCCTGCTGACCTGGCTGGTGCTGGTGCAGCCGGCATTGAAGAAGATCGATTACTGGCAGGTTGAAACCCCCAAGCTGCGCGCCCAGGCCGCAGCCCTGCAGGTGCTGTTGCAGGACGTATCCGCACCAAGGCCGGGCGACGAAACTGCGCTGCGCCAGGCCCTGGATAACGCCGGCCTCAAAGGGCATTACCAATTGCAGGCGCTGGAACCCGGCGGCTGGCGGTTGACGTTCGACAACGCCCCGGCCGACGCGGTGGTGGGCTGGCTGCTGGGCAATCCCCGTTCGTTTTCCCTGGAGGTGTCCGAAGCGCGGTTGCAGCGCGCGATGGATGCCGTCGACAGCTCGGCCGGCACTGTGTCCGGGACCGTTCGCATGGATCAGGCGCTTGGCGCTAAGGAAGCTTCATGAAGTGGTCAGTCCCCCCGTTTCGCATGGTCGCGCCGCTGCTGGTGCTGGCTCTGAGTGCGTGCAGCAATCCGTCAACCACGCCATTGCTGGTGGACAGTGAGCTTGGCCAGCCCCTGGCGGACACTCGTCGCAGCGCCGAGACGGTGCTGGACCGCCAAGGTGAACGCCTGCCCAAACCTCCCGTACAGCACCGGATCACCGACACCGCGCGCGGCCATGCCCCGGCGGCCGTCAAGGCGCGCAACCCGTTGGGTGATCAGCCGGTGCAGCTCAATTTTGTCGATGCGGATATCCAGGCGGTGGTGCGCGCGCTGTCCCGCGCCACCGGGCAGCAGTTTTTGGTGGACCCGCGCGTGAAAGGCAACCTCACCCTGGTCAGCGAAGGGCAGGTCCCGGCGCACCAGGCCTACGACATGCTGCTGGCGGCGCTGCGCATGCAGGGCTTCAGCGTGGTGGATGTCGGCGGTGTGGCCCAGGTGGTGCCCGAGGCCGATGCCAAGTTGCTCGGCGGGCCGATCTACAGTGCCGGCAGCAGCGGCATGCAGACCCGCACCTTTCGCCTGCAATACGAAAACGCGGTGAACCTGATCCCGGTGCTGCGCCCCATCGTGTCGCCGAACAACCCGATCAATGCCTACCCCGGCAACAACAGCATTGTCATCACCGACTATGCGGAAAACCTGGCGCGGGTGGCGCAGATCATCAATGGTATCGACACCCCCAGCGCCATCGACACCGACGTGGTGATGGTGCAGAACGGCATCGCCGTGGACATTGCCGCCATGGTCTCCGAACTGCTGGAAACCCAGGGCGCCGACCAGACCCAGAAGATCAACGTGATCGGCGACCCGCGCTCCAACTCCGTCATCATCCGTTCCGGCAGCCCGGAGCGCACGGAGCTGGCGCGCAACCTGATCTACAAGCTCGACAACGCCCAGAGCAATCCCAGCAACATGCACGTGGTGTACCTGCGCAACGCCCAGGCCGGCAAATTGGCCCAGTCGCTGCGCGGGTTGCTCACGGGCGAGAGTGATTCGGGTGTGAGTGACGATGCCCGTGGCAAGCTCAGCGCCATGGGCGGCAATGACAAAAACAGCCAGGGCGCGAGCAATGCCCAGAACAGCACGGGGACACCGACCGGCAGCGGCGTGCAGCCGGGCTATGGGCAATCCTCCGGTTCAACCAGCAGCACCGGCAATGGCAAACCCGCCAGTGACCAGGACACCGCGTTCAGCGCCGGCGGCGTGACCATTCAGGCCGACGCCACCACCAACACCTTGCTGATCTCCGCGCCGGACCCGCTGTACCGCAACCTGCGCGAGGTCATCGACATGCTCGACCAGCGCCGCGCCCAGGTGGTGATCGAAAGCCTGATCGTGGAAGTCAGCGAAGACGACGCCACCGAGTTCGGCGTGCAATGGCAGGCCGGCAACCTGGCGGGCAAGGGCGCGTTCGGCGGCGTGAACCTCGGCGGCAGCGGCGTGGTTGGCACGCCCGCCAGCCCGACCAGTATTGATGTACTGCCCAAGGGCCTGAACATTGGGTTGGTCAACGGCACGGTGGATATTCCCGGCATCGGCAAGGTGCTTGACCTCAAGGTGTTGGCCCGTGCGTTGAAGAGCAAGGGCGGCACCAACGTGCTGTCCACGCCGAACCTGCTGACCCTGGACAACGAGGCGGCGAGCATTTTCGTGGGGCAGACCATTCCGTTTGTCACCGGCAGTTATGTGACCGGAGGCGGGGGCACCAGCAACAACCCGTTCCAGACCGTGCAGCGTGAAGAGGTGGGGCTCAAGCTGAACGTACGGCCGCAGATCTCCGAGGGCGGCACGGTGAAGCTGGATATCTACCAGGAAGTCAGCACCGTGGATGAACGGGCCTCGGTGACGGCGGGCACGGTGACCAACAAGCGTGCGATCGATACCAGTATTTTGTTGGATGACGGGCAGATCATGGTGCTCGGCGGGCTGCTGCAGGACGGCTACAGCCAGAGCAATGATGCGGTGCCATGGCTGGCGGATATTCCAGGGTTGGGCGCGCTGTTTCGCAATGAGAAGCGCAGTGTGAGCAAGACCAACCTGATGGTGTTTCTGCGGCCTTACATTATTCGCGACAGTGGGGCGGGGCGCAGCATTACGTTGAACCGCTATGAGTTTATGCGCCGGGCCCAGGGAGGGTTGCAGCCGGAGCGTAGTTGGGCGATGCCGGATGTGCAGGCGCCGCAGTTGCCGTCGGTGGAGAAGGCGATTCCTGGGGTGCAGCAGCAGGGGCCTAGGGCGGTGATTAGGGCGGTGCCGGTTTCACAGGGGGCGCCGCGGTGATTGGGTACATATCCGTTTCTTCGGTGACGGCCAATTATGGTTCCGCTCTTACAGCGGGTCACTTTTGGAAGGACCCAAAAGTAACCAAAAGGTCCTCGCCCCACCACTCGGTGCCTCGCCTAGGCTCGGCATGCCCTCACTCCGGCTTGAATCCGTGGGCCGCCGCAATGGGCCATCCTTGGCCCAGTGCGGCTAACCCGGCGTCCTGCCGGGTTACCCACGGATTCAAGCCTGCGTTCGGCCAGCGTGGTTTTACGGGGCGCCTAAGATCAAAAGCAAAAGCAAAAGCAAAAGCAGAGCGCGGCGGCCTTAGAGCCGACCGGTATCTTACTGTCGAACTCGGTCAAATGTGGGAGCTGGCTTGCCTGCGAAGGCATCAACTGGATATGCCTGATTCACCTGGGCGTCCGCATCGCAGGCAAGCCAGCTCCCACAGAAAAGCAATCTGCGGTGCACAAAAAACTGCTTTTGATCTCCACCACTCAAGTCGGCTGTCAGGCCGCTTTGCTTTCGCTTTTGATCTTGATTTTGATCTTAGGCGCCCCGTCAAACACGCTGGCCGGAATTCGACAGGGATTTGGGGGGTAAACCGGCAAGGATGCCGGTTTAGCCGCCCCGCGCCATGGATGGCGCGTGGCGGCGGCCCCCCAAATCCCTGTCGAATTACGGGCACACCGAGCGTGAGCGAGGTGCCGAGTGTTGGGGCAAGAGCCCTTTGGTTACTTTGGGGCTTTTCCAAAGTGACTCGCCGTAAGGGCGAAACCATAAGCCGCCGTTACCCCAATAATGGATATGTACGCCTCCAAAAAAGGCCAACCCCATGAGCCTTCTACCCTACGCCTGGGCCAAATCCCAGCGCATCCTCCTGCGCCCCGGCGAGGGCGGCATGCTGCTGACGGTGTGCCCCTCAACCCCCGGCTGGTCTATCAGTGAGGTCCACCGTCAGTTCGGCCAGGCCCACCTCGAACAGGTACGCGACGATGAACTCGACGGCCTGCTCGCCAGCGCCTACGCCGACACCGGCAGCGCCGCCGCTGTAGTGGGCGCCGCCGAAAACGAGGTGGACCTCGACCGCCTGATGCAGGACATGCCCGAAATCACCGACCTGCTCGACACCCAGGATGGCGCGCCGGTGATTCGCATGATCAACGCCTTGCTGACCCAGGCCGCGCGCGATGAGGCCAGTGATATTCACATCGAACCCTATGAAACCCATTCCGTGGTGCGCTACCGCGTCGACGGCACCCTGCGTGATGTGGTGTCGCCACGCAAGGCGTTGCACGGTGCGCTGGTGTCGCGGATCAAGATCATGGCCCAGCTCGACATCGCCGAAAAACGCTTGCCCCAGGACGGCCGTATCGCGTTGCGGGTGGCCGGGCGGCCGATTGATATTCGCGTGTCGACGGTGCCCACCGGGCATGGCGAGCGCGTGGTGATGCGGCTGTTGGACAAACAGGCCGGGCGCTTGCAGCTGGAGACCCTGGGCATGGAGCCGCAGGTGCTGGCGCGCCTGGACACGCTGATCCGCCAGCCCCACGGCATCGTGCTGGTCACCGGGCCCACCGGCAGCGGCAAGACCACCAGCCTGTACGCCGCCCTCGCGCGGCTGGATGCGAGCACCAGCAATATCCTCACCGTGGAAGATCCGGTGGAATACGACCTGCCGGGCATCAGCCAGATCCAGGTCAACGCCAAGATCGACATGACCTTCGGCCTGGCCTTGCGCGCGATTCTGCGCCAGGACCCGGACATCATCATGATCGGGGAAATCCGCGACCTGGAAACCGCGCAAATCGCCGTACAGGCTTCGCTCACCGGGCATCTGGTGCTCGCCACGTTGCACACCAACGATGCGGTGTCGGCGGTCAATCGCTTGATCGACATGGGCGTGGAGCCGTTTCTACTGGCCTCGTCACTGCTCGGCGTGTTGGCCCAGCGCCTGGTGCGCCGCCTGTGCCCGCACTGCAAGCAGCAAGACCCGGCCGCGCCCGGCACCTGGCGCCCGGTGGGCTGCGCGCAGTGCAACCAGACCGGCTACAGCGGCCGTACCGGCATCCATGAATTGTTTTGCGTTGACGACGACGTGCGCAGCCTGATCCACCAGGGCGCCGCCGAGCAGGACCTGCGCCTGGCCGCGCGCCGCGCCGGAATGTTGAGCATGCGTGAAGACGGCGAGCGCTGGGTGCGCAGCGGCGCCACCGCGCCCGAAGAAATCCTGCGCGTGACACGGGACGCCTGATGAATCGCTATCGCTACGAAGCCGCCGATGCCAGCGGCAAAATCGAGGCCGGGCACCTGGAGGCGGATAGCCAGAGCGGCGCGTTTGCGGTGTTGCGCAGCCGTGGCCTGACCGCGTTGCGGGTGCAGGTGGAAGGTGGGCAGTCCACGAAAGCCGGCAGCAGCCTGTTCAGCGCCAAGCTGTCGGACAACGACCTGGCCTGGGCCACGCGGCAACTGGCAAGCCTGCTCGGTGCCAGTTTGCCGCTGGAGGCGGCTTTGAGCGCCACGGTGGAACAGGCCGAGAAAAAACACATCGCTCAGACCCTCGCCGCCGTGCGCGCCGATGTGCGCGGCGGCATGCGCCTGGCGGATGCGTTGGCGGCGCGGCCACGGGATTTTCCGTCGATCTACCGCGCGTTGATCGCGGCGGGGGAGGAGTCCGGTGACCTGGCCCAGGTGATGGAGCGCCTGGCCGATTACATCGAGGAGCGCAACAACCTGCGCGGCAAGATTCTCACCGCGTTTATCTACCCCGGCGTCGTGGGGCTGGTGTCCATCGGCATTGTGATTTTCCTGCTCAGCTACGTGGTACCCCAGGTGGTCAGCGCGTTTTCCCAGGCGCGCCAGGACCTGCCGGGGCTGACCCTGGCGATGCTCAATGCCAGCGACTTTATCCGCGCCTGGGGCGGGATGTGCTTTGCCGGCATTGTCGGCGGTTTCTGGGGTTGGCGCCTGTACCTGCGCAACCCGGTGGCGCGCCTGAATTGGCATAGCCGCGTATTGAGGCTGCCACTGATCGGGCGTTTTGTGCTCGGCCTGAACACCGCGCGGTTCGCCTCGACCCTGGCGATTCTCGGCGGTGCCGGCGTGCCCTTGTTGCGCGCCCTGGAAGCGGCGCGGCAGACTCTGTCCAATGACCGCTTGAGCCAGTGCGTCAACGACGCCACCGCCAAGGTGCGCGAAGGCGTCAACCTGGCCCCGGCGCTGGCGGTGGAAAAGGTATTTCCGCCGGTGCTGATTCACCTGATCGCCAGCGGCGAAAAAACCGGCTCGCTGCCGCCGATGCTGGAGCGTGCGGCGCAGACCCTGTCGCGCGATATCGAGCGCCGCGCCATGGGTATGACGGCGTTGCTGGAGCCGCTGATGATCGTGGTGATGGGTGCGGTGGTGCTGGTGATCGTCATGGCGGTGCTGTTGCCGATCATCGAGATCAACCAGCTGGTTACCTGACGCACACTGACGAAACCCATTCAAAATGTGGGAGCTGGCTTGCCTGCGATAGCGGTGTGTCAGCAAAAACAGGTCATGTGACAGTCCGCATCGCAGCATAGGCATTTACACAATTTTTAGCGATCTGTGGAGAGACGGCTTTCGTGGCGGCCATCGTGGTTGACGGGGCGATCCGAGATCAAAAGCCAGAGCGCGGCGGCCTTAGAGCCGCCGGTGTTTTTTATGTCGAACTCAGTTCAACTGTGGGAGCGGGCTTGCCCGCGAATGCGGTGTATCAGTGACAGATGGAGTCGCTGATACACCGCATTCGCGAGCAAGCCCGCGCCCACATGAATCCATGTTTAGTCATTTAAATTGGGTGATGCCCGGTGCCGTTGCGCAATCTCGGGTTCCTCATTCCGTCACATTCCAACGCCCTTGGCCGCGTTCAGTGCACTGGCGCTGAAACCTCGCTGTCACCTGCCGCCAAACCGCTCAAAACCATGACCAAAACACCCGAGAATCTTTTTAAAAATCAAGCCCTTCCTCCCGAGGTTTTTTCCTTTTGCTGTCATCGGAAGCTGCGAAATTTCCTACCCATGGCCTCACCCCTGCCACCCCCGAGACACGGTTCGGGGCCGGAGCCATGGCGTCCTGCAAGAGCTATCTACCTCAAACGTACAAACACGACGAAAGGAGATTCTTCATGTTTAAGCGCACTATGATCGCGGCCTCTTTGGCAGTTGCAGCACTGGCTTCGGCCCAATCCATGGCCGCAGTGGTCGGTGGCGGTGCCACCCTGCCGGAAAAACTCTACGGCACCACGACCGGTACCGGCATCCTCGCTTCCTCCATCCCAGGTTTTAACGCCTACATCGGCGTGGGCAGTGGCGACGGCAAGAAGGCCTTCTTCGGCAACGATTCGACCAAGCTGAAATTGGCCGCCGGCATCACCGTTGACTACGCAGGCAGCGACTCGATCGTCAGCGCTGCGGAACTGGCAGCTTACAACGCCGATGCCGTCAAAGGCCGCGCTGCTTTCGGCCCGCTGATCCAAATCCCGGCTGAAGCTACTTCGGTCACCGTGCCTTACCACATCGACGGTCAAACCTCGTTGCAGCTCACCAGTGCTCAGTTGGCGGATATCTTCGCCGGCAAAATCACTAACTGGAACCAGGTGCAATTCAACGGAACTGCGGGTCCGAACCTGCAGATCAAAGTGGTTTATCGCTTGGAAACCAGCGGCACCACTGAAATTTTCACCAACCACCTCAAAACCGTGAAACCTGCCTCGGTCCCTGCCGTGAGCAACAGTTTCGCCACCGCCGTCGGCTTTAACCCAGCCACCGGCGCCCCGGCCGGCTCGAGCTATATCGGTGCAACTGGCAGCCAAGGTGTCGCTACCGCCGTTGCCGACAACAACGGTGCCATCGGCTACGTCAGCCCGGACTTCTCCCAGTTCGACCAGGCTTCGGCTGTCGCTTCGATCAACGGCTCCCTGCCCACCAAGGACAAGGTTCAGCTCGCGCTTACGGAAGCTACGCTGCCAACTGTTGATCCAACAAAAAGTGTCAGCAACCCTATCGATTGGGTACCTACGTTCCCTAACCCTGCCCAAGGCTATCCAATCGTTGGGTACACCAACCTGGTCTTCAGCCAGTGCTACAAAGACTCTACTGACAACATCCGCATTCGTAATTTCCTGAACCGTCACAACACGGGTGTGAACAACAGTGCTGTTGAAAGCCATGCGTTCATCCCAGTGCCTGCCAACTGGCAGAAAGCAATTCTTGACACCTTCTACGCCACCACCAGCTCGCTGCGCGTAGGCGACCCTAACACCTGCAACGGTATTGGTCGTCCGCTGTAAGACCCCGTCTCGACAGGGTTTGCCCCACAACCGGCAATGACTTCGCGTCATTGCCGGTTTTGTCGTTTCACTCCCCAGATCGACCCGTTGAACCGCTGTGTATGAACATTGTGTGACATCAGTTCGGTCCCGTCCCCCGGCAACCGCCTTAAGCAATAACCACAACACGTGCCCGCGCAGTGTTCGCGCGCTCGTCGTTCGCCTGCCCCGTCAAAAGGACCTGTAAGTGATGCGTTCCCGACTGAAGCTGCCTGCTGCCCGCGCCGCCAAGATGCCTGCCACCGCCGGTCAACCGGTGTTGCTGCTCAAACCCCTGGCGCAGGTCATTGCACTGCTGGTGTTTGCCGGCGGCGCCCACGCGGCGCAGCCCCAGGCGTTCAGTTCGGGCTGGTTTGCCACCCCGGGCGCGATGCAGACCGATGGCGGCGCGCGGCCAGGCACGACGATGCCTGGCACGCCGCCGCCGCTGGCCCAGCAGCAACGGCTGGGCCAACAGTTGCAGCGCTCTTTGCAGACCCTTAATACCAGCGTCGCCGCGATTGCCGCACAACAGGCCGCGCAAGCCGCCGCCAGAGGTAACGCGAACGCCGCGCCGGAGACTATCCATAACGGCCTGGGCGGCAATGGTTTGAACGTGGTGGTCGGCGCGGATGGCAAACCGCTGTTCGTCAACGCCCAGGGGCCGGTGCAAACCGATGCCAATGGCAAGACCCTGGTGTCGATCAAGCAGACGGCCGACAAGGCGATCCTCAACTGGGAAACCTTCAACGTCGGCCGCAACACCACCGTGCAGTTCCAGCAGAACAGCGATTGGGCCGTGCTCAACAAGGTCAACAACAGCACCGCGCCGAGCCAGATCCAGGGCGCGATCAAGGCTGATGGCACGGTGATGATCCTTAACAGCAACGGCATCGTGTTCAGCGGCACCAGCCAGGTCAATGTGCGCAACCTGGTGGCGGCTGCCACGAGCTTCAGTGATGAGCAATTCACCGCCAGGGGCCTGTACAGTTCAAGCAATACCGCCCCCGGTTTTACCCAGGCTGCCGGCAAGGTCACGGTCGAGCGCGGCGCGCAAATCCAGACCCAGCTGCCCGCCACGTCGACCGCAGGTGGCGGTTATGTGCTGTTGCTCGGCAAAGAGGTGGAGAACGCCGGGCTCATTTCCACCGCGCGCGGCCAGACCACCCTGGCGGCGGGTGACAGCTTTGTGATCAAGAAGGGCTACAGCACCGATGGCAATGCGGCTTCCACCACGCGTGGCAACGAAGTCAGCGTCACCGGCAATGGCAAGGTCGGCAACAGCGGGTTGATTCAAGCCTCCACCGGGGACATCACCCTGACCGGCCAGCAGGTGCTGCAAAACGGTGTGTTACTCAGCAGCTCCTCGGTTGACGCCCGGGGTACCTTGCACCTGAAGGGCGTGGGCAACGACGCCAGCGTGACCCTGGGTGAGAGCGCCCTCAACGCCATTGTGCTCGACGCCGGCAGTGCCCTCGACAGCCAGCGTGCCGGGTTGATCACACCGTCGATTGATCAGACCGGCAACAGTGTACCGACCGATCAATACCGCCGCGACCAGTCTCTGATAGACATCACCAGCGATGGCACGGTGGACTTTCGCAACGGTTCGGTGACCCTGGCCACCGGTGGTCAGGTGGGCGTCAAGGCCGCCCAACGCACGCTGGTGCGCGACGGTGCGGTCATCGACGTATCCGGCGCCATCGGGGTCAAGTTGGCGATGGAGTCCAACAGCGTCAAGGTCAACATCCAGGGCAACGAACAGCGCGACGCTGCGGTCAATCGCGACGACAAATCCCTGAACAACAACGATGTGTGGGTGGATGTCCGCGACCTGATTTTTGTCGCGGCCGGCACCAACGGCTATGCCACCGACCGCTGGTACACCGCCGGCGGCCTGTTGGAGGTGGGCGGCTATTTGGGCACCCGCAACCACGGCGTTGGCGAATGGATGGCCCAGGGCGGCACCGTGACCTTCAGCGGCAAGGACGTGGTGACCCAGCAGGGTTCGCAGATCAACCTGTCCGGCGGCACCCTCGATGTGCAGGCGGGCAAAGTCCGGCAGACCTGGCTCAAAGGCCCTGACGGTCGTTTGTATGAACTCTCCACCGCGCCAGGAGATGTGCTCTACAGCGGGATTTACAAGGGGTATGAAGACCACAGCAAGCGCTGGGGCGTGACCGAGTATTACTACAACCCATTGATCGCCCCGCGTGAGCGTTCCGAGGGGGGTTATACCGTGGGACGCGACGCCGGGCGCCTGGTCGTCAGTGCCACCAGCGCGGTTCTGGAGGGGCAAATTGTCGGCGACACCTACCAGGGTGAGCGCCAGACCCAGGCTGCGCAGAAAGGCCTGGACGGCTATCTGCAATCGCAAAAAGCCGTGGCCCGTGGCGCCGAACTGGTGGTCGGCAGCTACGTGCCGTATTACGTCAAGGACAGCGCCACACTGCAGTACGCCCTGGGCGCGGATGCCGGCACCGTAAAAAACGTCGTGCTGGCGCAACGCGGCGCGGCCATTGCCGCCGGTCTGGACTTGACCACTGCGCTGCCGGCTGAGCGGGTGTCCACGCTCTATCTGGACAGCGATGCCTTGAACGCGACGCAACTGGGCTCGATCAAAATCGCCAGTACCGGCTCGATTCTGGTCAACGGCGCGCTGGAGGTGGCACCCGCCGGTGAAATCACCCTGTTTGGTCCGGACATCGAGGTCAATGCCAACCTGACCGCGCATTCCGGCAGCCTGCAATTGGGCAACGTGCAAGCACAGATCGGCACTAACGGCAAAGTCGACGTGACCCTCGACGGGCGCGGCAATTTGCGCGTGAACACCGGCGTGTCCCTGGACACCAGCGGCCTGTGGAGCAACCAGCGGCTGGGCGCCGGCGATGGTAGCCGTTTGCCCTACCTCAACGGCGGCAACGTGGCGTTGCGAAGCAGCGCTGATATGACCCTGGCGGCAGGCAGCCGGGTGGACGTGTCGTCCGGCGCGGCCCTGGATGCCCGAGGCCAGCTTACCGGCGGCAAGGGCGGCGACCTGACGCTCGCCGCCAACGCCAACACCGCCGACAGCCGGGGCAACCTGGCCCTCAACGGTGAGTTGCTCGGCTATGGGGTCAATGGCGGCGGGCGCCTGAGTGTGCAAGCCGGCAAGGTGCTGATCAGTGATCAGGCCGTCGCGCCCCAGGCCGGAACGTTGCAGCTCGACAGCGGGTTTTTCAATAAGGGCTTCGGCGCCTACGACATCACCGGCAATGAGGGTTTACGGGTTGCCGAGGGTACCCAGGTCAACGTGACGGCGCCGGTGTACCGCCTTAATGAAACGGCGCAGGGCGTGGTCAGCGGCGCGGACCCGCGCAGCGCACTGGACATCTGGACTGCGCCGAACTACCAGGAAAACCCCACCAAGGGCCTGTTGACCCCGCGCAAGGGCGCAAGCCTGAGCTTGCAGGCGGGTACGTTTTTGTCGACAGCGGCGCAGATGGCATCGGTGCAGGCGCACGTCGGCCAGGGCGCGCAGATCAATGTCGACCCAGGGCAAGCGATCAGCATTCGCAGCATTGGCCAGTTGACCGTGGACGGCGCACTGAACGCCTGGGGCGGCAGCATCACTCTGGGTGGCGTCAGCGTGCAAGCTACCGTGGGCGACAGCGTTGAAGCCCAGGGCCATGGCCGTTCGATCTGGGTCGGTGAACACGCGGTGCTGGACGTGGCCGCACGCGCGGCAACCGCAGTCGACAGTCTTGGCCGTCGCTATGGCGTGGTGGGTCAGGGTGGCAACATCGTGATCGGCGGGGTCATCGACCCGGCCACCGGGATCGCCAGCGCGGCCAACCTGTTTGTGGTGGTGCGCGACGGCGCACGCCTTGACGCCTCCGGCACCCAGGCCGTGCTGGACCCGGCTGGCGGCGGTCCGAGGGTGATCGCCAGCCGGGGTGGCAACATCTCCCTGGCGTCCAACAACGGCGTGTACCTGGACGGGATGCTCAAGGCCGGCAGCGGCGGTACGGGGGCGGCGGGCGGCAGCCTGAACCTGGCCCTGGAAGCGCCGCTCTATGGTGATGGGGCCACCGTCCGTGTGCGGCAAGCCCGTGAAGTGATCGTCAGCGCTACCGATCCAGGCACCGCGTTGCCGAACGGCAGCAGCCCCGAATCGGTCGCCGGCAGCCTCGCCTACGGCCATGGCCGGCTGACCGTCAGCCAGGTCAACGCCGGCGGCTTCGATAACCTGTCGCTGTTGAGCAACGGCCTGATCAGCTTTGACGGTGACGTGTCCCTGCGTCTGGGGCAGAGCCTGAACCTGTATTCAGGGGCCATGGCCTTGACGGATGGCGCGGCCCGGCAGTCTCAAGTGCTGCTGGCGGCACCCTATGTGCGTCTGGCTGGGGTGGGCAACAACAATAATGGCACCGACAGCTCCGTGCGCCCGACGGTTCAGGGCGGCGTTTCTACGCAGGGTGCGGCAGGCCTGTTGAGGGTTGAAGCCGCAAACGCGCTGGATATACGTGACAGCGTCAATTTCGGCGCCCATGCCGAGCGCTCCAAAGCACTGGCCAACGGCGTTGATCGGCGTGCGTTCGATCAGGCCGTTTTGGTCAGCCAGGGGGATATGCGCTTTCTGGCGCGAAGCTCCGACAAGACTAAAACCGCCCTGACCACCCAGGCCGACTTGAACCTCACGGCGGCGCAAATTTACCCGGCTACCGGCGCCGTTGCCGAGGTTACCGCAGGCTATACGGGGGCAAACAGTGATTTTGACCCGACGCGCACCTTGCGCATCGGCAGGGTCGGCAATACGGCCCCGGCACAACCTTATTCAGTGTTTGGCAGCTTATTGTTGGGTGCTTCGACCATTGAACAAGGTGGGGTGCTACGGGCGCCCATGGGTGTACTGACCTTGGGCGCGAGCAGTGGCGCCCTGCGTTCTACCAAGGTGGTCAACTTGCTGCCTGGCAGCCTGACGTCCGTCAGCGCCGGGGGCCTGGTGCTGCCCTATGGCGGCACCGTCGACGGCGTGACCTGGCAGTACGACGGCCAGCAAGTGGAACTGCTGGGCGTCGGCGGTACCCGCAGCTCGGGCAGTGTGGCGGTGGGCGTGCAACTGACGGGACGCTCGCTGAACGTGCAGCGGGACGCGGTGCTGGACCTCTCCGGCGGTGGCGAGTTGCTCGGCGCGGCGTTCGTTTCCGGGCGTGGCGGCTCCACCGATGCACGCTACAACCCTTTGGTGCAGATCGGCGCGGACGGGCGCTTTACCTTGCCGGGGCTGGCCACCAACCCGGTCTATGCGATTGTTCCCGGCGTCCAGCCCGAGGTAGCGCCCAGCGGTGGAGAAGCGGGTGCGACCCAGCCGCTGACAGGGCAACAAATCAATATCGGTGCAGGTGTTCCGGGCTTGTCGGCAGGCACCTACACCTTGCTGCCGTCCACTTACGCCTTGTTGCCGGGGGCGTTTCGGGTGGAGATCAACGGCTTGGCAGCGCCGTTCGCCAGCGGTTCGATGCCCACCGCTTCGGCCATGAATAACGGTTCCTGGTCAACCGAAGGCTTCCTGTCGATTGCCCGCAGCGGGATTCGCGACAGCCTGTCAAGCCAGGTCATTGTCACCCCGGCGGCGGTGTTGCGCCGCTACTCACAGTACAACGAAACCGCCTACGCAGACTTCGTTCGCGCTGACGCGACGAGGCTGGGCGTACCACGCGCCGCACTCGAAGCCGACGCCAAAAACTTGAGGATGCTATTGACTGCCGGCCAAAAAGACGTTGGGTTCACCTTTGACGGTGAAGGGCGTTTCAAGCCATCGGAAGGCGGATTGGGTGCCACTGTCTCGGTACAGGCCAGTGACGGCATTGAGGTGATTTCCGACACTGCCCAGGCCAGTACTGCACCCTCTATGGTGGCGGTGCGTGCCCGCGACTTGAACGCCTTGGGGGCTGCGCGGTTGGTGCTGGGCGGCGACATGACCGTGGTGTATGGCCAGGGTGGCAATTTTGTTGGATTCAACGCAGGCACCGCTGCGACTTCGTTGGTCGTGCGTCAGGGCGCTACCCTGGCGGCGCCGGAAGTGTTCTTGATCACCGGGCGCTCCTCGGGCGCCATTGAGATCGAGCAAGGTGCGTCGATCAACACGCTGGGGCGCGGCAAGGCCGCCTACGATTCGGACGATGGATTTATTTATCGACCGGGCAATCGCAGCGTATTGGCAGTCTCCAATGGGCGCTTGCAGATGCTGGCGCCGACCAGCGGCGCCAATAATATAGGACCGGGCAGCATCCTCGTTGGCCAATGCAATCCAGGTGCCTGCAGCGGTGAAACGTCACTGTATTCCGAGGGTTCGATTGCCTTTGCCACCACCAACCGGTTTGTCTTGGGCGACAGCGTGCGCTACGGCACCCGCCATCTGGCACTGGCGGTGGGCGGGATCAACGTCGGCAGCGCCGAAGCGCTGGCCGAGGCGGCTGTGCGAGGTGCATTGCCATCGGGCTTGACCCTCAACCAGCAAGTGCTGGACCGCCTGCTGCGCGGCGATGCTTCCAGAGGCGCGCCGGCCCTGCAAAGCCTGGCGCTGACCGCCGGGCAATCGTTGAACTTTTACGGCAGCACAACCCTGAGCACCCTGGACGGCTCGGGTAAGTCGTTGCTCGATGAACTGATGCTGACCACGCCGGCGATCTATGGGTATGGCAACGCGAGCGATGTGGCGCTGATCCAGACCGGCACCCTGGTGTGGGGCGGCGACACCAGCGCACCGCCGGCCGTGATCGCCAATGGCGCGGGCACCGGCAGCGGTACTTTGGCGGTGCAGGCCCGGCGCATCGAATTCGGCTATGGCCGCAATGCCCAGCCCGACGGCCTGGCCAACACTGGCCGGATGACCCTGGGCTTTGCCAACGTCAACCTCAACGCCAGCGAACGCATCACCGCCAACCACAAAGGCAGCTTGGCGGTGCATCAGACTCAGGGTGCCTATGAAGCCGGCAAGGGCTTTGCCTACAGCGGCGGCAACCTGACCCTTACCGCGCCGTTGCTGACCGGCGCAGCCGGCTCGGTCAATCGCATCACCGCCGGTGGCGCGGTGACCGTGGTGGCGCCGGCCGGCGGTGCGGCGCCGGTGGATGCGGCAGCCATCGACGCACTGGGCGCCGAGTTGCTGTTGGCCGGGCGCAGCGTGACCCTCGACACGTCAGTGGTACTGCCCAGCGGCAAGCTGACCCTCAGCGCCGATGAGGCATTGACCCTGGGCGCAGCTTCGCGCCTGGACCTCAGCGGTCGCAAAGTGCAGATCAACGACGTCAGCAAATACAGCTGGGGCGGTGACGTCAGCCTGGAAAGCCGCCACGGCAATATTCGCCAGGCGGCGGGTGCGCTCATCGACCTGTCAGCCCAATTCAACCAGGGTGGCCTGCTCAAGGCCGTGGCCGTGGACGCCGCAGCCGGTCAGGTCGACCTCCAAGGGCAGGTTCGCGCGGGTAGCAGCGGCTATTACGATGCCGGCGGAACCCTGGTGCCGTACAAGGCGGGCGGGGTGGATATTCGGGCGCAGCAGGTGGGGAATTTTGCCGCGTTGAACCAACGCTTGAACCAGGGGCAGGTGTTTGGCTCACGCAGCTTCCAGCTCAAGCAGGGCAACCTGGTGATCGGCGATGAGCTCAAGGCCAATCAAGTCAATGTCTCGGTGGACAACGGCAGCTTGACGGTGCTGGGCACCATCGACGCCAGTGGCGAGCGGGTCGGCAGCATTCGCCTGGCCGGCAAGCAGGGCCTGACCCTCGCCGGCAGCGCCGTGCTGGACGCCCACGGCAGTACATTGCGGGTCGACAGTTACGGCAAAATCATCGATGCGCCGAACCGTGCGATGGTTGAACTCAACAGCGGTGACGGTCAATTGACCCTGGCCGATGGCGTGCGCATCGATCTGCGTCACGGCACGGCCGCAGCCGTGGGCAGCGGCCGTGGGCAATACGACGGCCTGGCCCGGGGCACCCTGGAGCTGAACGCGCCACGGCTCAATGCCAATGACGTGGCTATCGATGCCGGCGGGCGGGTCAATATCCTCGGCGCCCGTTCCATTGCGGTCAACGCGGTGGCCCGTTACACCGATGCACCGGTTGGCCCCGCGCCGTCGGCCAGCGGCCGACCGTATCAGTTTATCGACCAGGCCTACCTGACGAAAAAACACGAACTTGCCGAAACCTTCATCAACAACGCCTTGAACAATACCGGGCTGATGCAGGGCAAGCTCGCCGGCTTGAACAACAGCAACTACAGCGATGCCTTCCACCTGCGCCCAGGCGTGGAAATCGTCACCGAAGGCGATCTGGTGGTCAGTGGCGACCTGGACCTGTCGGGCATGCGCTATGCCAGCGTCAATCCCAACACGCAGAAGACGTTGGTCAAGGGGTCGGGCGATGTCGGCAGCCTGGTGGTGCGCGCCGGCGGCAACCTGGATGTCTACGGCAGCATCAACGATGGCTTCGCCCCGCCGCCGGCCACTCCGGACGACAACGGCTGGGTGTTGACCCCTGGTCTGCAGGGGTTCGGCAGCGATGTGATTGTGCCAGGCCCTGGCGTGGTGCTGGCCGCAGGCAGTGCGTTCCCTGCGGGCAAGACCCTCAACTACCCGTTGCCGATCCAGGCCACCACACTGGCGCAAGGCACCGTGCTGCCGACCCAGGGCATTCTCGATGCGGCACTGACCCTGCCGGCCAATACCGTATTGAGCGCGGCGGTGCGCGACGGCGCCGGCAACCTGCTGTATGCCGCCGGCACCTTGTTGCAACAACCGGTTGTATTGGCCGTCGGTACGCGACTGGACGCCGGTACGGTACTGGCGGGCGCGGCCTCTCTGCATGCGATGACCTGGCCGGCCGGCGTGCCCTTGCCCAGCCGTGGCACGGTGACCGGCAGTGCGGTCGACGGTGTGGTGCTGGCCGAGAGCCTGGCACTCAATGTCGGGGCGCTGATTCCTTTTGGCACGGACGTCAAATTGCCCAATGGCGCGTTGTCGGTGCCGTTGCGCACCGTGACCGGCGCCACGGCGCGCCAGAACTGGGCCATTGCGCCGATGCTGGCCGAAGGCTCGCAGTCGTGGTCGTTGCGCCTGGTGTCCGGTGCCGATACCCAGGCTGCGGACACGCGTTCGATCCAGCCGGCCTTTGTCGGCGACCTGACCCTGGCCGACACGCACTACGGCATTTACGAGACCCACAGCAAAGTCATCATTCCGGGGCAACCCGCCCAGCCAGGGGGAGCTTGGTACTGGAGTGACCTTGCCGGCGAGCTGTTCGGCGTCGAGGCGGGTACCCCGGTGCCGACGTCCGATTCGGGTCTTTGTGATGAACCTGACATGTGTGTGCGCGTCAAGTATGTGTGGGACGAACTGGGCGAACTGTTCGGAAAAGTACCCGGCCAACCAGTCTCGCCTACGGATGAATCCTCATGCAGTGAACCCGGTTTCTGCATTTCCCTAGGCGAACCTCTTCCCGCAATACCCGAGCAGGTGACCGTGGGGCCGGTAAAACTGGTTTCACCCGTGGGCCAGCATTTCAGCGTGCTGCGCACCGGCACCGGTGACCTGGACCTGATCGCTGCGGGCAACGTGTCGATGCAATCGCCCTACGGCATCTATACCGCAGGCGCTTCCAGCGCTTCTCGCGCAGGCAGTGCCACTGCCGACTTTGATCGGGCTCGCGCCAAGGCTGCGCAAGACACGGTGCTGGGCAAGGCGGCCAAGGATTATGAAAGCCTGGTCGATGAAAGCACTGCCAGCCCTTACGCCGCCTGGTATCCCGACGGCGGCGGCAACCTGTTGCTGCGCACCGGCGCCAGCCTCACGGGCAACGCCTGGACGCCGAACCAAGGCGTGTCAATGCCCAACGACGGCCGCACCCAACTCAGCAGTGCGAACCTGGGCAACTGGTTGTGGCGCCAAGGGACGGGCGATACCACGGGTGTATCCCCCGTGCCGACCAGCTGGTGGATCAACTTCGGCACGTATGTGCAGGGCATAAGCGGTGCCAAATCTGAATTGGAGGACAGCGCCCAGATAAACCTGCTGCCGCGGCTGGTGGGGTTCACTGGAGTCGGCACTTTGGGTGGAGGCAACATGACCCTGGACTTGGGCAGCGATGCCGGCATGTTGGTTCGCCGCGGCGACGCGTTGCGAGCACCGCGCAGCGAAGGGCTGGTATTGGCAGTGGGCAGCACTGGTCGGGTGGTGAATGGTCAACTGCTGCTGACCGGTGGCGGTGACCTGGATGTGCGCATGGGCGGGGATTTGAACCCCGGGCTGGATGCTCGTGCGACCATCACGGCTAACAACACCAGTACGCTGTCAGCCGACTATAAACAGCAAGTGCTCAGCCTCAACGGTGTGCTGACCAATCTGCGTGGTGCCCTGAATGTGCAGGCAGGCAGCCTGGGGGGCATTGCCTTGAACTACGGCAGTTTCAGTTTGGATCAGGATGCCAAGGAAACCCGGGCCTATTCGCCTTATACCGCAAGCTTGGGAACAGCTACCGGTGGGATGACGCTGATGCTGGGCGACGCCACGGCCAACCTGTTTACCCGGGGTGACCTGGTGCTGTCGGGAACGGGCGATCCGGGGCGGATTTCTACCGAAAATACCCAAGCGTTCAACTACAACGGCAAAGACTATGGCAGCGGGTCCACATGGTTTTCGTTATGGACGGAGCGTACCGCCATCGACTTGTTCTCCGCAGGTGGCAGTTTGACCCCTAGCGTGCAGAGTGTGTCGTTGGGGGCAAGTGGCGGCACTCCCCTGCAGGGCCAGAACTACTCCAGTACCGATGGACGGTTTATCTTCCCCTCCAAACTCGGCGTGGTGGCCGCCAACGGCAGTATTTACCTCGGTCAGTCCGCGTTGAGCGCGGGTGCGCCAGTTAACAATCCCGCTTATTCGCTATTGCTGGCGCCCTCAAGCAGCGGGCGGCTGGCAATGTTGGCGGGGGACTCGATCTACGCCAGCGGCTACGCGGTCAACCAGTCGGGTGACAGCCCGGGTTCGATACCGACGCCTTTTGCGCCAGCCTTTGTCGGCAGAAATGGATTCACGTTCGTCGTCGACAATCTGGGCAGTGACGCGATACAAGCTGACCTTTCCTTGTTCGCCTTTCGCAGCCCAACCGATCTTGCGCGCCCGGCTTCCCAGGCAGAACCCGCGAGGTTTTACACCCACCAAGGCGACATCGTGGGGTTGCGCAGCGGTGAGATCCTGACGTTCGATGGCGCGCGTCAGGGCCAGGTGCGCTATGAGGCCGCCGGCCCGGTCTGGATGCGGGCGGGGCGGGATATCGTCGGTTCCGGCACGTATCTGGGCTTGCCGACGGTGCTCCCTTCGTTGTTGGCCTACAACGGTGATTACACCGGCGTCAGCAGCGGCAATCTGTTCGTTCACAACCGTCCCGAGGACGTGTCGGTGGTGTCCGCCGGGCGCGATATCGTCTACAGCAGCTTCAACGTCGCCGGCCCCGGTACCCTGGAAGTCAGCGCCGGGCGCAACCTGCTGATGGAGGACAAGGCCTCGATCATCAGCCTGGGACCGGTGGCGGTAGGGGATTCGCGTCCGGGCGCGTCCGTCGTGCTGGAAGCCGGGGTTGGGCTCAATGGCCTGGATTACCTGAAGTTCGTCACGCCATACCTGGACCGCGCCAACCAGGCGGTCGAAGGTGTAGCGCTGGCGGCGCAGGCCGGCAAGGTGGCGAAAACCTACGAGGCCGAACTGTTGCAATGGCTCAGCGAGCGCTATGCCTTCAGCGGCGACGCCGACCAGGCGCGGGCGTACTTCGCCGGCCTGGGCCCCGAGCAGCAACGGATCTTCGCCCGCTCGGTGTACTTCGCCGAAGTGCGCGACGGCGGCCGCGAGTTCAACCAGAGCGCAGGCCCACGTTCCGGCAGCTTTGCCCGCAGCCGCGCGGCCATTGCCGCGTTATTGCCGGGCAAGGACGTGGCGGGCAACCCGATTGTGTATGACGGCGACATCACCCTCTATGGCGGCGCCGGCGTGCGCACCCTGTTTGGCGGCAATATCCAGATGCTCAGCCCGGGCGGGCAGCAGGTGTTCGGTATCGAAGGCACGGTACCGCCGGCCAGCGCCGGGGTGCTCACCCAAGGTGCCGGGGACATACAGTTGTATGCCCAGGGCAGCATCCTGCTCGGCCAGAGCCGGATCATGACCACCTTCGGCGGCGCGATTCTTGCCTGGTCCAACGAAGGCGATATCAACGCCGGGCGTGGCTCGAAAACCACCGTGCTCTACACCCCGCCCAAGCGCATCTACGACACCTGGGGCAACGTGACCCTGTCGCCGAGCGTGCCAAGCTCCGGTGCCGGTATCGCCACGCTGGCCCCGATTGCCGAAGTGCCGGCCGGTGATATCGACCTGTTGGCCCCGGCCGGGACCATCGATGCGGGCGAGGCGGGCATTCGGGTATCGGGCAACGTCAACATCGCGGCCTTGCGCGTGGTCAACGCTGCGAACATCCAGACCCAGGGCAAGTCGTCCGGGGTGCCGGTGTCGGCGACGGTCAATACCGGCGCCTTGAGTTCGGCCAGCGCGGCAGGCGCGGCGGCGTCCCAGGCGGCGGAAGATGCGGCGCGCAGTCAACAGGCGGCGGCCAAACAGGGCAGGGCGTCGATCGTGACGGTGGAGGTGTTGAGCTTTGGCGCCGAGCCGGTGCAGCGCGAGCCGCAGGCACAGCAGAAAACCTCGGGCTACAACCCCGACAGCCCGGTGCAGGTGCTGGGGGCCGGGCCTTTGAGTGAGCAAGCGCGGGCGCGGTTGACCGATGAGGAGCGCCAGCAGATCAGTTTGTAAGGCTTTGCAAAGAACCTCTCGATGTAACTTTTGGGGCAATCAGTGATTGCCCCGTTTTTTTGTCTGCATTGCCCCCCATCCAATTCCAAATGAAGCTTTCATGACAAAAGTTCGGTAGCTCCCGGCCACTCCCGTCTCTCCTATGTAACGCGCTGGAGGCCGCCACAAGTGGTCTCCCCAGCCGTCGGCAAGACGCCAGGAGTGGGGCACGTGGGAACTATGGAACGTTACTCGAAAGTAGGTATGCAGGAGCTCGACCAGCGCTTGTCGAAGATCGTCGAAGCGGCGCGCAAGAAGCCGGTTTCGGTGTATCGCTACGGCGCACCGTGGGTATGGATCGTCTCGCAGGACGACTGGCAGGGCGCGCTGAAAGAAGTGTCCAGCTACATTCCGGCGGGGCATTCGCTGGTGTTGCTGCGCCCACAGATCGATGAGGTGCTTGAACAACATCGTGACTGGCTGGTGGCTGAAGCGCCGATGTCGATCGCTCCGCACACCGTGCTGCAGATCCTCTTGCTGCAACTGCTGTATTCGGTGCCCAGCGAGCAGCAACTGCACGAACAGCTGAATTACAACCTGCTGTTTCGCTGGTTTGTCGGCCTGGACCTGAACCAGAAGGTCTGGAGCAGCCATGCACTGACCCGCGACATCGCCACGCTGCTGCACAACCCGCGTGCGGTGCAACTGATCCAGAAAATCATCGGTGACGTGTTTTGTGGCGCCTTGCTGCACATGCCGGAGTTCTCGTTGAACTTCGCCTTGCTGCACACCTGGCTGGCCCGGCACGGCAACACCTCGATCACCAGCAATTGAGCAGGCCGCACGCCGGGCAATCGGCGATGGCGCACAAAAATAGAAAGTCAGGGGGCGATGTGGAGCATCTGTTCAAATTAACGCTGGCGCTGTGTTGCGTGACGCTTTGGAGCCTGACGCAAACGGCGCTGGCCGATGAGGAAGCGGCGGCGCGCAAGGTCGACGTCAACGAGTATTTCGTGCGCGGCAACACGGCGCTGGATGCGGCGACCATTGAGGAGGCGGTGTATCCGTTTCTCGGCCCGCAAAAGACCTTGGCCGATATCGAAGGCGCCCGCGATGCGCTGCAGAAGATCTACCAGTCGCGCGGCTACCAGTCGGTGTTTGTCGAGTTGCCGGAGCAGAAGGTCGACGACGGGATCGTCTACCTGCAAGTCAGCGAAACCAAGGTCGGCCGTGTGCGTGTGGTCGGTGCCAAGCACTATTCACCGGTGGAGATCCGCGAGCAAGTCCCGGCGCTGAAAGAAGGCGCGGTACCGGATTTCGCCACGGTACAAACCCAACTGGCCGGGCTCAACCGCAGTGCCGGTCGGCAGGTCACGCCACTGGTGCGCGAAGGCCAGCGGCCGGGCACCATGGATGTGGATTTGCAGGTCGAAGACCAGAACCCCTGGCATGCCAGCCTCGGCCTGAACAATGATTACAGCGCTGACACCGAGAAGCTGCGCTCGGTCGCCACCCTGGGTTACGACAACCTGTGGCAACTGGGCCACAGCGTTTCCCTGACCTACTTCACCGCCCCCCAGGACACCTCGAACGCCGAGGTGTGGTCAGGCGCTTACAGCGCGCCGCTGGATGAACGCTGGACCCTGCAGTTCTCCGGTTACCAGTCCGACAGCAATATCGCCACCATCGGCGGCAGCAACGTGTTGGGCAAAGGCCATTCCTACGGCGTGTCGACGATCTACAACCTGCCCGCCGCCGGCAATTGGGCCAATTCGTTTTCCTTCGGCATCGATTTCAAAGACTTCGATGAGCAGTTGAGACTGGGCAGCAGCAGCGATCAGGTGCCGCTCAAGTACGCGCCGTTCACCTTCGGCTACAACGGCTACCGCTACAGCGAAAAATCCCAGCTGGGCCTGGGCTTGAACCTGGTGGTCGGCACCCGTGCGTTCTTCGGCTACGGCAGCGATGCGCAGGAGTTTTCCGCCAAGCGCTGGAACGCCAGCCCGAGTTTCGCGGCGCTCAAGGGCGATGCCACGTTCACCTACACCTTCACCAACGATTGGCAGTCGGCGACCAAAGGCGGCTTCCAGCTCGCCTCCGGACCGCTGGTGTCCAACGAACAGTATTCCGCCGGCGGCGCCACCTCGGTGCGCGGTTACCTCGCGGCCGAGCGCACCGGCGACGAGGGCTACTTGCTCTCCCAGGAACTGCGCACGCCGTCCCTGGCCAAGTTTCTCGGCAGTTATGTGCAGGAGTGGCGCTTTTATGCGTTCGCCGAAGGCGCGCGCCTGCGCCTGCACGACCCGCTGCCCGAACAAGAAGACGAATACAGCCTGGCCAGTGTCGGCCTGGGCACCCGCGCCAGTTTGAGCAAATGGTTGTCCGGCAGCCTGGATTGGGGTTACCCGCTGCTCGATGGACCGAACACCCAGAAACAGGACTCGCGACTGCACTTCAGTGTGCAGGCGACTTTCTGACTTTTTCTTCCGGAGATTTCACCCATGCAACGCCTATTCCTGAGCCTGTTGATCTGCCTGGGCATCGCGCTCCCGGCCACTGCCCAAGCGTGGTGGCAGGACGACTGGCACTACCGCAAACAGATTTCGGTGGACACCACCGCCCAAGGCGCCGCGATCAACCAGGCCCTGGGCCGCACCGCGCTGCTGGTGCGCCTGCACACCGGCAACTTCAGCTTTGACGGGGTCAAGGATGACGGCGCCGACCTGCGCTTTGTGAGTGCCGATGACAAGACCGTGTTCAACCACCAGATCGAAAGCTTCGACCCGTTGATGGGCATGGCGCTGATTTGGGTCGATGTGCCCAAGGTCGAAGGCGGCCAGCGTCAGGACCTGTGGATGTACTACGGCAACCAGAAGGCTGCGGCCAGCGCCAACGGCCAACTGACCTTCGACCCGAACTACACCGCGCTTTACCACTTCGATGGCGCCAATGCCACACCGCCCCGTGACACCACGGCCTACGCCAACACCGCGCTGAACGCCACCGGCGTGAGCATCGACGGCGTGATCGGCCGCGCCTTGCAGCTCGGCGGCCAGCCGCTGATGCTGCCGGCCAGCCCATCGCTGCAACAGGTTGCCGGCGGCGCGTTCACCTTCAGCGCCTGGCTGCGCCTGGACCAGGCCAGTGGCGAGCAGGTGCTGCTGGCCCGCCGCGACGGCCCCCACAGCCTGTTGCTGGGGTTGAACCAAGGCATGCCGTTCGTCGAGATCGACGGCCAGCGCGCCGTGTCGACCCAACCGCTCAACCCCGGCCAATGGCAGCACCTGGCATTCACCGCCGAAGGTGACAAGGTCACGCTGTATGTGAATGGCCGCGAAACCGCGACCCTGGCCGTCGCCTTGCCGGCCTTCAATTCCCAACTGGCCATTGGCGCCGATCTGCCGGAAACAGGCAGCACGCACCTGCCATTCGCCGGGGCAATCGATGAGCTGCGCCTGTCCAAGGTGGCGCGCCCGGCGGCACTGTTGCTGGCCGATGCCAATGCCCAGGGTGCCGAGTCGAAGCTTACGGCCTATGGCGTGGACGAAGAACAGTCCGGCATAGGTTTCGGTAGCCTGGGCTTCCTGCTCAACGCCGTACCGGTGGACGCCTGGGTGATCATCCTGGTGCTGGTGGCGATGATGTTCCAGTCGTGGGTGATCATGCTGCGCAAGAACCGCCAGGTCAGCCGCCTCAGCAGTGCCAACGAGATCTTCCGCGAGCACTTCGCGCAGATCGGCACCCGCCTGGAGATGTACGCCGACGACACGCAACTGGCTGAGCGTCTGACCCATTCTTCGCTGTGGCGCCTGTACCTGGTGGCGGTCAAGGAGATCCGCACCCGCCGCGCCCAGGGCGCCGACACCTCATCGGTCTCGGCCGCGACCATCGAAGCCATCCGCTGCTCCATGGACGGTGTGCGCACCCGCGAAAACCAGGCGCTCAGCTCCAAACTCTCGACCCTGTCCAACGCCATCGCCGGCGGCCCCTACATCGGCCTGCTCGGTACGGTGCTGGGGATCATGGTGGTGTTCCTCGGCACGGCGATGGCCGGTGACGTCAACATCAACGCCATCGCGCCGGGTATGGCGGCGGCCTTGCTGGCCACGGCCATGGGCCTGTTCGTCGCGATCCCGGCGCTGTTCGGCTACAACCGCCTGATCACGCGCAACAAGGAAGTCAGTGCGGACATGCGCGTGTTCGTCGACGAGTTCATCACCCGCCTGGCGGAAATGCACGGCGAGAGCCAGCACAGTGAAGCGGCGCACCGCGTTGCCCATCACGCACCGGTTCCGGCCTGAGGAGAATCGCCATGGCTTCCGTAAACAGCTCCCATGACGACGACGATGATGCCGCCGTCGACAGCATCAACATCACGCCCCTGGTGGACGTGCTGATGGTGGTGCTGGTGATGTTTATTCTCACCGCCACCGCCCAGGTCTCGGGCATCCAGATCCACCTGCCCAAAGCCAGCGCTTCGGTGTCGTTGTCGGAGGCCAAGACCAAGGCGATCTCCGTGAATGACGGTGGCCAGGTGTTCCTTGATGCCTACCCGGTGACCCTCGGCGAGCTGGAAGAGCGCCTGCGTATCGAGAAAGCGCTGAACCCGGATTTCCCGGTGATCGTGCGCGGCGATGCGATGGTGCAGTACCAGAAGGTCATCGAAGTGCTCGACCTGTTGCGCCGGCTGGAGCTGTCCCAGGTCGGGTTGGTCACCGGCAAACCGAGCCAGGGCTGAGTGATGACCGCACAAATTCCGATCACGCCATCGCCTGCGAAAAACAAACCGCCGTTGCGCCCGTTGAAGTGGGGCGCCGGCCTGCTGCTGGGCGCCGTGGCGGCCTGGTTCTTGTGGCAGTGGGCCAATGACATGAGTGGCGTACGCCGCGAAGCGCCGAAGGTGCCGACGATTATTCCGTTGCCGCCGCCACCGCCACCGCCGCCGGAAAAACCCAAGGAACCCGAGCCTCAGGTTGAGGAAAAAATACCGGAACCTGTGCCCACGCCTGAGCCGGAAGAGGTCAAGCCGGCCGAGGAGGCACCGCCTTCACCCGCCGACGACCTGGCCAACCCGATGCAGATCGATGGCGATGCTCAGTCGGGCAATGACGGTTTCAACATCGGTGCCGGCAAGGGTGGCGGTATGGCCGGATCCGGTGGCGGCGGCCTTGGCACCGGCACTTACAAACAGTACCTGGCGGGGCTGTTTCAGCGCTTGCTGCGCGATGACCCGCAGTTGCGCAAGAAGGCTTACGCGGTGCAGGCGGATTTGTGGCTGAGCGCCGAAGGCCAGGTCACGCGTGTCGAGCTGGTCAAGTCCAGCGGCGATGCCGAAACCGATGCCCAGGTGCTGGCGGCCTTGCGTGCGCCCCATGCCACGCAGCGTGTGCCGGCGTCCGTGACGATGCCGGTACGTCTGTCCCTCAAGGGCCGACGCCCGGATTGATCAACCTTATTTTCTGGTCATTTTTTACAGGAGTTGCGTACACATGATTTCCCCCGTGAATCGACTGACCCTGGCGGTTGGCATCGTCATCGCGACCTTGGTCGGCCAGGCGACGGCTGCCCCGGTTGCGCCATCGGAAAACGTCACCATCAACCTGATCCGCCTGCTGGTGCAGCAAGGCGTGCTTACCCAGGACACCGCCAACGGGCTGATCGCCCAGGCGGAAAAAGAAGCCCAACAGGCGCGCCAGGCCAATGCAGCCCCGGTGGTCGCCAGCGGCCCCACGGCTGCGCCCGGCGATGTGCGCGTGCAGTATGTGCCGCAAGCGGTGCGCGATCAGATCCGCGATCAGGTCAAGGCCGAGGTCATGGCCACCGCCAAACAGGAAAACTGGGCCCAGCCCAATACCTTTCCCGACTGGGTCTCGCGCGTCACCTTTGACGGCGATATCCGCCTGCGCGACGAGTCACGCTACTTCTCGGGCAACAACAGCAATGAAATCCTCGATTACGCCAAGCTCAATGACAGTGGGCCTTACGACGTCAACCGAAACACCAACAGCAAATTGCCACCGCTGCTCAATACCCGCGAAGACCGCGAAAACCTGTTCCGCCTGCGCGCACGCCTGGGCATGAAAGCGCTGCTGGCGCCGGACTGGACCGCCGGTATTCGCCTGGGCACCGGTTCCGACAATAGCCCGGTGTCCACCACCCAGACCCTGGGCGGCGGTTTCGGCAAGAAGGACATCTGGCTCGACCAGGGTTATCTGAGCTGGAAAAGCAGTGATGACGTGACGTTGACCGGGGGGCGAATCGGCAACCCGTTCTATTCCACCGACATGATGTATTCCAACGACCTCAATTTCGACGGCGTGGCCGCCATCTTCAACCATAAGCTCAACAGCGACTGGGGCCTGTTCGGCACCCTCGGCGCCTTCCCGGTCGAGTACACCTCGGATGCCGCGAGCAGCAACGGCATCGACAAGCAAGACAGTGAGACCAAATGGCTGTTCGGCGGGCAAATCGGCGCCGATTGGAGGATCAACCAAAGTAACCGCTTGAAGCTCGCCGCAGCCTATTACCAGTTTCAGGACATCGAGGGCGAACGTTCCAGCCCTTGCTCACCGTGGGCCGGGGCACCGGGCTGCGACAGCGATGGCTCGCGTGTGGCCTTCATGCAAAAAGGCAACAGCGTGTTCCTGCTGCGTAACAACACCGTCAATCCGGCGGACCCGGCCAGAACACCCGATCCGCAGTACGTGGGACTGGCGTCCAAGTTCAACGTTCTGGACCTTAACCTGGCCTGGGACACCGAGCTGCCCAGCGACTTCAAGCTGCGCACCCAGGGTAACTTCATTCACAACCTGGGCTACGACAAGGGCGAGATGCTCAAGCGCAGCGAAGGCCAGATCGTCAATAACGTCAACAGCAACGGCCAGTTTGAAAGTGGCGGCAATGCGCTGATGGTCTCGTTCACCCTCGGCAGCGCGATGGAAATGCGCAAACGCGGCGACTGGAACGTGCTGGCCGGCTACAAGTACATCCAGCCCGACGCCTTGCCCGACGGCTTCAACGATTCCTCGTTTCACCTGGGCGGCACCAACGCCAAGGGTTACTTCATTGGCGCCAACTACGGCATCGAAAAGAACATCTACGCCAGCGCGCGCTGGTTGAGTGCATCGGAAGTGTATGGCGCACCGTTCGAAGTCGATGTGATGCAACTGGAACTCAACACGCGCTTTTGATGCGCAGGGAGATGCCACATGAATACGCGAATCTGCGCGCTGCTCTTGGTGTTCGTCGCCACGGCGGCGTCGGCTGAAGGCATGGAAGAGCGCCTGCGCACGCAACTGCGCAGCACCACCCAGCAATTGCAGGCTTTGCAAAGCGAACAGGCCCAGGCCAGCGCCGCACGCCTGGCCGCCGAAAACCAGGCCAAGCAGGCCCAGGCGCAAATCAAGCAACTGACGGCCGAGCTGGACAAGGCTCGGGGCGTGGCCGAGCAACTGGCCGGCCAGCAACAGAACCTGCACAGCCAGGCGCAAGCCCAGGTGGCGGCGAGTAACGAGCAGATCGGCAAGTTCAAGAAGGCCTATGAGGAACTGCTGGTGCTGGCCAAGGGCAAAGAAGCCGAGCGCGCCCGCTTGCAGGCGTCCTTGGGCGAACGTGACACACAGGTGCAGCAATGTTCGGTCAAGAATCAACAGATGTACGGCGTGGCCCAGCAGTTGCTCGCGGCCTACGAAAAAATCGATGTGGCCGAGGTGATGAGTATCCGCCAGCCGTTCGCCAGCAGCGCGCGGGTCAAGTTCGAGGAACTGGCCCAAGGCTTTGGCGACGATTTGTACAAGAGCCGTTTCGATGCGCCCCAGGCAACCGCCAATCATTGATAGAGACAGGGAAGAATCACCATGAGCGATTTGATCACCAGCGTCACCCCCCAGAGCCTCACCGAATTGCTGCAGGAAGCCGGTTACCGGGTTAACCAGACCGCACAAAATGGCATCGTGCAATTGCTCAGCGCCAGCCAGGGCATCGGCTTCGCCGTGCGTTTCGGTAACCCGGCGGCGGAGCAGGGCAACTATGTGGACTTCACCTACAGCTGCGCGTTGCGCATCCAGGGCGAGTTGCCTGAAGGGTTGGCCCAGGTGTGGAACGCCTCGCGACGCTTTGCGCGGTTGTCGGTGCAGGGCGAATTCTTGCTGATGGAAATGGACGTGGTGGTGGCCGGCGTCGGCGCCACGCACCTGCGTAGCCAGCTGGAATTGTGGGACCGCCTGTTGCAGGAGTTTATCGTCTACCTGCGTGAGTACAGCCAGCAGGCGGCGCAGTTGCAGGCTGCATCGATTGACGAAGAGGCGCCCGTACTGTGAAGAAACCAACCCTGATGGTCGGCGCGGGCGCGCTGGCCTTGCTGGTGGTGGCGGTGGGCTTGAGCCTGCGACCGGGCAGCGACCCGGTGGCGGCGCAGCAACCGGCGCCGGTACTCAGCGCCGCAGCGGCCGGCCCGGCGGTGGCACGCCTGGGCAATCAGCAGATTGACCTGCCGGAGCTGAAAAGCGTGCTCGCCAGCCTGCCAACCGAGTCCCGCGAGCAATTGCGCGGTAACCGGGGGGCGTTGGAAAGCTGGATTCGTTCACGCCTGGCGCAAAAAGCCGTGCTCGAACAAGCCGACGCCCAAGGCTGGCGCCAACGCCCCGAAGTAGAGCAGCAGACCCGCGCCGCCACGGAGCAGATCGTGTTCCGCGACTACATGCTGTCGGTCAGCCAAGTGCCGGCCGACTATCCCAGCGCGGCCGAGTTGCAGCAGGCTTACGACAGCGGCAAGGCACAATGGGTAACGCCGCCGTTGTACCGGGTGAGCCAGATTTTCCTCGCGGTGAATGACCCGCAATCGGTCGACGCTGTGCGTCGCCAGGCCCAGGAGTTGAGCCGACGTGCCCAGGCGGCGCCAGCCGATTTTGCCGGGCTGGCTACGCAGTTTTCCCAGGACACCGACTCCGCCGCGCGCGGCGGCGACTCGGGCATGCAACCCCTGCAACAGCTGGTGCCGGAAGTACGCAATGCGGTGTCGCGTCTGAAGGTCGGTGCGGTGTCGGACGTGGTGCAAAGCGCAGCGGGGTTTCATGTGCTCAAGCTCACCGGGCAACAGCCGGCGCGCACCGCGACCCTCGACGAACTGCGTGAACGCCTGACACAAGCCTTGCGTACCCAGCGCCAGGAGCAGATCGCCAAGGCCTATCTGGAAGGCATGCTCAACACGGCCACCCTGAGCATCGACGGCGCCGAGTTGAACAAGGTGCTGGAGTAACCCGCGTCAACCCGCACTGGATGCACCGATTGACAAGACAGGGAGTCTCCCATGGTATTGCTGGAACCGTCCGCCCCTCGGGGGCCGTCCGTTTATCGCACGCCGGGCGAGGCGCGCGGCACCTGGCTGGCCCAGGCCGATGAGATCGACCCGCAGGTGGCGCGCTACTTCCTGGTCAGCGCGCGCTGCGGCTGTTTCATGCAGGCGGCGCGCAGTTTGAATATCAAGGCCACGCTGTTGCGCAAGCGCCTGGCGCAGTTGGAACAGCAGGTGCGCCATTCACTGTTCAGCTATCAGGGCAATGGCTTGGTGCTCAGTCGCGATGGCCAGCAGTTGCAGGCGCAACTGATTGCCCTGGCCCATGAACGGCGCTTGCCGGTGACGGAGCAGCCGTTGATTCGGCTGGCGGTGGCTGAGCCGATCCTGCATGACATCCTTGGGCGCGACCTGATCGCTTTGTTGCGCAGAAATGCCAGCGTGCGGCTGGAGATCGTCTCCATCGACAGCCCGTTGTCGCTGCAAGCGGTGGATGTGGATGTAGTGCTGTGGCTGTCGGATGCCGATGGCCCCGTGCCTGGCCCGAGCTTTGCCACCCAGCCGCCGCGGGCCCTGGCGCGTTTGCAGTATTTGCCGCATATCGCCAAGCGGTATTCACGGCTGACGACACGGCCGGACAGTGTGGAAGACCTCGACGACTACATGCTGGTGCAATGGCAGCCTGATGCGCAGGTGGGCGCGTTGCAGGCGTGGAACCACGTGGTGCAGCAGCGTTTGGCGGCAGTCGTGCAGGTGCATGCGTATTCGCTGATGCTCGAGATGATCCGCTGCGGTGCCTGTATCGGCTTGCTGCCGCACTATATGAGCAGTTTCGACCGTGGCCTGGTGGCGCTGCCGGGGCTATTGGCCGAAAGCATGCAACGCCAGGTGTGGATGGCGGTGAATGTGCAAGTGCGCGATGCCGAGGCGGTGCGGATGATTGTGGAGTTGATCGTCGGTACGTTCGAGGGGCGGCGGGAGTGGTTTGATTGACGACTTTGTCGTCGAACCCGGCCAAGCCGCGGCAGCTTTTTCGCCCATAAAAAGGTCCGTGGAGGGTTCATCCTAGCGTTGCAACACGCCTCGGAAGGTTGCACTCAGTGCGCGCAACGTCTCCTTGGAACGGCCATCGCTGATGCGGCTGTGGAGCACCACTTCGCTGACGGGCAACGGCGGTAAAGCGTATTGCTCGCTCACGTCCACCGCTCCAGCCGGGGCCACGAGGCCGCCGACTTTCTGCTGGGGCAGCGGTTTCAGAAAGTGCTCGACAGCTTTGGCCGCCCGCATATCGAGAGCTGGTTGCCGCTGGATCTACACCGTGGCCCGGCGCAGGGCGCGTTGAGTTTGTACCGGGAAGAATGGGCGCTGGAGCCTGACGCGGATCGGGCCGAGGTCTTGGCCAAGGAGAAGCGCCGCAATCAACAGGTGGCGGATTGCAGCGACACATTCGCGGTGCTGCTGGCGCTGGATGTGCAGGCGTGGCGACTGGTGCGGTTTACCTTGTCGGCCAAGGCACTGGACGTCGAGCATTCGGGAACGGGTTTCCAGGTGCTCTATCTGGCACAAGGCGTTGCGCCCCGGCGATAACTGCGCCAGTCTTGGTAGCCCGTCCTAGTCGTTGAAACATTTCGTGATGCAGGCTACTCGTTTGACACTGATTTGCCATGCCATGACGCCCTTGCAAAAACAGGGGCGTTTTCCCCAGGACGAGGCGGTGGCGATGGATTGGCAAGGCGCGGCATTGTCCTTGGCCGACCGCTACAAGAACACCGCGCGCCTGTTGTGCGGGCCGGAGGCGAGGACCCGGCAGACAGCGGGCTTGTTCGCAGCTGAAGCCGTGAGCGACGACGCTCTGCGCGATGCTGATTTCGGCGTGTGGAAAGGTCAGTTCATCAACCAGCTCAATCACGACGAGTTGAACGCCTGGCTGACGGACAGCACCTTCAGGGCCCATGGCGGTGAGTCTATGGATGCGCTGTTCGCGCGCGTGGCGCAGTGGCTGAAATCCTTGGAGACCCAGCCTGGCCATGTGGTGGCCATCACCCATCCCTTCGTCATCCGCGCCGCGATGTTGCACGTCATGCAGCTGGGGCTGGCGATGTTCTACCGGATCGACGTCGAGCCTTTGTCCGCGACCGAGCTGCGCTTCAACGAGGTATGGCGCCTGCGCCTGGAAGCTCACGCCCAGACACCTGAACATGGCAAAATCCAAACCCCGCACTGAGAGCAACCCATGAAACGCATCCTGATCATCGGCATCGGCGCCGGCAACCCTGACTACATCACGATGCAGGCCGTGAAGGCGCTGAACCGCACCGACGTGTTTTTCCTGATGGACAAGGGCCAGAGCAAAGACAAGTTGATCGACCTGCGCCGCGAGATCTGCCAGACCTACATCACCGAGCCCGGCTACCGCTTCGTCGAGGCCGCGTGCCCCGAGCGCGCGCGTGGCGATATCGACTACACCACGGCCGTGCAGGACCTCAACCGCGACAAGCAGCAGACTTTCGAGCGCATGATCAACGAGGAAATGGCTGACGGTGAAGTGGGCGCTTTCCTCGCCTGGGGCGACCCTGCGCTGTACGACAGCACCCTTCGCATCCTGCAGGCGATCCTGGCCAGTGGCCGTTGCACCTTCGAGTTCGAAGTGATCCCCGGTATTACCAGCGTCCAGGCCCTGGCCGCGCAGCACAAAGTGGCGTTGAACCGCATTGGCAAGTCCGTCGAGATCACCACCGGGCGGCGCCTGGCGGCGGGGCAGGCGAGTGATGCCGATACCCTGGTGGTCATGCTCGACGCCGACGACGCCTACCGCACCGTGGCCGATCAAGACCTGGAGATTTATTGGGGGGCCTACCTGGGCACGCCGGACGAGATCCTCATCAGCGGCAAAGTCAGCGAGGTAGCGCAAGAAATCGAACGGGTGCGCAAGGCCGCGCGCCTGGAAAATGGCTGGATCATGGACACTTATCTGTTACGCAAACCATGAGGTAACCTCCCATGCTCAAACTGTTCGCCCTGGCGCTGACCCTGCTGGTCGGCACCGCCCATGCCGACGATACGCTGCACACCGATTTGCCGTTGTCTTACCTGGAACAGACCCAGGGCAACGCACGTAACCAGCCGCTGGTGATTTTCCTGCACGGTTTCGGCAGCAACGAGCAAGACCTGTTCGGTATCAAGGACGCATTGCCCGCTACCTGGACCTACTTGTCGGTGCGGGCGCCCATGCCGGTGGACGCGAATGGATTCCGCTGGTTTACCAAGACCCCCGGCGACGGCGAGTACGACGGCGTGACGGCCGACCTGCAGAGCAGTGCCCGGCTGATCAAGGATTTTGTCGGCAAAGCCACCGCCAAGTACCACACTCGCAGCGACCGGGTGTTCCTGGTGGGTTTCAGCCAGGGCGCGATCATGTCGTACGAAGTGGCGTTGCGTGACCCGCAGTTGGTGCGTGGGATCGCGGCGTTGAGTGGCAGCGTGTTACCGGTGCTCAAGGCGCAGTTGAAGCGGGATGAGGCACTGGACAAGTTGGCGATCTTTATTGGCCATGGCACGTTGGACCAGGTGCTGCCGTACGCGTCGGCGACCCAGGCGAATGAGGTGCTGACGGGGTTGGGGTTGAAGCCGGAGTTTCATGGGTATGCGGGGATGAACCACACCGTCAGCGAGGCAGAGGTGCAGGACTTGAAGGCCTGGCTGGAGAAAAGCCTGAAATAAACACGGTCAAAAAATATGGGAGCTGGCTTGCCTGCGATAGCGGTGATCCGTGAATGATTTATCACCTGTTCCACCGCTATCGCAGCATAGGTATCTACACATTTTTGTAGTGAGCGGGCTTGTCCCGCGCTGGGTGGCGAAGCCGCCCCAAACCAGGCAACTGTGTTCTATCTGAAACACTGCAGTGTTCTTAATGGGGCGGCTTCGCCACCCAGCGCGGGGCAAGCCCGCTCACTACAGGGATATTTTTCAGTCGTTGAGAGTTGTGTAGATACGTATGGCTATCGCAGGCAAGCCAGCTCCCACATGGATCTATGTCGTATGCAGAATCGGGTTACTTGCCGCCGGTAATCTGCTTTACCAACGCGGCATGCCCTTTCGCATCATCAGCCCGCGAAATGGCCTGAATCACCAACAGGTGATTACCCGAGCCACCCAGGAACGTGGAGTTCAAGGTCTTGCCGCCGCCCTGGGTCGCGGTGCTGTCCACCTGGCGCAGGCCCAGGCCCTTGAACGTCAGCTTTTTCTCGCTCTGTTTCTTGAAGTCAGGCAGGGCAGCGCTCTGGTCCTTGATGAAACCGGCCACGGCACCGTCAAGGAACTGCGCGTCGTTTTCCTTGATGTTCACCCCGTCGTTGCGCACGGTCTCGGCGACGATCACTACGCTTTTCGTGGTCTGGTTGGCGTACATCGTACCTTGGGTGTCCGCCGTTCCGTCTTCGGTTTTGCCGGCCGGCAGGGTGTCGGCAACATAGGCCTTGGGCAGAGTGAAGGTGAACTTGCCGCCCAAGGTGGAGATGGTTTGCGTGGCCGGCTTGGAAGCGGCGAAAACGCTGCCGGCGGTCAGCGCGAGGGCCAGCAGGGCGGCGGTCTTGGTGAAAGTGGCCATGAAGCGCTCCAGGGATAAACGAAATTGCGCCGTATTCTGTCAGAATTTTCGCAAAATCGTTCATCCCCAACTTCACACCTTGTCGGACTCTTCCTCAAGTCGATCCATCTCGAACAGCCGCGCCAGTTCCGTCCGCGCTTCCTGGGCGGTTTGCATGACCTTGGCGGCGTCGTCGTACACCGCGTGTTGCGCGGCCAGCACTTGCAAGTCGTGGTTCTTGAAGCGGGTGATGCGTGCGTCGGCCTGGGCTTGGCTCAAGCCGAGGCCGACCAGGGTGCGGCGGCTCATTTCCAGGCTGGAGTAGAACGTCTCGCGAATCGGCGAAGCATCCAGGTCCACCAGGCGATGCACGTGCTGGCGGTTACGTGCGCGGGCGATGATCTTCATGTGCGGGTAGAGGTTGCGCACCAACTCGGCGGTCTTGATGTTGATCTCCGGGTCATCCATGGCGATCACGAAGAACTCCGCCTGGTCGACCTTGGCCGCGTGCAGGATCTCCGGGCGTTGCGGGTCGCCGTAGAACACCGGCATGCCGCCGAAGCTGCGGGTCAGCTCGATGGTTTCCACCGAGGTGTCCAGGGCGATGAATGAAATGTTCTGCGCGCGCAGGATGCGCGCGACGATCTGGCCCATGCGGCCCATGCCGGCGATGACCACGCGCGGCGCATCGCTTTCGATGGTGCGGTATTCCTCGGGTACTTCCACCGGCTTGACCTTGGGCTTGAACAGCTTTGGGCACACCAGCAACAGCAGCGGGGTCACGGCCATGGAGAGGGTGATGGTCAGCACCAGAATGTCGTACAGGTGGGGTTCGAACAGGCCCTGGTCGCGACCGATCTTGAACACCACGAAGGCAAATTCGCCGCCGGCCGCCAGTACAACGCCCAAGCGCAGGGCGCTTTCCCGGTTGAGGTCGCCCACCAGGCGGCCCACGGCGTAGAGCAGGGGCAGTTTCAAACCGATCAGCAGCAGCGTCAGCCCGATCACCACCAGCGGCGAGCTGAGCAGCAAACCGAGGTTGGCGCCCATGCCCACGCTGATGAAAAACAGCCCCAACAACAAGCCCTTGAACGGCTCGATCTGGGATTCCAGTTCGTGGCGGTATTCCGAGTCCGCCAGCAGCAGGCCGGCGAGGAAGGCGCCAAGGGCCATGGACACGCCCACCAGCTCCATCAACCAGGCGGTCCCAATCACCACCAACAACGCGGTGGCGGTGGAGACTTCACGCAGGCCGGTCTTGGCGACGATGCGAAACACCGGCCGCAACAGATAGCGACCGCCGATGATCACCACGGCGATGCTGCCCAGCACCTGCAAGACATGCCGCAGGCCCTCGGCTTCGGTGGTCGGGTGATTGCTTCCGGCCAACAGCGGCACCAGAGCGATCAGCGGAATCGCGGCGATGTCCTGGAACAGCAAGATGGCGAATGCCAGGCGACCGTGTGGCTGGTTCAACTCCTTGCGTTCGGCCAGGCTTTGCAGGCCAAAGGCCGTCGACGACAGCGCCAGGCCTAGTCCCAGCACGATGGCGCTGTTCCACGCCTGGCCAAACAGCCACAGCGCTACCGCGCCCATCACCACGCCGGTCAGCAGCACCTGGGCCAGGCCGACGCCAAACACCGCCTTGCGCATCACCCACAGACGCTTGGGCGACAATTCCAGGCCGATGATGAACAACAGCAACACCACCCCCAGCTCGGAGAATTGCGCGACACTTTGCGGGTTGCCGATCAGGCCCAGCACGGACGGGCCGATGATCACACCGGCAAACAGATAACCCAGCACCGCACCCAGCTGCAGACGCTTGGCCAGGGGCACGGTCAGCACGGCGGCGAGCAGGAACACCACGGCTGCTTGTAACAGGTTGCCTTCATGGGGCATTGCGAACTCCAGGCTCTTCAAAACCAAATCGACAGGCGCGTATTAGAGCGCTTTTTACAATTTGATAATTGTGTTTTTGCAGCGCGTGAGGCCATGGGAAAGCCTTATTCCTGTCGCGAACTGAAGGTCCTGCGGCCCGTCTCGAAAGATGTACAAACAATTCCCCTGCGTGAGCAAGTGGCGGTTCGTCCGGTTCGTCTACTAACTTTTATGCTCTTGAGTTTATATTCCTTAGGTGGCATATTTGCATGGATTGGGACATTGAATACACGGATGAATTCGGAGCTTGGTGGGAACAATTGGACGCAAAGGAGCAAGTCTCGGTGTCTGCCAGCGTTGATTTACTGGGGCTTTTCGGGCCGGGTTTGCGCTTTCCACACAGCAGTGACATCAAGGGTTCCCGGCATGGCGGCATGCGTGAACTGCGCATACAGCATGCGGGGAGACCCTATCGAGTGTTGTACGTTTTCGATCCGCGACGATGCGCGCTCTTGCTGCTCGGCGGTGATAAAACCGGCCAACGACGATGGTATGACGAGCAAGTCCCAGCAGCAGAAAAGCTGTATGACCTACATTTGGAATCATTGCGTAGAGAGGGCCGTACCCATGGCTAAAAAATTCGCTGAACTTCAAGCCGGCATGACGCCGGAGTCTCGAGCCGAGGCAAAGCAGTTGTTCCAGCAACACCTCAAGGAAATGCCCCTGCACGAGCTGCGCAAGGCTCAGCAGCTGAGCCAGGAGAGCCTGGCCAAGGCATTGAATATCAACCAGGCGGCCGTTTCCAAGATGGAGCGGCGCACCGACATGTACATCAGCACGTTGCGCAACTACATCCGTGCGATGGGCGGTGAGTTGGAGATCATTGCGACGTTTCCTGATGGTCAGGTCAAGATCGACAATTTTGCCTACTGAACGCGGGTGCCATCCCCACTCTTGCCGCACATGACTGGATAGACCAACGGAGGCCTTCTCCCCAGCGGCACGCCGTTGAACCACAGCCTTTGATACTATCGCCCTCCCTCTTCACCAGGAGTCACCGACCCATGCAGCAGCAGTGGGATGAAATGCACCGTACCCGCAAGCCCACGTTTGTACTGTGTGGCGAGCCCCAGGGCGAAGTGCTCAATCTCTACGTTCACGGTTATTCGGCGTTCTTCAACCGGCAGCAACTGGGTAGCTTCAAGGCGCAGTTGGCTGGCATCGAAGGTTCGACCAACCTGATGCTGTTCTGGCCAGCCGGGCATTTCCTGGAAAACCTGTTTGCCCCCTTCAAGGATGTGATGGGCGCGATGCTCGGCGGCGGTAGCCTGGGCGCTGCGACGGTGGGGGTGGGCAAGGCCATTGCGTATTTTCTCGACCACTATAAAAGCGTCGAGGCGCGGGTGGACGAAGTCGCCAGGAGCCTGTTGCCGGAGCTCGCCAGCTACCTGCACGGTGAGTCCCTTGAGGTGCGGCGTATCAACCTGATCGGCCATTCCCTGGGCGCGCGCATTCTGGTCAAGAGCCTGCTGGCCAGCCCTGAAACCGCCCGCGAACTGCCGTTGGACAACTTGCTGTTGATGGGCGGTGCGATTTGCACGTCAAGCCCGTGGGATGACGTGTCGGCGCCACTCAAGGGGCGCGTGATCAACTGCCATTCCAGCAAGGACTGGGCCCTGGCCATGAAGCCGGATACCGAGCGCTGCATTGGCCGTTACGCGATACCGGTGACGCCGGCGCTCAAGGCCAAGGTCACCAACGTGCACCTGGCAAGCTTCGACCACGCCGCCTATTGGCCGCAGTTGCAGACGGTGGTGCAGTACACCGACCTGTTGCACGAGCGGCGCGGCATGATCCGCTCGGACCAGCGCAGCACCGAGGTACGTTTTGCCGAAGAAGACGCAGAGCTTTTCCCGACGCTGGTGCAGGCGCGGCCGGAAGAGTTGAAGTTCCTCGCCGAACTGATGGCGCAGAAGCGCAGTGCATCCGTCGATGCGACGGTGCGTGAGCCGCTCAAGCTGGCCATCGAGTTGCAACGCATGGGCGGCGATACCTTTATGAACCTGGCCCGTGGCCATGGCGTGAGCTATCGCCAGATCGCCGAAGATGTGGTGCGGCGCTTGGGCATCAAGTTCGACGTGCCGCTCGATACCGTTGAATTGGCAGACCTGGAAGCTCAGGTCGCGGAAAAACTCATCGAGCAGTACAAGGACAAGCTCAGTCACGCTGACCGGCAGGTGTTCGACGCGCAACTCAAGGCCGCCGCGCAAAAGGAACAGGGGTTATTCAGCCGTTTCGATGTCGGCCGATCGGCCACCACGGCGTTGAGTGGTACGGCATTGGCCGGGCTGACCGGGTTTATCCTGCGCCGTGGCGCGGCGTCGGCGATTCCGGTGGTGGGGCAAGCGGTGGCGGCGGCGATGCTGCTGGTGAGCGGCGTACGCGCGTTTTCCGGGCCTGCGTATTCGATCACTACTCTGGCGGTACTGGTGATCGGGGTGATCCGCCAGCGCATGGAGCGTGAAGCGCTGAATCAGGAGCTGGACCTGGTGGTGCAAGTGGTCGAAGCGTTCGACCTGCCGCGGGAGACGGTGATGCGCACCGTTGCGTCGGACTGATAAGCTGCGCCTCCATCGAGTGTGTTTGCCTGGAATGCCGCGTGAAATTCAGCCTGCCAAAAATCGCTACCGCCCCGTTTTGCCCGCCGGAAGTGGCGGGCTCCGTCGCCGTTGATCCCAAGGCCTCGTTCTTCAAGCGCGTGCTCATGTTCGCAGGCCCGGGCCTGCTGATTTCCATCGGCTACATGGACCCTGGTAACTGGGCCACGGCCATCGAGGCCGGCTCGCGTTACGGTTACAGCCTATTGTTTGTGGTGTTGCTGGCCAGCCTGGCAGGGATGGCGGTGCAGTGCCTGTGCTCGCGGTTGGGCATCGCCACCGGCAAGGACCTGGCGCAACTGTGCCGCGAACGCTACAGCAAGCGTTCCGCCCGCACCCAGTGGGCGCTGGCGGAAATCTCCATCATCGCCACCGACCTTGCCGAAGTGCTGGGCTGCGCCCTGGCATTTCACCTGCTGCTTGGCGTTTCGCTGACCACCGGTATTGTTATCACCGCCTTCGACACGTTGCTGATCCTGGCCCTTCAGAACCGCGGTTTCCGCCGCCTGGAAGCGATCATGCTGGCGCTGGTGGCGACCATCGGCGTGTGTTTCTTTATAGAACTGGTCCTGATCAAACCCTATTGGCCGGACGTGTTCAGCGGGTTCACGCCGTCATTGTCGGCCATCAGCGATGCCGCGCCGTTGTACCTGGCTATCGGTATTCTCGGTGCCACGGTAATGCCCCATAACCTGTACCTGCACAGCTCCATCGTGCAGACCCGGTTGATCGGCAAGGACCTTGCCAGCAAACAGGACGCAGTCAAGCTGGCCCGTATCGACACCATCGGCTCGCTGGCGCTGGCCTTGCTGGTCAACGCTGCCATCCTGGTGCTGGCCGCAGCCGCCTTCCATAAGACGGGCCACACCGACGTGGTCGAGATCCAGGATGCCTACCATCTGCTCGACCCGCTGGTAGGCGGCGCGTTTGCCAGTATTCTCTTTGGCGTGGCCCTGCTGGCCTCCGGCCAAAGCTCCACCTTCACCGGTACCATCGCCGGGCAGGTGATCATGGAGGGCTACCTCAACCTGCGGATTCCTTGCTGGCAACGGCGCCTGATCACCCGAGGGCTGGCGCTGATTCCGGCGTTTCTCGGCGTGTGGCTGATGGGCGACGATGCCATCGGCAAACTGCTGGTCCTCAGCCAGGTGGTGCTCAGCCTGCAGCTGCCGTTCGCGTTGTACCCGTTGATTCGCATGACCGGCGATAAACAGCTGATGGGGCCGTTCGTGAACCGGCTGCCGACGCGGTTGCTGGCGTGGTTTCTGTTTGCGGTGATCAGTGGGGCGAATGCGTGGTTGATTGGGCAGTGGGTGTTTTGAAATTGATGGTCTACACCAGAATCGCCAAAGACGTGTATTGGGCGACCTGTAGATCAGCCGTCAACAGCTTCATCGGTTCGCTCATGGCCGCTGCAACGATGAGGCGATCAAAAGGGTCTTTGTGATGATGCTCAAGGTCCTTTACCGCAATGGCGTGTTCTGAGGTGATGGGCAATTCGACGAATCCGCTGTCCAGGCAGTACTCACGGATTTCGTCCAGGCTGACACTGAGCTTCCCCAGGCCAACCTTGATCGCCATCTCCCAGAAAGTGGCCGCGCTGATGTAAACCTCAGTTGCATTCTCGATCAGTTTTCGGGCTTTGCCGGATAACCGGGGGTCTTCAGTCAGTGCCCACAGCAGGATATGGGTATCCAGCAGCACTCTCATGAATGACTGTCCTCGAATGCATCGAGCAGCTCACTGGGTAACGGCGCGTCAAAATCCTCGGGGATGGTGAGTTTTCCTTTCATGGCGCCGATTCGCCGACCGTTCGATTTGCCCATCGGAACCAGCTGTGCCATCGCACGTCCATGCTTGGCGATGGTGATTATCTTGCCAGCGGCGGCGTCATCAACCAGTTTTGACAAGTTATTCTTTGCCTCACCCAAGGGTATGGTGATCATGCGGTTCTCTCCCTGTTTTGGCCAAATATAGCCAAAACTTGGCGCGCTATCAAAAACAGCCTGACGGCTGGCGGCGGCGGTTCGCTCAGCACGTGATGGTTTGTGGTAAACGACGTCCATGGCACTTCTCCAAAAAGTTTCGCCAGAGTCTGTCGCAGTGCATGGCACCCATAAATACTGGCCAGCAAATTCAGAATGGAACTACTTATTAAAGTAGGAAATGTCCTCGGCGAACCGTTCGCACATCAACGATCCCAATACGGCACCTGTCCAAAACACTCCACAAAGTAATCAATCACCGTACGCACCTTCAGCGACAAGCGTCGGCTGCCTGGCCACAGTGCCGCAATCTGCTGCGGCTCCAGGGTCGTCGCAACGTCGTACTCGGTGAGCACCGCCCGCAACGTACCGGCACGCAGGCCTTCGCCGATCAACCATGAAGGAAACACCACCAGCCCCAACCCTTGCTCGGCAGCGTGGGTGAGGGTATCGGCATGGTTGCCGGTGATCGGGCCTCTGACGCTGTAGGGCGTCCAGTCCCCCTGGCCTTTGCGGAAGAACCAGCGTTGCTGGCCGGTGATGCCTTTGTAGGCCAGGCACTGATGGCTGGCGAGTTCGTCGGGGTGTCGCGGCGTGCCATGCCTGGCCAGATAAGCTGGGCTGGCGGCGATGCGAAAGCGTTGTGGCGCAAAGATGCGTGCCTGCATGCTGGAGTCGTTGAGCACGCCGATGCGAAACAGCAGGTCGGTGCCATCTTGCAGAGGGTCGACGAAAGTGTCGGTTTGCTGGATATCCAGTTGCAGCTTCGGATAGCGCCGGCACAGCTCGCCGAGCCAAGGCGAAAGATGACGCTGGCCAAATACCATCGGTGCATTGATGCGCACCAGGCCGCTGGGCTCGCTTTCCTGTTCCTGCAGGGCCTGGCCGGCGGCTTCCAGCTGTTGGAGCATCAAGCGTGCATGCCGGCCCAATAAGCGTCCCGCCTCGGTGGGGCTGACCGCCCGGGTATGGCGGTAGAGCAATTGCTGGCCGAGGGCGTGCTCCATCAGCTGTATCTGCCGGGAGATGGAAGAGGGCGCCAGGCCTTCACGGCGCGCCACTTCAGAAAAACTGCCCAGGTCCAGCACCGCGACGAACAGGCGCAGCGCCTTGAAACTCAATTCATTCAAACCTTGCATCACGTCTCCATGCTGTGCGTTTTGCGCAAAGGTGTTGTCTGCATGCTCCCATTTATCGCACAGGATCACCAACGGATAATGCGCGCCATCCAATCCTTTGTTGATGTGCAGGTGATGTATGCAAGTAAGTTCCATCGAGGGCGTGGCCCAGGCCACGCCGAAAAAAAGCTTTTTACGGCTGCTGCTGTTGCCGCTGGTGATTTTGGCCGGCATGGGCCTGTCGGTCGAGGCGGGGTTGCTCGGGCCGCTGGGTGTGCAGGTGGGTCATTTGTGGGCGACCTTGAGCATCTTCGGCGTGGGCTCGGCGATATTGTATCTGCTGCTGTTGTTCAGTGGCCCGCAAAAGGGCCCGGCGCTGTCCGAGCTGCCGCGCTGGCAGTTGATCGGCGGTTTTTTGGGGCCGATTTACGTGGTGGTGCTGACCCTGGCCACGCCGCATATCGGTATTGCAATGACCATGATCGCGATTTTGTCCGGGCAGGTCGGCAAGAGTGTGCTGATTGATCATTTCGGCTGGTTCGGCACGGCGCGCAAACGGGTCAATGGCGAGCGCTGGATTGCGTTGGCGTTGATTGTGGTGGCACTTGTTTTGATTGCGCGAGGTTAAGGCGATGAATCTGATTCTGTTATTGGCAGTGGTGGTGGCCGCTGGCGCGGTGTTGAGTGTGCAGGCCGCGATCAATGGCCGTCTGGGCCAGGCGGTCGGTGTATTGCGCGGCAGCCTGTTGACCTTTGTGGTGGGTGCGGTTGTCACCGCCTTGCTGATTCTGTTCGTTGAACCCGCCCAAACTGTGAGCCTGCTGGATGTGCCGAAATGGCAACTGACTGGTGCGTTGTTCGGGGTGGTGTACATGATGGTGATGGTCGGCGCGGTGCCGATTGTCGGCACGGCCGTGGCGACCGTAGCGGTGATCGTCGGCCAACTGGGCATGGGCATGTTGATCGATAATTTCGGTTGGCTGGGCAACCCGGCCATTGAGCTGTCGGGCAGCCGGATCGTGGCGATGGCCTGTCTGGCCCTGGCACTGGTGTTCATGTACCGCAGCAATACCCGCACCGATCAATGAGTTGAACCATCGCCGACGGCGCACAGTCACTGTTTGAGGTGGGGCGTGCGCCGCACCGGTCACGATTAAATGAGGAGTCTGAACATGCCAGATCAAACGTGTGCCTGCCCACATTGCCGATGTGTGTTGGGCATCGACGCGGTGATGAAGGACGGTAAGGGCTATTGCTGCCAGGGTTGTGCCGAACACCATGCCCATGGTGAGCCGTGTGCGGCGGTAAACGGGTGCGAGTGCGCCAAAGCCGCCCATGACTGACCGCAGTTGAAAACTCTGGGAGCCCGCTTGCCTGCAATGGCCATCTCTTTGTAGTGAGCGGGCTTGCCCCGCGCAGGGCGTGAAGCGGCCCCAAAACCAGGCTACTCGGTTCTATGCGGACTCGGCGGTGTCTTTTATTGGGGGCGGCTTCGCCGCCCAGCGCGGGGCAAGCCCGCTCACTACAAGAGATTCGTCAGCCATAGGGCGTTGTGTAGATGGCTATTGGATTTCCAGCTCAAGCCTCAGGCTATCGTCGGACAGACGTTGGCTATCCTTGACCACGCCGCTGGTTCGCCGCCCATCCAGGGCGACCACCACGGTGTGCGCTGCGTGCAGATCGTCCGGCAACGGCTGGAAGACCTTCAGTACCATCCCGTCTGTTTGACGCTGCACGGCCACTTGGCACTCGGCATGCTTGGCCATCGGCCCGAACAGCGTGTCCTGGGTGTAGTCGATGCGCGCTCGGCCAGTGACCGGTTCCAGTGAATTCATGGGTATCTCTCCTCGATCAAGCCTGGGCGCGCGCATCGGAGCGGCGCCATTGCACGCCGGTGAGGCCGAACTTTTCGGCTTGCTCCTGGCTGGTTTTCTTCACCTGTTCACGCGCGAACCGACCGATACGGCCTATGCCTGCATCACAGCTCGCCCAATGCCAGGCTTCCAGGTTGTCGAGCTTTTCCAGGCGGATAATGAACGACTTGGATTCGCCATGCAGCCTGTAGTCGATCACAAAGAGTTTTGCGTTATTCATTGGTCCATCAACCCTGGTGGTGTAAACAAGTGATCCCCGCCGGCCGCGAAAATTCAGTTGGATTGCCGGGCGGTAGCCATCACCAGGGTTGCCTCTTCCTCAGGCTTCGGGAACACCTTTTTCCCACGCCGACCAGTTCTGCAGGATCGCCTGCACCAAAGGGTTGCCCGCCCGGTAGAGGTTTTCCAGCGCCGGTACGAAGCCGCCCTGGTCCGCGTATTTGAGCAGGTTGTCCACTTCGCTGTAGCCCGGGTAGGGGCGGTCGAAGTCCGAGCCGGCGCGCACCACGGCCAGGCGTTGGATGTCCACCAGACCCTCGCGGCTGGCACGCAGCAGCGCTTCGTAGGTGGAGTTGTCTTCCTGTTGGGTGGTGCAGTATTCGCCTTTGTTGTCAGTGAGCAGCTTGGTCCAGACTTCGGCACGTTCGCTCAGGCGCGTGCCGGAGAACCAGGTGTTGCCTGCCAAGGTGTCGCAACGGGTAACCTGCGGCGGCTGGTTGGCCGGTGCCGCAGGGTAGTGTTTGCGCCAGGCGCTCGATTCTTTGCTTTCACTCAGTTCGACCTTTTGCGACAAGGCAAACGCCTTGGCCTGCAGCTTGGGGTTGAGTTCGAACACTTCAGTCTTGTAGTCCAGCGGTGGTTTCTCGTTGGGCCCCTTGGTGTTGATGCCGATATAGCCCGTCGGCCAGGCCTTGGGCGCGTCCCGCGCGTCGAGTTCCCACTGGGTGCCGAACTCCACCAGGTAGTGCGCCCAGGCGGCGGTGCCGAGGGTGCCGTGCTTGGGGTTGATGCCGGCGATCCCCGCGATCAGGAAATAACTCTGGCGCAGGTCGAACTTGGGCGACAGCGCCAGGGCCAGCGTGGACGCGGCGGCATTGGTCTGGCCCATGCCGGTGACCAGCAGGCACACGTCCTGGGTGTTGCAGCGGATCACCGGGTATTCGGCGGACAGCCCGGGTACACGCACTTCTTGCTTGAGCGCCAGGCGATCGATCCAGGTTTGCGCCTCGGGGGCGAACATGGTGATCAGCATCACTTTGGGTTTGATCGGCGCCGGCGTATCCGCCAGCACCACGTGGGGCAGCAGGGCCAGGCCCACGGCCAGCGAGAGTCGGGTAAGTGCTTTCATCGGTAACGCCTCCATCAGAATTGGTAGCCCACGCCAGCGTAATAACCCCAGCCGTCGGAGCGGGCGCGGAAGTTGCCTTCGCCGAAATTCAACTCGCTGCCATCCTCCCAGTTGCCGCCGTTATGGAAGTAACGGCCGACCAGGCTGAAGCGCAAGTGGGTAAACGAATACAACAGCACGTTGGTCGCGACCAGGGAATTGGCGGTGCGTGCAGGGTTGTCCTTGTGCAGATCCGAGCCGAAGTCGTAGTTGGTAAAGCCGATATAGGTCAGTGAGGCCCCGTTGTCGAACTTGCCGATGGGCACGATGTACTTCATTTGCGCGCGGTAACCGTCCCACGAATACTCATTGCTGGCGCCATAGTTTTCCCATTGGTAGCGCCCGTAGAAGTTGGCCGACAGGTTGACGCGCGAGTGGGTATCGATGTCGGTACCCAAGCCGCTGTACAACGTGTTGGCGCGGTTTTCCTTACGGCTGCCGTGGTCGTAGATCCAATCGAACGCCACGTACCATTCCTTGAACGGCCCGATGGCCAGGCTGCGGCCCGCCAGGTAGTCGATGGAAATACGTGGCTCGTGCTCCATGAACACCGGCGAGCCATGGTCCCACACGCCTTTGTCATTGCTGTTACCGATGGTGAGGATCTTCGGCACGTCGATGTAGCCGTACAGCTCGAAAGGCCCCTTGCGGCCGAAGTACTCATATTCCAGGTAGATATCATCCTGCGGCTTGGGGCCGAAGCTGATGTCTTTGCTGCCGATCAACGTCAGGTCCTGGTTGAACCAGTCCGACAGGTACGCGCCTGGTTTCGCCGGGCCGGCGTCAGGGCTCTGGGTTTTTGGGCTGAGGGTTTCGCCCTGTGCTGAGTCATCGACGGGTTGCGCCTGCGCCAAAATGGGCGCGCTGAGTACTCCCGTAACGGCGGCCAGTAGCAGGGAAACACCAAGGGTGGCAGGACGCCTTGAGGTGGGGTGCATTGAAAATCCCTATTCGTACGCGGTTTGAACCCGATTCTTCGGGTAAGGGTGAACTTGCCGGGCAAGTCCTCACCGCAAACGTTTGCACAGGTTGTACCAACTTGGCTCAATCGATTGATCAGCCTGAAAAAAAGACGATTTAGTCGACCTGTTGGTCAGAATTGACTGGGTGGCATTTTTTCAACGCGTCGGAACAGATGCGTCGCCGTTTCCCGTCGATAGTCGCTCGGCGTCTGGTTCATCTCGATGCGAAAGTGCCGGTTGAAATTGGACAGGTTGGCGTAGCCCACTTCGAAGCAGATGTCTGCCACTGACCGGTCGCTTTGCAGCAACAGCCGACAGGCGCGCTGCACCCGGAACTTGCGCATCAGGTCGATAAAGCCGTGGCCGGTGTTGCGCTTGAAAAAGCGTGAAAAGCCCGGCTCGCTCATCTCCAGTTGCTGCGCGATCACCGACAGGCGTACCTCGCCGGTCAGCTCGCGCATCAAATAGTCGAACGCTTTGTTGATGCGTTCAGCGCTGCGTGCATCCAACGTCGGTGCGTAGCAAGGGCTGGCCAGGGCCTTGACCTGCTGCGTCGGGGCGTTTTTCAAGGCGTTGAGCAGTTGCAGGAACAGGATCAATCGCTGCAGACCATGGGCGCTGCCGATGGCTTCCATTAACTGCGCGGCCTGCGATGCCGTATCGCCGGTGAATTCCAGGCCACGCCGGGCGCGCTCGAACAACGGCTGCAGGTCGCCAAGCTCCGGCAGGGTGGTGCGCAGGGCGAGGAGGGCGGCGCCGTCGAATTGCAGCACCACGTCGCGGCCGGCCAGGTGTTCGCCGGGCGCCAATTCACCGATCCAGTCGTGAGGCAGGTCGGGGCCGATCAGGGCGACATGGCCGGCGTTGAACGCACCAATGTAGTCGCCCGCCACCAGCTTGCCGCTGCCTTGGCGGATCAAGTGGATTTCGAATTCGGGGTGGTGGTTCCAGCGCGCCAGGTCGTAGGGGTAATCGTGTTCGAACCAGCGAAAGCACTGGTCGGGTTCGGGCAGGATCACTTCCAGCTCGGCGGGGCGGTGCTCGAACAGCTTGGCGCGGCTGACAGGCATGGCGGGCTTCTTATGATTCGTGGACGCTTCAAAATACGCGCCTGGGTCGTGGGCGCGCTACCCCCGTTTTGCCCGCCACTGATACTTTTTTGACCGCTGACCCAGGGTTAAAAAAGTATCGGTCGAGCATCCGCCACGGGTTTGTGGGGCTTGGGCCAAGCTGCTGTAATCGGCACTCAAACAAAAACAACAGGTGGAAACCGCCATGTTCCTGAACGGCAAAGCCAAGATCCCGCAAGCCTTGTTCCTGCTTTCCAGCCTGGCGCTGGCGCTGCCAAGCCACGCCGCCGACACCGTGACCATCGCCACGGTCAACAACAGCGACATGATCCGCATGCAGCGCCTGTCCAAGGTGTTCGAGGAACAGCACCCAGGGATCAAACTCAACTGGGTGGTACTGGAAGAAAACGTGCTGCGCCAGCGGCTCACCACCGATATCGCCACCCAAGGCGGGCAGTTCGACGTGCTGACCATCGGCACTTACGAAACCCCGCTGTGGGGCGCCAAGCACTGGTTGGAACCGTTGACCCAACTGCCGGCCGACTATGACGCCGACGACATTTTCCCCTCGGTGCGCCAGGGGCTTTCGGTCAACAACACCCTGTATGCCTTGCCGTTCTACGGTGAAAGCACGGTCACCTATTACCGAACCGACCTGTTCAAGCAGGCTGGCCTGAGCATGCCCGCGCACCCCACCTGGACACAGCTCGGCGACTTCGCGGCCAAGCTCACCGCCAAGGACCAAGGCCAGTACGGCATGTGCCTGCGCGGCAAGGCCGGCTGGGGCGAGAACGTCGCCTTGCTCAGCACCATGGCCAATGCGTTTGGCGCGCGCTGGTTCGACGAACAGTGGAAGCCCGAGCTGACCAGCCCGGAGTGGACCGCTGCCGCCAACTACTACGTCAACACCCTCAAGCAATACGGCCCGCCGGGGGTGTCCAGTAATGGCTTCAACGAAACCCTGGCGCTGTTCAACAGCGGCAAGTGCGCGATCTGGGTCGATGCCAGCGTCGCCGGGTCCTTCACCACCGACAAGGCCCAAAGCAAGGTGGCCGACAGCGTAGGCTTCGCCGCCGCGCCTACCGAAGTGACCGACAAAGGTTCCTCATGGCTCTACGCCTGGTCCCTGGCGATCCCGGCCACGTCCAAGCACAAGGACGCCGCCAAGGCCTTTATCACTTGGGCCACCTCCAAGGACTACATCCAACTGGTCGCCGACAAGGAAGGCATCACCAATGTACCGCCGGGCACTCGCCAGTCCACCTATAGCGAGGCCTATTTGAAGGCCGCGCCGTTTGCCCAGGTGACCCTGGAAATGATGAAGCATGCCGATCCCGCGCATCCGTCGGCCAAACCGGTGCCGTACGTGGGTATCCAGTACGTGACCATTCCTGAGTTCCAGGCGATCGGCACCTCGGTCGGCAAGCTGTTCTCGGCTGCGTTGACCGGCGGCATGTCGGTTGACCAGGCCTTGCTCCAGGCCCAGACCACTACCGAGCGCGAGATGAAGCGCGCCGGTTATCCCAAATAACGCTCCGAACAAGGGACAGGTATTTCATGAAACGACTGGAAGGCAAGAGTGCGTTGATCACCGGATCGGCGCGCGGTATCGGCCGCGCCTTTGCCCAGGCCTACATCGCCGAAGGCGCTACGGTGGCCATCGCCGATATCAACCTGCAAAGGGCCCAGGCCACGGCTGCGGAGCTTGGCCCGCAGGCTTATGCGGTGGCGATGGACGTCACCGACCAAGCCTCCATCGACGGCGCGATTGCCGCCGTGGTGGCCCAGGCCGGCAAGTTGGACATTCTCGTCAACAATGCCGCGCTGTTCGACCTGGCGCCTATTGTCGACATCACCCGCGATAGCTATGAACGGCTATTTTCGATCAACGTCGCCGGCACGCTGTTCACCCTGCAGGCCGCCGCACGGCAGATGATCAGCCAGGGACACGGCGGCAAGATCATCAACATGGCCAGCCAGGCCGGGCGCCGCGGTGAGCCATTGGTGGCGGTGTACTGCGCGACCAAGGCGGCGGTGATCAGCCTGACGCAATCGGCGGGGTTGAGCCTGATCAAGCAAGGCATCAACGTCAACGCCATCGCACCGGGTGTGGTGGATGGCGAACACTGGGACGGGGTGGATGCGCTGTTTGCCAGGCATGAAGGCCTGGCGCCCGGCGAGAAGAAGAAGCGGGTAGGGGCCCAAGTGCCGTTTGGGCGGATGGGCACGGCGGAGGATTTGACGGGGATGGCGGTTTTCCTGGCGTCCAGGGAGGCCGATTACGTCGTTGCGCAGACTTACAACGTGGATGGCGGCAATTGGATGAACTAACTCCTTGCGCGCACTAAGTGTGGGAGCGGGCTTGCTCGCGAAGGCGGTGTATCAGTAACAGATTTAATGTCTGTCACGCCGCATTCGCGAGCAAGCCCGCTCCCACAGATGATTTCAGGCGTTCTGGAAATCGAGGTCAGTCAGCAAAACTGCGATCAAAGAAGTAGATCTCTGCGGGCCTCAGCATTTCCACCGTCGCCTGGGGTCTGCCGCCTTCACCGTGCTTCTTGCGCCCGGTCTCGCGCAAATAGCCTGCCTCAGTCAGCTTGAGCAAACGCTGACGAATACTGGTCTTCAACACCGGCCGCTCCAGCACCAGCGAAAAGATCGCAGTCGCTTGCGGCGCGCTGAATTCTTCGCCCAGGAACATCAAGGGCAAGCTGCTGTACAACGACTTGGAAAACAACCGCTCCTTGACCGCCGCCACAATGCTGTTGTGATCGAAGGGCAACTTGATCCCGCCGTCGGCCACCGCCGTCAGTGAAAACCAGCCCTGGTGCTCGGCCAACGCCACCTCATCGCTCACGATCGCCAGGTAGTAAGTGGACGACGACCAGCAGCGCGGATCACGAAACGCATCCCCCACGGTGCCGACTTGCTCGCTCCAGGCCAACGCCAGCCCAACCTTGTCACTCGCACGCAACCGCTCCACGGCATCCTTGAGGCTCAAATCTTGCACACCGCCGTTGACGACTACACCCGGTAACGCCCAATGCCCGGCGAACGGTTCGGCCTCGCGCTTGTTCAACAGCAGCTTCAGTTCCCCGTCCGCGCGGCAATAAAACAGTACGCAGAGGTCAACGGTATGGAGGTAGGCGCTCAGTGGCATGGGATGTCCTTCTAACAGCGGTAGAGCACAGTCTAACGAATCGAGCCGATATGTCATGTACTTGCTCCAGCACAGATAATCAAATGTTTCTTGCAATGAAAGTACATGACATGTACTTTTGTTTCCAGGCCACAGGAGAACGCCATGACCCTCGCGAAAACCGCCATTGCTTCATTCGACGTCGACGCCCAGAAGAGCTTCACGCCGCTGTGCCCTGATGAGTTGCCCGTGGTCGGGGGCGACTTGATTGGTGCCGAGCTCAACTACATGGCCAGTCTCGCCGGCCATCGCGTCGGCAGCAAAGACGCTCACACGCCGCACGCTCCCTGGGTGGTGAGCCAACACAGCGCGATGCTGCAACCCACCGGCCTGCCCCACGCCGATGTGACCTGGGTGAGCCACTGCGTGCCCGGCACCGAGGGCTTCACGTTGCTGGACGAACTCCCCACTCCCTATGACTACGATTACTTCATCTGGAAAGGCGTCGAGCCCGACCTGCACCCCTACGGCGCCTGCTACCACGACCTGCACGACAAGCTGTCCACGGGCGTGATCGAGTACCTCAAGGCCCGGGGTGTCACCCGCGTAATCGTCGGCGGCCTGGCCCTGGACTACTGCGTCAAGACCACCGCGTTGCAACTGCTCAAGGCTGGCCTGGAAGTGGTCCTGCACCTGCCGGCGTGCCGGGGTATTACCGAGGAGGGCGGCGTACAGGCAATCAATGAGTTGCTCAAGGCCGGTGCCGTCATCAGCAGCACCCGCGAAGAACTGGCCGCGATGGCCACGCGTTAAGGAGATACACCATGGAAAGTGCATACGACTACCAATCCCCGGTCATCCAGGGGCTGCTCGACACTGATTACTACACCTTCACCATGATGCAGGCCGTGTTGCACCAGCACCCCAACGTCGATGTGGAGTACAACTTCATCGTTCGTTCCAGGGAAAAACTGGGCCATTTGATTCCGCAACTGCGCGACGAGCTGGAGAAACTTGCCGGCCTGCACATGCGCGAAGGTGAACTGCGCTTTTTGTTCAACCCACGCTTTCGCGAATACCTTACCCCGGACTACGAGCGCTTCCTCGGCCTGTTCCGCTTCAACCTGCGTTATATCCGCGTCAGTGAAGTCGACGGTCAACTGAACATCCGCGTGGTCGGCCCGATGCTGCACTGCATCATGTTCGAGCAACCGGTACTGGCGCTGGTCAGCGAGCTGCGCAACCGCGACAAATACCCCGACGTGACCCTGGAAGACGTTACCCGCAAGCTCTACCAGAAGTTCGACTGGCTGGAGAAAAACCTCAGCCGCGAGGAGCTGGCCGACCTGCGTGTCTCCGATTTTTCCACGCGGCGGCGCTTGTCGTTCAAGGCCCAGCGCGAAGTGGTCGATATCATGCGCCGCGACTTCCCCGGCCAGTTCCTTGGCACCAGCAACGCGCACCTGGCCTATGAATTCGACCTGCCGCTGATCGGCACCATGGCCCACCAATGGCTGATGGTGCACCAGCAACTGGGCCGTCTGCGTGAAAGCCAGAATGCCGCCCTGGAAAACTGGGTGCATGAATACCGTGGCCGCCTGGGGATGGCCCTGACCGACTGCATCAGCACCGACTTTTTCCTCAAGGACTTCGACCTGTACTTCGCCAAGCTGTACGACGGCCTGCGCCAGGACTCCGGTGATCCTATCGTCTGGGCCGACAAAGTCCTGGCCAGATATAAGGAACTCGGCATCGACCCCATGACCAAAGACCTTATGTTCTCTGACGGCCTCAACTTCGAGAAATGCCTGCCGATCCTGCGCCATATCCGTGGCAAGGCCCGGTTCGGCTTTGGCATGGGCACCAGCCTGGCCTGCGATGTGGAGGGCGTAGAACCGCTGAGCATCGTGATGAAACTGGTCAGGGTGCACGGCGAACCGGTGGTGAAATTTTCGGATGATCCGATCAAGAACGTCTGCGAAGACCCTTCGTTCTTGCAGTACGCAGCACAAGTGTTCAACGTTGGCAGTGTGGAGGTGTGACATGCAAACCCAGGACCGTATCGCTCAGGAATTGAATATCGACCGCTCGCTGGTAAAAGGCGGCGAGCCCCAGGAAATCCAGCGCCGCGTCGACTTTATCAAGGACACCCTGCGTCAGTCCGGCTGCAAGGCCCTGGTGCTGGGCATCAGCGGCGGGGTCGACTCGTTGGTGGCCGGGCGTCTGTGCCAGTTGGCGGTGGAGCAACTGCGCGATGAAGACTATCCCGCGCGTTTTATTGCCATGCGCCTGCCGTACAAGAGCCAGGCGGACGAGCACGATGCGACAGCCTCCCTGGACTTCATCCGCCCTGACCAGACCGAAACGCTGAATATTGCAGCGGGCGTCGACGGGCTGATGTCCAACCTGTCTGTGTCAGACGTCAGCGCCGAGCGCGTGGATTTCATCAAGGGCAACGTCAAGGCGCGGGCGCGGATGATCGCCCAGTATGCCGTGGCCAATTTGCACAACGGCCTGGTGGTCGGCACCGATCAGGGCGCCGAAGCCTTGATGGGGTTCTTCACCAAGTTCGGTGATGGCGCCTGCGACCTGGCACCGCTGTCCGGCCTGACCAAAACCCAGGTGCGCCTGCTGGGCGCAGGCCTTGGCGCACCGGCCGAGCTGGTTGGCAAACTGCCCACCGCCGACCTCGAAGAGCTGGCGCCGGGGAAAGCGGATGAGCTGGCGTACGGTTGCACCTATGCAGAGATCGACGCGTACCTGATGGGCGAGCCGGTGAGCGAGCGGGTGAGGGCGATAGTCGAGAAGGCATACCACCAGACAGCGCACAAACGCGCGCTGCCCTTCGTGCCGCAATGATCAACGTTCGATCGATCGACTCCACCGCGCGTTCCACTCCGGTCGCGCCTGGTTGACCTGGTCCCAATCAATCGAAATCGCCGTCTGCAGGTAACCCTGCATCGCTTCCACGCGTGCGCGGGTTTTGTCGGTGGTCGGCGTGGTCGGGTTCGACGGGATCTGGTCGCCTTCTTCCAACGCAGGCGCCTGGGCTTCGGCGCTGAGCAGGAAGGCGGCAAGTTTTTGCGCCAATTCCGGCTGGTCATTGCGCGCGATCACGCATTCGGCCACGTTCAGTACCACCGCGCCCTCCTTGGGTTGCGCATATTCCATCGGCACGCCGAGCAGTTTCTGGGTGGTGACCTGGGTGGGCGTCAGCGGGAAGATCGCGGCTTCGTCGGTTTGCACCATCTCGGAGATTTTCGCCGAGCTGGCGATGTATTCCAGCACATTGGGGCCGACGGTCTTCGGCCAGGCCTTGAAGCCAGGCTCCACGTCGGTTTCGCTGCCGCCCTGGATGCGGTTGAACATCAGGAAACCGTGCAGGCCGAAGGTGGACGACGCGAGGGACTGGAACACCACTTTGTCCTTGAAGCGCGGGTCGGCCAGGTCCATCCACGAGGTGGGCGCGGCCCAGCCTTTTTCCTTGAACATCTTGGCGTTGTAGCCAAGGCCCGTGACGCCGAGGGTCACGGCCACGGCTTCGTCCTTGATTCGTGCCTTGGCCGGGATCTGTTCCAGGGTCGGGCTTGGCGCCAGTTTCTCGCACAGGCCCATGGAAATGGCGCGGTACATGATGCCGTCATCGAGGAACATCACGTGCATCTGCGGGTTGTCTTTGTTGGCCTGGACCTTGGCGAGGATGTCCGACGAGGTGCCGGGCACGATCACCACCTTGACGTTGTTGGCCTTTTCGAACGCGGGCAACACCTTGTCGGCGTACACCCGTTCCATGGTGCCGCCGTTCATGCCCAGGTACAGCGTCGGCGCCGCATGGGCAGTGGAGGCGAGCAAGGCGACGGACAAGCAGGACAGCGCGATACGTGGGTTCATGGACAGTTTTCCTCTCAGGCTTGGAAACGACGGATGGAAAAGGCTTCAATGGGTTGGCGGCTGGCCCCTTCGCAGACGATCTCTGCCAGGGCTTCACCGACGGCGGGACCGAGCTGGAACCCGGCGCCGGCAAAGCCGAAACCGTGGAGCAGGCCAGGTTGGGTGCTGCTGGGACCGATCACGGGTTCATGATCGGGCAGGTATCCTTCGGTGCCGCTCCAGGTACGAATCGCCTGGGCACCCTTGAGAAACGGGTACAGCTCACTGGCATGGCGCAAAATCTCCAGCACCGCGGCCTGCCCCGGTCGTGCCTGTTGCGGGCCAAGGGCAAAGCCGCGCCCGCCGCCCAGGATGCAGTTGCCCCGAGCGACCTGGCGCGCATAAATGCCACCGCCTTCAACGCCAGTGCTGACGCTCATCACCACCGGCAGTGGTTCGGTGACGAGCATCGCCGGGTGCGCCGAGGTCATCGGCACCGCTTCACCAAACTGCGCAGCCACCGTACCGGCCCAGGCGCCGGCGCAGTTGAGCAGCCACGGCGCTTGCAGGTGCAGGCCATTGGCGCAGTGCAGCTGGAAAAGCCGGCCGTCATGCGCGATGCGCGTGACCGCCGATTGTTCATGCACCTGCGCGCCGTGTTGTCTGGCCGCGCGGGCGAAGGCGGGCGACACCAGGCGCGGGTTGGCGTGACCATCCTGCGGGCACAGCGAGGCCCCCACCGCGATATCACCGACCCAGGGAAAACGCGCGCGCAGCTCGGTGTAATCGAGCAATTGCAAGCCCAGGCCAAAGCCGCGGGTCTGTTCGGCGTACGTCTGCAATGCGGCAAAATCGGCATGGCTGCGCGCCAGCTTCAAATGCCCGGAGCGCACGTATTCGCCGTCGATACCGATCAGTCCCGGCAAGTCGGCCCACAGCTGGTGGGCACGCTGGGACAACGGCAACTGGTGCAAAGGCCGGCCCTGGCGCCGCACGCCGCCATAGTTGACGCCGCTGGAATGTGAGCCACAGAAATCCCGCTCCACCAACGCCACGCGCTGCCCTTTCTGCGCCAGCATCAAGGCCGCCGAAGCGCCGACAATCCCGCCGCCCACGACGATGACGTCGATCAAGGCTGCACCTCCACGCCAAACGGCAGCGGCTTGATCGGTGCCTGGCCGCGCAAACGCCCGATGTTTTCGATGCCCCGGCCGCTGCGCTCGGCCACGATTTCGGCCGCCGCCAGCGCGCACATCCGGCCCTGGCAGCGGCCCATGCCGACCCGGCAGTGGGCCTTTACCCGGTTGATTTCCCAGTGGCCTTCATCCACCACTGCGCGTACGTCGCCGACGCTGACTTCTTCGCAGCGGCACAGGATCAGCTCATCCGGGGCTTGCGCCGCCCACTTGCGGGGAAAAGGAAACGCGGTTTCCAGGCCATGGCGAAAGCGCAGGATGCTGGCCAGCTGTCGCTCCAACAGCGCTGGACGGTGAGGGTCGATGGCAACGCCGCGGTCCTCCAGCAGGGCCAGCGCCGCGCGTTCGCCAGCCATTTGCGCGGCATCGGCGCCCATGATTGCAGCGCCGTCGCCTGCCAGGTATACGCCAGCCACGCTGCTGCGCCCGGCGCTGTCACGTTGTGGCAGCCACGCGCGGTTCAAGGCATCCCAGGCGAATTCACAGCCAAGCAGATCCGCCAATTGCGTCTCGCTGCGCAGGGCATGGGCGAAAGCGACGGCGTCGCATTCCAGCGTCTGATCCGCCCACCGAATGCCACTGACCCGGTGCTCTGCATCAATCTGCTCAAGCGTTGCGCCTTGGTGCACAGGAATCGCGTGAGCGGTCAGCCAGGCGCGGTAATACAGGCCTTTGGCCAAGGTGATCGGTTGCCCGAGCAACGCCGGCAACGCACGGCACTGGGCGCTGAACGGGGCGCTGTCGAGCACTGCCACCACCTTGGCGCCGGCCTTGGCATATTGATAAGCGACTAAATAGAGCAACGGCCCGCTGCCGCAAAACGCGACCCGTTCGCCGATGGCACAGCCCTGGTATTTCAACGCGATTTGCGCTGCCCCCAGGCTGTACACGCCGGGCGCCGTCCAGCCCGGTACCGGCAGAATACGGTCGGTCGCGCCGGTGGCGACAATGATCTGCGCATACTCGATGCTTGCCGCGCGGCCGTTGTCGAGGGTATCCAGGCGCCCGTCCTCGGCGTTCCACACCAGGGTTAGCGGGCGGTAGTCGATCAGCGGCGCCAACGCATCCAGCGTGCGATGGACCGCCTCGGCCTTGCGCGCTTCAAAGCCGTAGACCTGCTTTGCCGTACGCTGGAATCCCTGTGGTTGGCGCCGATAGATTTGCCCGCCGCCACCTACACTCTCATCCACCAGGCAGGCTTTGACGCCATGGTCGAGCAGGGTGCGCGCCGCGCTGATCCCGGCCGGCCCCGCGCCGACAATCACTATTGGCTTCATGGCCGGCGCCCCGGGTCACGGCTGATGGCCTGGCCTTCTTCCAGCATCGTTGAACAGGCCCGTACGCGGCGTCCATCCGCCAGCCGCACCCAGCAATCCTGGCACGCGCCCATCAGGCAGAAACCGGCGCGTCGTTCGGCGCTGAAGTCACTGCCGCGCAGGTGCTCGGCACAGGTCAGGACGGCGGTCAGCACGGTATCACCGAGCAATCCACTGGCCGGTTGCCCGTCCAGGGTGAAGGCCAGGGCCGGGCGCTCGGTCTCGGCCAGACGTTTGAACAGCGCCATCAGTGTTTCCCCACCAGTACGCGGTCCAGGCCGTAGACCCGGTCCAGCAGAATCATGGTGGCCGCCGTCAGCGCAATCACCAGCGCCGACACCGCCGCCATCATCGGGTCGATGGATTCGGTGGCGTACACATACATGCGTACCGGCAGGGTTTGCGTGGCCGGCGAGCTGACGAAGATCGACAGCGTTACCTCATCGAAACTGTTGATAAAGGCCAGCAACCAGCCACCCGCCACGCCGGGCAAGATCATCGGCAGGGTGATCTGGCGGAACAGGGTAAAGCGGCTGGCGCCCAGGGATTCGGCCGCCTGCTCGGCGCTGCGATCAATGCCGATGGCGGCGGCCAATACCAGGCGCAGCACATACGGCGTGATGATCACCACATGCGCCAGCATCAACCAGGTAAAGCTGCCATTCACGCCCATCAACGCAAACAGGCGCAGCATCGCCACCCCCAGCACCAGGTGCGGAATAATGATCGGCGACAGGAACAGCGCGCTGAAAAAATCGCGCCCCGCAAAGTGGTACCGGCTGATCGCCAATGCCGCCGGTACCGCGATCAATGTGGCCAGGCTTGCTGCGGTGAACGCCAGGACCAGGCTGTTATAGAACGCCTGGATGAAGTCAGCCCGCTCGAACACCGCGTAGAACCAGCGCAGCGAGAAGCCCGACGTGGGCAGGCTCAAAGTGTTCTCCGGGGTGAAGGCCACCAGGCACACCACCACCAGCGGCGCCATCATGAACAGCACCACCAGAGCGTGGAAACCGAGGGCCAAAGGACCGTTTCTGGACATGCGCTTAAACCCCCAGGGACTTTTTGTAGCGGCCTTCGACCATGCGGTTCCAGCTCAGCATGATCAGCAGGTTGACCAACAGCAGCACCACCGCGATCGTCGCGCCCATGGGCCAGTTGAGTTCCGAGAGGTACTGGTCGTACACCACGGTGGCGACCATCTTCAGGCGGCGTCCGCCGAGCAGGCCGGGAATCGCGAAGGAGCTGGCGGCCAGGCCGAACACGATCAACGTGCCCGACAGCACGCCGGGCATGACCTGCGGCAAGACAATCCTGCGCATCACCGTGGCCTGGCTGGCGCCCAGCGACAACGCGGCCTGTTCGGCGGACGGGTCGAGCTTTTGCAGGGAGGTCCACACCGGGATGATCATGAACGGCAACATCACGTGCACCAGCGCGATGATCACTGCGAACGGCGTATACAGCAGCTTCACCGGGCGGCCGCCGAGGTAGTGGATGACTTGGTTGACCAGCCCGTCCGCACCGAGCAACAGGCTCCAGCCGAAGGCGCGCACCACCACCGAAATCAACAAGGGCGTGAGGATCAGGATCAGGAAGATCGAACGCCACGGGGTGCCCATGCGGCTGAGGATGTAGGCCTCGGGCACACCGATCACCACGCACAGCAGGGTCACCAGCGCGCTGATCCAGAAGGTGCGCCAGAAGATCTCGTAGAAGTACGAATCGCTGAACAACGACAGATAATGCGCCAAGGTCCATTCATCAGCCTTCACGCCCACCTGGTAGTCGAACACGTTGAACGACAGCACCAGCGTCAGGCCCAGCGGCAGGATCAGCAGCCCGGCAAACAGCACCAGTGCCGGCAGCGAAAGCAGGTAACCGCGACTCATGCCTGCACCTCATCCGTTGCCAGTACGCGCAGCAGGTCGCAATGCCAATCCAGGCCCACCGCTGCGCCAGCACCGAGCGGCGCACTGCCGTCATTACTGCGCACCACGGTGATTTCGCCGAGCGGGGTGTGGATGCGATACAGCCATTGGCTGCCAAAGAAGTAGCTGTGGAGGACCTTACCTTGCAGGCGGCCCGCGCCTGCATTCACCAGCTGGATTTTTTCCGGGCGCAGGCTCAGGGTCAGTTCGCCGTCCCCGCTTTCGTGACGTACCTGCGGCGTGCCCAGTGGGTCGTAATCGCCTGGCAGCAGGTTGGCCTTGCCGACGAAATCCGAGATGAACCGCGTGCGCGGGTGTTCGTAAAGTTGGTACGGCGCGTCGATCTGGGTCACGCGGCCGGCCTGCATCACCACCACGCGGTCGCTGATCGACAGCGCTTCGGCCTGGTCGTGGGTGACCATCAAGGTGGTGATACCCACGGCACACTGGATGCGGCGGATCTCAAATTGCATTTCTTCGCGCAGGTTGGCATCGAGGTTGGACAGCGGCTCATCCAACAGCAGCACCGGCGGCTCGATCACCAACGCACGGGCCAGGGCCACCCGTTGGCGTTGGCCGCCGGACAGTTCGCGTGGGTAGCGGTCTGCATGGGGGGCCAGGCGCACCAACTCCAGCACCGTCTTAACTTTGCTGGCGATCTCGGCGGCGGGGATTTTGCGCATCTTCAGGCCGAAGGCGACGTTGTCGCGCACAGTCATGTGCGGGAACAGCGCGTAGCTCTGGAACACCACGCCCAGGCCACGGCTGGCGGGCTTGGCGTGGGTGATGTCGCGACCATCAAGCAGGATCTGTCCGCCGCTCACCTCGACGAAGCCGGCGATCATTTGCAGGGTGGTGGTCTTGCCGCAGCCCGAGGGGCCGAGCAGGGAAACGAACTCGCCTTTTTCTACCGCAAGGTCGGTGGCGACCACCGCATCGACGGCGCCGTAGCGCTTGCTCAAGGCGTTGAGTTGGAGAAATGCCATGTCTGCGTTCCACCTTTTTGAGTCGCGTCGAAACGCGCTTTTTTGTTTTGGGCAGATGCGAAAAGGGTCTTGCGGGTGCGTTGGCGCTCGATCTCTGGGTCGGCTGCCGGTTGTTGTTCAATTCGCCCCTGTGGACGCAGATTAGGACGAAGACTAGGATGGGCGGAAGATCGAATTTCACTGAATGACTGAGTATTTTCGAATTTATTCACTGATCAGAATTTAATAAGAGCTCTAGATTGGAATATTCCACTCAGCGAAATAAAAAGAAAGTTGGCGCGGGCGGCGTTTCTCGTGTGTTCGCGCTTCTGCGAGTACTCGGTACGGTTCCGGAAGGCGGTGAACGCGTCACCCAACTGGCGCAACAGGTGGGGCTGTCCCAGCCCACCACCCACCGCCTGCTGCGCAGCCTGGTGGACGAAGGCATGGTCGAGCAGGATCTGCGCAGCAAGCGCTATCGCCTGAGCCTGGAGTTCTTCGCCCTGGCGGCGAATGCGGGCAAGACCGGCAACCTGCGCGACCTGGTGCGGCCGAGCCTGTTGCGCCTGAGCGCGTCACTGGGCGATTCGCTGTTCCTGCTGGCGCGCAGCGGCTTCGATGCGATCTGCCTGGACCGCAGCGAAGGCCCGTACCCGATCCGCACCTTCACCGGTGATATCGGTGGGCGCGTTGCGCTGGGCGTGGGGCAGGGCAGCCTGGCGATCCTGGCGTACCTGCCGGAGGAAGAACGCGAGACGGTGATCCGCTACAACCTGCCACGGCTCAAGGACTTCCACCTGTACGACGAGGTGCTGTTGCGTTCGGAAGTAGAGAACGTGCGCTCCCTGGGGTATGCGGCACGCAATACCGGGGTGCTGGAAGGGATGGCGGGGTTGGCGGTGCCCATTCTCAATCGCGACGGGCATGCAGTGGCGGCGTTGAGTGTGGCGACCATCAGTGATCGACTGGGGCCGAGCCGGTTGCCGATGGTGGTGGAGTTGCTCAAGCGCGAAGCGGCGGCGATCGGGCCGAGGATCAATCCCTTTGATCCGACATTGCGCCGGCCCTCGCACACGTTTGGCGCGTAGTGAGCCCGGCAAGGCCGCTCATGACACGCCAACCAAGACGGACCGGGCACAGCGGTCTTTACGCCACGTTGAAAAACGCCACCTTGGTGCTCAACCGATCCGCCAGCTCCGCGAGTTCCTGATTGGCGCCTTCCACCACCTCGGAGCCGGCTGCCGATTGCACGGTAGAGCTGTGGATGCGCGTGACGTTCTGGGCGACTTCTTCAGCGGCGGCGCTTTGCTGTACCGAGGCACTGGCGATCTGGGCGTTCATTGCATTGATTGCGCCCACCTCCTGGCTGATCTTGCCCAGGGCTACTTGGGAGCCGCGGGTCTGCGCGACGGTGACCTGGGCCAGGCTGCGGCTGCGTTGCATGATATCGGCGGCCTCCTGGGTGCCGCTTTGCAGCTTGGCGACCATGTCGCGGATTTCCTGGGTGGACTCTTGAGTGCGCGTCGCCAGGGAGCGCACTTCGTCGGCCACCACCGCAAATCCTCGACCGTGCTCACCTGCGCGGGCGGCTTCTATCGCAGCGTTGAGCGCCAGCAGGTTGGTCTGGGCGGCGATCGCGTTGATCACTTCAATCACGGTTTCGATGCTTTCACTGTCGCTGGACACCTGATTGACCCGGTGGGTGGCCTGGTCGAGGATCGTCGCCAATTCCTCGATCGCCACCGTCACTTCGCCCACCAGGCGGTTGCCGCTGTCAACTTCCGCGTCGGCCAGGATGGTCGCCCTGGACGCAGCGGATGCGTAGCCCGAAACCTCACTGACCGAGGCGGCCATTTGCGTGATGGCGGCCGCCACATGCTGGGCTTCGCTGGTCTGCAAGGTGATCTGCCGCCGGTTATCGCTGGCTACCGACAACAGGGTTGCCGATGAATGGCGTAGCGCCTGCGCTGCAGAGCGTACCCCGGTGATGGTGTCGCCCAGGCGCGCCAGGGCGTTTTTCAGGATGCCCATCACGCTGTCGGGGTAGCGCGTTTGGATGGCCTGGTTCAGCTCGCCATTGGCCAGGCGGCGGATCGCCTCGGCGACCTCTTCGGGCTCGGCGCCAAGGGTGGCCTTGACGTTGCGGATAATCAGCAGTGAAACCAGCACGCTCAAGATGATCGCGGCGGCACTTGCCAACACCATCAGCAGTGCAAAACGGCTGGCGGCGGATTGCACCGTATCCAGGCGTTGTCTGATTTGCGCTTCTTCGAAGTCGATCAGTGCGTTCACGCGGTCAAGCCACTGGCTGTAGTCGGCGGACGCCTGTGCCAGCAGCAGGTCCTGGGCGCCGGCGATGTCATGGTTGCGACGCAGGTCGATCACCCGTTCGGTAGCGGCCAGGGCCTGGCGCTCGATGGCCTTGATATCGCCCAGCAAGCGAATCTCTTCGGCGCTGGCCACGCTGCTGCCCAACAGGCGATCCATCATCACGGCCGATTCCTGGTAACCGCGCTTGAGCTGGTCGATCTCGGCCAGGTGACGGTTCAGCGCCGGTTCATCCTTGACCAGTACCGCATCGCGAATGGCGATGGCACGGTTGTGCACGCTGCCCCGGAAATTGATCGCATAGCGCTGGACCACGGCGGCTTTTTCACTGACATCCTTGAGCGTGCTGTCAATAAAACCCACGCGTTGGATACCGACGGCGGTGATCAGCACGAGCAGCGAAAGGGTGGACGCGAAGCCCAGGCCGATGCGCATCGCCAACGAGATAGGTTTTTTCATGGAGAGCTCGATATTCAGTAAGTTAGGGTTGGTGGCTAAAGGCTATCTATGGCGAAATCTATAGGTACCGACCGGTACGCGTCCAATCAGCAAATACTGAAACTGCTATTGAGCGAATTGATGGAAGAAAACCGCGCAGCGTACGTGCCGTAGCATGCTGTGTTACCGGGGCGAGCGGGCAGGGGCATTTCAAAGCACAGGAATGTAGGATCCAATTACGGTATAACCGAAGACGCTTTTGTTCTCCGAGGCCCCGTTTTTCCATGCAAAACCCTCTGCAACGCCCGCTGTGGCAGACCTACCTGATCTTTCTGGCGCCGATGGTGCTGTCCAACTTCCTGCAAAGCTTTTCCGGCACGCTCAATGGCATCTATGTCGGGCAGATGCTCGGTACTCAAGCGTTGGCGGCAGTGTCGGGGATGTTTCCCATTGTGTTCTTCTTTATCGCGCTGGTCATCGGACTCGGGGCGGGCGCCTCGGTGCTGATCGGCCAGGCCTGGGGGGCCCAGGAAACAGGCACGGTCAAGGCGATTACCGGCGCCACCCTGACGTTGGGGGCGCTGGTGGGCATGATCGCTGCGGTGCTGGGCAGCTTGTTCGCGCGTCCGGCCTTGCAGGCCTTGGGCACGCCGGTTGATGTGTTGGACGATGCGGTCGGCTACGCGCAGAAGATGATGCTGATCATGCCGCTGCTGCTGGTCTTCATTCTGTACACCCAACTGCTGCGCGGCGTCAGCGACACGATCTCGCCGTTGCTGGCGCTGATGGTCTCGACGTTGGTCGGCCTGCTGCTGACGCCGGCGCTGATTCGCGGCTGGGTTGGCCTGCCGCCCATGGGTATCCAGAGTGCGGTCTATGCAGGGTTAGTGGGTAACGCGCTGGCGATGCTGTTTCTGATCCTGCGCCTGCGTCATAAGAACCATGTGATGGCGCCGGATCGCAGATTGCTCGCGGCCCTGCGCCTGGACCGCGTCATTCTCGCAAAAGTCCTGCGTATCGGCTTGCCTACGGGCCTGCAAATGGTGGTGCTGTCGCTGTCGGAACTGGTCATTCTCGCCCTGGTCAACAGCCACGGCTCCCAGGCCACAGCGGCGTACGGCGCGGTGACGCAGATCGTCAACTACGTGCAGTTTCCGGCGCTGTCGATTGCCATCACCGCCTCGATCCTTGGCGCCCAGGCAATTGGCGCCGGGCGTGCGGAACGGATCGGGCCGATCCTGCGTACCGGGTTGTTGATCAACACCTGCCTTACCGGTGGCCTGATCGTGCTGGGTTACGTGCTGTCTCACTGGCTGCTTGGTCTGTTCATCACCGACGAGGTGGCACGGGTCAACGCCGAGCACCTGCTGCATATCATGCTCTGGAGCATCCTGATATTCGGCTTCCAGGCCGTGATCGGCGGGATCATGCGCGCCAGCGGCGTGGTGTTGATGCCGGTGGTGATCTCAATCTTCTGCGTTCTTTGTGTCGAGTTGCCGATGGCGTACCTGTTCAACGCTCACTTCGGGCTGGAAGGGGTGTGGATGGCATTTCCGGTGACCTACCTGGCCATGCTGGCGTTGCAGACCGCGTATTACCGGTTGGTGTGGCGGCACAAGCAGATCAAGCGGTTGGTGTGATAAAAGGATGCGCACTTTAAGGACAAAAGGCTTCTGAATAATGGCAAACCCCTACGCGCAATTGTTCCAGGTCCCTGGCGCGAGGGCTTTTGTGCTGGCGGGCATGCTGGCGCGCATGCCGGTATCGATGACGGGCATTGGCTTGATCACCATGCTCTCGCAGGTACATGGCGGTTACGGCCTGGCCGGTTCGGTGGCGGCGGTGTTTGCCCTGGCCACGGCGCTTTGCGCGCCGCAGGTATCCAGGCGGGTGGACCGCCATGGACAGGGCCGGGTGCTGCCGATTGCCGCGCTGATCGGCGGCGGGGCTTTGTTGATGTTGCTGCTGTGCACCCGTTTGCAGGCGCCGGACTGGACGCTTTTCCTGTTCGCCGCGTTGGCCGGTTGCATGCCGAATATGTCGGCCATGGTGCGGGCGCGCTGGACCCAGTTGTACCGGGGCCAGCCCAAGCTGCAAACTGCATTTGCTCTGGAGTCGGTGCTGGATGAGGTGTGCTTCATCGTCGGTCCGCCGATTTCGGTGGGGTTGAGTGTCGTGTTGTTCCCGGAAGCAGGGCCTTTGGTGGCAGCGCTGTTGCTGGCGGTGGGCGTCACCACGTTTGTATTGCAACGCGCGACCGAGCCTGCCGTGCATGAGCATCAGGCCCATCACGGCCATTGGCTGATCGCTTCGCCCTCGGTGCTGGTCCTGATGATCCTGCTGCTGGCCATGGGCGTGATTGTCGGCGTGGTGGACGTGGTCAGCGTCGCCTTCGCCCAGCATCAGGGCCAGCCGGCGGCGGCGAGCATCGTGCTGTCGGTGTACGCCATCGGCTCATGCCTGGCCGGGCTGGCGTTCGGTACCCTCAAGCTCAAGGCGCCGTTGCCCCGGCAGTTCCTGTTCTGCGGCGTGGCCACGGCGTTGACTACCTTGCCATTGCTGCTGGTCACCCACATTCCCGGGCTCGCGGTGGCAATCTTTATCTCCGGGCTGTTCTTCGCACCGACCCTGATCGTGTCCATGGCCCTGGTGGAGCGGATCGTACCCGCCAGCCGCCTGACCGAAGGCATGACCTGGCTGATTACCGGTCTCAGCATCGGCGTGGCCATCGGTGCCGCCAGCGCCGGTTGGATGATCGACCATTTCGGCGCCACCAGTGGGTTCTGGGTCGCGCTGGCGGCGGGGGCGGTGGTGTTGGGCGCAGCGGTGCTGGGGTTTCGGCGGTTGGGCTGATCAGCCAATCGCCGGACAGGCCTCGGCACTGTGGTGCTGCAGAAACTCATTCAGCGCTTGGCGGGTCAGGTCGTTGAGCGTCACTTTCTTGCGGGTCGCCGCCAGCGCCGCCGCCAGGTGCAGGTCATGGCCGACACGGACATTGAAGGAGCCTTTGCAAGGCTTCTCCGGTGTGTGCCCCAGGGTCTGGCAGGTGGCGAGATAGTCATCCACGGCCTCGCGAAAAGCGGCGTCCAGTTCGGCGACGGTTTTACCTTCGTAGCTCACCAGTGCCTTGATGAACAGAATCTTGCCGAACAGACAGTTGTCTTCAAGGCTGGCTTCGATAGAGCCGATGTAGCCTTTGTGTTTCAGTTGGTTGTTCACTGAATCAGTTCTCCTGATCTCAATTGCTCAATGATCTGGCGCCGAATGTAGTGTTTCAGTTCGTTGCCAGGGTGGGGCCTGTGCAGGGTGATCATTGCACTGGGGTCACCGATGTCGAACTTGACGCGGCTTCCAGCCCCCTCAATCTGCGTGTAGCCGAGCCAACGCAACAGCGTTACGAGCTCGGGCCAGGTAAATGCCACGTGCTCATTGAGCAGTTTGGCCAGCAGCTTTTCATTTTTGGACACGGCGATCCTTGCCTGTAACTAAATGTAGTTGCAAAAAGTGGTGTTCGTCAATGCTAGCTCGGGTTTGTGTGGTCTTCCTGAAATTGATGTAACCCCTGATGACACCTCACTCCACGCCTGCCATCCCTCGCTAATTTTTCCCTCTGCGGTTCGTTTTATAGGGACGACGTGCCTTTGTGCTTCCTGCCTATTGCTCCGGACTCCAAGAAATGAATGCTGAAGACTCCTTGAAACTTGCTCGCCGGTTTATCGGGTTGCCCCTGGAAAAGCGCCAACTGTTCCTGCAGGCCTTGCAGAAAGAGGGCGTGGATTTTTCCCGGTTTCCGATTCCGGCAGGAGTGGAAGTGGAGGATCGCCAGGCGCCGTCCTATGCGCAGCAACGCATGTGGGTGCTCTGGCAACTGGACCCCGCCAGTGGCGCCTACAACCTGCCCGGTGCCGTACGGCTCAAGGGCAGGCTGGACCTTGGCGCGCTGGAGCAGGCGTTTGCCAGCCTGGTTGCGCGCCATGAGACCTTGCGCACCGTGTTCCGGCACCAAGCGGATGAGCGTCTGATGCAAGTCGCCCTCGAGCCGTCGCTGGGGGTAGAGCACCTGGATTTGAGCGCGCTGGCCGCCCGCGAGCGCGAACAGGCCGTCAGCGAAGCCGCGACCCGTCAATCGCTGCTGCCGTTCGACCTGGAAAACGGCCCGCTGCTGCGCGTGCAATTACTCAAGCTCGCTGCGCAGGAGCACGTGCTGCTGCTGACCCTGCACCACATCGTCTCCGATGGCTGGTCGATGAATGTGCTGATCGACGAGTTCATCCGCTGCTACGACGCCCACGAGCGCAATGCCGAACCGCAACTACCGACCTTGCCGATCCAGTACGGTGACTATGCCCTGTGGCAGCGGCGTTGGCTCGAAGCGGGAGAGCAGGCCCGCCAGCTCGACTATTGGCAAGCGCGCCTGGGCGATGAGCACCCGGTGCTGGAACTGCCGACGGATCGCCCGCGCCCGGCCGTGCCCAGCTATCGGGGCACACGTCATAATTTCGCGATCGACCCGCAGTTGGCCGCACAGTTGCGCACCTGCGCGCAAAAACACAACGTCACCCTGTTCATGTTATTGCTCGGCGCTTTCAACGTGCTGCTGCATCGGTATACCGGGCAGGGCGATATCCGCGTCGGCGTGCCGATCGCCAACCGCAATCGCACTGAAGTCGAAGGGTTGATCGGCTTTTTTGTCAATACCCAGGTCCTGCGCACCGAGCTGACCGGGCAAACCCGCGTCAACGAACTGCTGCAAAGCATCAAGGAACATGCGCTGGGCGCCCAGGCTCATCAGGAGCTGCCATTCGAGCGTCTGGTTGAAGCGCTCAAGGTTGAGCGCAACCTCAGCCATACACCCTTGTTCCAGGTGATGTACAACCACCAGCCGGTCGTCGCCGATATCGCCTCGGTCAGCACCGCCTCCGGCCTGGAGCTGGCGCTGGTGGAATGGCAAGCCCGCACCACCCAGTTCGACCTGACCCTGGATACCTACGAAAAATCCGGCACCCTGCACGCCGCGCTGACTTACGCCACTGACCTGTTCGACGCCGCGTCCATCCAGCGCATGGCCGGGCATTGGCTCAGCCTGTTGCAGGCCATGGTCGCCGACGGTGAGCAGCGTATCGGCGAGTTGCCGATGTTGGCCCCGGACGAGCAGCAGGTGCTGGTCCACGCCTGGAATCAGACCGCCAGGACTTACCCGACCGAGCGCGGCATTCATCACCTGATCGAAGACCAGGTGCATGCCACGCCTGATGCACCGGCGCTGGTGTTCGGCGCTACCACATTGACCTACGCCCAGCTTGATATGCGCGCCAACAGACTGGCCCACGCCCTGCGTGAGGAGGGCGTCGGCCCTGACGTCCTGGTGGGGATCTGCGTCGAGCGCTCCGTCGACATGGTGGTCGGCCTGCTGGCGATTCTCAAGGCCGGTGGCGCCTACGTCCCGTTGGACCCCGAATATCCCCGCGAACGCCTGGCCTACATGATCGAAGACAGCGGCATCCAATTGCTGCTCAGCCAGCGCAGCCTGTTGCCGTTGCTGCCTGTCGACGACGTCGAGGTGCTTGCTCTGGACCAGCCCCACGGCTGGCTCGACAGCTACAGCACCCAATCGCCAGATGTCAGCCTGCACGCGCTGAACCTGGCCTACGTGATCTACACCTCCGGTTCCACCGGCAAGCCCAAGGGCGCGGGCAACAGCCATCGCGCACTGGTCAACCGCCTGTGCTGGATGCAACAAGCCTATGGCCTGGATGCCAGCGATGCAGTGCTGCAGAAAACCCCGTTCAGCTTCGACGTGTCGGTGTGGGAATTTTTCTGGCCACTCATGACCGGCGCACGCCTGGTGGTCGCGGCGCCAGGCGAACATCGCGAACCGGCACGCCTTATCGAGACCATCGCGCAGCAGCGCATTACCACCTTGCACTTCGTGCCCTCGATGCTCCAGGCCTTTATCCATGAGCCGGGTGTACAGGCTTGCACCCAATTGCAGCGCATCGTCTGCAGTGGCGAAGCCCTGCCGCTGGATGCGCAACTGCAAGTGTTCGCCAAGTTGCCGCAGGTTGCTTTGTTCAACCTCTACGGCCCGACCGAAGCCGCCATCGACGTGACTCATTGGACCTGCATCGACGAAGGCGCCGACAGCGTGCCCATCGGCCGGCCCATCGCCAACCTCGGCACCTACGTGCTCGATGCGCAGCTCAACCCGGTGCCCGCTGGCGTCAGCGGCGAGCTGTACCTGGGCGGCATCGGCCTGGCGCGCAGTTACCACCGGCGTCCGGCACTGACCGCCGAGCGTTTTGTGCCGAGCCCCTTCGCTGACGGCGCGCGCCTGTATCGCACGGGCGACCGTGTGCGCCAGCGCGCCGACGGGGTGATCGAGTACCTGGGCCGTCTCGACCATCAGGTCAAGTTGCGCGGCCTGCGGATCGAGCTGGGCGAGATCGAGGCGCGCCTGCTGCAACACCCCTCGGTGCGCGAAGCGGTGGTGCTGGTGCAGGGCGGCAAGCAACTGGTGGCTTACCTGGTGCTGGAAGACCAGGCGCCGGCCAACCTCAAGGCATGGCTGCTCGACAGCCTGCCCGAATACATGGTGCCTACCCATATCGTGCACCTGGCCAAGCTGCCGGTGACCGCCAACGGCAAGCTTGACCGCAAGGCCCTGCCAGTGCCGGACGCCACACCACAGCAGGCGTATGCCGCGCCGGAAAACGCGCTGCAAAAAGCCCTGGCCGCGATCTGGAGCGATCTGCTTGGTGCCCCACGGATCGGCCTGGACGACAACTTTTTCGAACTGGGCGGTGATTCGATCATCTCGATCCAGGTGGTCAGCCGTGCGCGCCAGGCCGGCATACGCCTCAGTCCACGGGACTTGTTCCAGTATCAGAGCATCCGCAGCCTGGCGCGGGTGGCAACCTGTGAGCCAGCGAGCGTTATCGACCAGGGGCCGGTCACCGGCGAGGTGATGCTGACCCCCGTGCAGCACAGATTTTTCGAACAGGCGATCCCGGCGCGTCAACATTGGAACCAGTCGCTGCTGCTGGCCCCGCGTGAAGCCCTCGAACCTGTGCGTCTGGAAGCGGCCCTGGCCCAACTGATCAACCATCACGACGCCCTGCGCCTGCGTTTTGTGCGCCACCCGGAAGGCTGGCAGCAAACCCATGCCGCGCCGGTGACCACGCCCGAGCTGTGGCAGGCCCAGGCCGCCGGAGACGCTGAGTTGGCCGCACTCTGCGACAACGCCCAGCGTAGCCTCGACCTTGCACAGGGCCCGCTGTTGGGTGCGGTCCTGGTCGTCATGGCTGATGGCAGCCAACGCCTGCTGCTGGTGGTGCATCACTTGGTGGTGGACGGTGTGTCGTGGCGCATCCTGCTCGAAGACTTGCAGCAGGCTTATCGCAACGCCGCGTTGCCGGCCAAGACCAGCGCCTATCAGCACTGGGCGCAGCAATTGCAGGCCCATGCGCAGACGCTGGACGCTCAACTGCCGTACTGGCAGGCGCAGACCGCGACCGCCGATCTGCCCTGCGACAACCCCCGGGGAGGTCTGCAAAACCGCTTGGGCAGCCAACTCGAAATTCGCCTCAGCGCCGAACACACTCGTCAACTGCTGCAAGACGCCCCGGCAGCCTATCGCACCCAGGTCAACGACCTGTTGCTGACCGCACTGGCGCGCGTCATCACGCGCTGGAGCGGCCAGCCGGCCGCGTTGATCGAGCTGGAAGGCCATGGGCGCGAAGACCTGTTCGATTCGGTTGACCTGAGCCGCACCGTCGGCTGGTTCACCAGCCTGTTTCCAGTGCGCCTTGAGGCTGATGGCGAGCTGTCGAGCGCGATCAAATCGGTCAAGGAGCAACTGCGCGCCGTGCCGGGCAAAGGCATCGGCTACGGCTTGCTGCGCTATCTCGGCGCGCCTGACGCCCGCGCCACCCTGTCGAACCTGGCCGCGCCGCGCATCACCTTCAACTACCTGGGCCAGTTTGATCGTCAGTTCAACGAGTCGGCGCTGTTCGTCCCGGCGGACCAGGGCAGCGGCCAGGCCCAGGATCCTGAAGCGCCGCTGGCCAACTGGCTGACGGTGGAGGGGCAGGTGTACGGCGGGGAACTGGCGCTGCGGTGGGGCTTCAGTCGTGAGATGTTCGAGGCGGCGACCATTGAGCGCCTGGTGGATGATTACCGGCAGGAACTGCTGGCGCTGATCGCCCATTGCGTCGATCCGCAACATGGCGGCCTCACACCGGCCGATGTCGCCTTGGCCCGTCTGAGCCAGGCGCAGTTGGACGATCTGGCCTTCGCACCCCGTGCCGTGCAGGACCTGTACCCGTTGTCGCCCATGCAGCAAGGCATGCTGTTTCACAGCCTGTACCAGCAAGGGCAGGACGATATTTATGTCAGCCAGTTGCGCGCTGACATCCAGGGCCTGGACGTGGCACGTTTCCAGCGCGCGTGGGAGCAGGTGTTGGCGCGGCACGACATGCTGCGCACCGCCTTTGTCTGGCAGGATGCACAGGCGCAGCCGTTGCAAGCGGTCTACCGCGAAGCCGTGTTGCCGTTCGCCGAATACGACTGGCAGGCGCGACCCGACCAGCAAGCGGCACTAAACGCATTGAGCGAGTCGACACGCGCACAGGGATTCGACCTGGAACGGGCACCGCTGCTGAGCGTGAAACTGGTACGTACCGGTGCCGAGCGTTTCCATCTGATCTACACCAACCACCACCTTCTGCTGGACGGTTGGAGCCGCGCTCAGCTGTTCGGGGAGGTCTTGCAGCACTATGCCGGTCAGCCATTGCCGGCGGTCCAGGGGCATTACCGAACCTACATTGCCTGGTTGCAGGCGCAGTCATCCAGCGAGGTGTTCTGGAAAAACCAGCTGGCGGTACTGCAAGCACCGACCTATTTGGCGCGGGGCGCCTTGGCCAATCCTTCGTCGAGCAAGGGCAATGTACATCAGGCCCTCAGTGTCGAGCAGACCGCCCAACTCAGGGCGTTTGCCCAAGCGCACAAAGTCACTCTCAATACCCTGGTGCAAGCGGCGTGGCTGTTGTTACTGCAGCGTCAGACCGGTCAGGAAACGGTCACCTTCGGCGCTACCGTTTCCGGCCGGCCGGCCGGTTTGCAGGGCATTGAGCAGCAGGTCGGCCTGTTCATCAACACCTTGCCCATCATCGCCACGCCCGATCCGCAACTGTGGATTGGCCAATGGTTGCAACAGGTGCAGGAACTCAACCTGAGCCTGCGCGAGCACGAACACACGCCGCTGTTCGATATCCAGCGCTGGGCCGATACAGGGGGGCGGGCGTTGTTCGACACGCTGCTGGTCGTTGAAAACTACCCGGTAAGCGCGGCATTGGCTCAAGGTACGTCGGCCGGGCTCACGTTCAGCAATGTGCAGAATATCGAGCAGACCCACTATCCGTTGACTGTGCTGCTGGGTGCAGGCACAGCGCTCGAATTCGAATTCAGCTTCGATACAGCGCTGTTCGGCGAAGGCGACATCCGCCAACTGGCCGAGTCCTTCCAGCACCTGCTCCTTGGTTTGAGCAGTGCGGTGGCTTTGCAGCGCGTGGGCGATGTGCCGATGTTGGCGGACGCGGTGCGCCAGCAAATCGTCTACGACTGGAACGCCACCGCGCGTGACTACCCGTTGCATCGCGGCGTGCATCAGTTGATTGAAGAGCAGGCCGCACGCACGCCGGACGCACCGGCGCTGGTCTTCGGGCAGCAGCGTTGGAGTTATGCGCAACTGAACCGCTGCGCCAATCGCCTGGCCCATCGCTTGATCGAAGCCGGTGTGGGCCCGGACGTGCTGGTGGGCCTGGCCGTCGAGCGTTCCATTGACATGGTGGTGGGCCTGCTCGCCGTGCTCAAGGCGGGTGGCGCCTACGTGCCGCTGGACCCCGAATACCCGCGGGAGCGCCTGGCCTATATGCTCGCTGACAGCGGCGTGAAGTTGTTGTTGACCCAGGCTCATCTGCTTGAGCAATTGCCGGTGCTGTCCGGCGTCGAGCGTCTGATACTCAATGGCGTGGGGTTCGACGCTTACAGCGAAGCCAACCCAAGCGTAGCCCTGGATGGCGAAAACCTTGCCTATGTGATCTACACCTCCGGTTCCACTGGGCAGCCCAAAGGCGCCGGCAACCGGCACTCGGCACTGACCAACCGCTTGCAGTGGATGCAGGAAGCCTACGCACTGGGTACCGGCGATAGCGTGCTGCAGAAAACTCCATTCAGTTTTGATGTATCGGTGTGGGAATTTTTCTGGCCGTTGATGACCGGCGCACGCCTGGTGGTTGCCGCACCTGGGGATCACCGTGATCCGGCCAGGCTGGTCAGCCTGATCAACGCTGAACAGGTCACCACGTTGCACTTTGTACCGTCAATGTTGCAGGTTTTCCTGCAGGAGCCGGCGGTTGTCACTTGCCATACGTTGCAGCGCATCGTGTGCAGCGGCGAAGCGCTGCCGGTCGCTGCCCAGCAGCAAGCCTTCGCCAAGCTGCCGCAGGCCAGGCTCTACAACCTGTACGGCCCGACCGAAGCCGCCATTGACGTCACCCACTGGGCCTGCGTGGATGAAGATCGTGACGCGGTGCCGATTGGTCGTCCGATTGCCAACCTCGGTTGCTACATCCTCGACAGCAACTTCGAGCCCGCCCCCGTTGGCGTGTTGGGCGAGTTGTACTTGGGCGGCATCGGCCTTGCTCGCGGGTACCACCGCCGCCCGGCACTGACCGCCGAACGCTTTATCGCCCACCCGTTCGTCCACGGCGAGCGCCTGTACCGCACCGGCGACCTGGCGCTCTACCGCGATAACGGTGTGATTGAATACGCCGGGCGTATCGACCACCAAGTCAAGCTGCGAGGCCAGCGTATCGAGCTGGGCGAAATTGAAGCGCGTCTGCTGGCGCATGATTGGGTGCTTGAGACGGCGGTGTTGGCGGTAGACGGTCAATACCTGGTGGGCTACCTGGTGCTGCAAGACGCGGGTGACGATTGGCGTGATGTGTTGAGCGCCCACTTGGCCCGGAACCTGCCGAACTCTATGGTGCCGGCGCAGTGGATGCGGCTGGAGCGGATGCCCCTGAGCCCCAATGGCAAGCTGGACCGCAAGGCGCTGCCGAAAGCCGATGTGCAGGCCCGTGACTACGTGGCCCCACAGACCGCGCTGCAACGCCAGGTCGCCGCTATCTGGTCCGAGGTGCTGGGCGTGGAACGGATCGGCCTGGACGACCATTTCTTCGAACTGGGCGGACATTCGCTGCTGGCCACTCAAGCCATATCCCGCACGCGCCAGGGGCTCGGCCTGGATGTCGGATTGAAGGCGCTGTTCGATCAGCCGGTGCTCGAGCGCTTCGTCGAGGCGCTGACCGACGCCCGGGTCCAAGCATGCCCGATAGGGCGTGTCGAGCGTGACCAGCCGCTCGCGCTGTCCTACGCTCAGGAGCGCCAATGGTTCCTCTGGCAACTGGACCCGCACAGCGCGGCCTATCATGTGCCCCGCGCGTTACGCCTCAAAGGGCAGTTGGACTATGTCGCGTTGCAGCGCGCCTTCAATACGCTGATTGCGCACCATGAGAGCCTGCGCACCCATGTGCAGCAGGATGCTGACCGCACGGTGCAGGTGATCAGGCCCCAGGTGTGCATGGAGCTCAGTCCGGTAGAAGCCGATGAGACCGACCTGAAAGCGTTGGTCGAGGCCCGCATTACCCAGCCGTTCGACCTGCGCCATGGCCCACTGATGCGGGTCAGTCTGTTGCGCCTGGCCGAGGATGAGCATGTGCTGGTCATCGTGCAGCACCACATCATTTCCGATGGCTGGTCGATGCAGATAATGGTCGACGAACTGGTTCAGCTTTACGCCGCCTATAGCCAAGGCCAAACCCCGCAATTGCCGGCCGTGCCGGTCCAGTACGCCGACTACGCCCGGTGGCAGCGCGATTGGATGGAAGCGGGGGAGAAGTCCCGTCAACTCGACTACTGGCTTGAACTGCTCGGCGGCGAACAACCGGTGCTGGAGTTGCCTCTCGATCACCAGCGCCCGGCGGTGCCGTCCCATCGTGGTGCGCGCTTGAATATTGCGCTGCCGACCCCGCTGGTCGATAGCCTCAAGGTCTTGGCGCAGCGTGAGGGCGTGACGCTGTTCATGCTGTTGCTGGCCTCCTACCAGGCGTTGCTGCATCGCTACAGCGGCCAGCAGGACATCCGCGTCGGCGTACCGATCGCCAACCGCAACCGAATCGAGACAGAGCGGCTGATCGGATTCTTCGTCAATACTCAGGTGCTCAAGGCCGATATCGACGGGCAGACCACCGTCCGTGAGTTACTCGCCCAGGTCAAACAGCGTGCTCTGCAAGCTCAGGCTTATCAGGACCTGCCGTTCGAGCAATTGGTCGAAGCGTTGCAGCCTGAGCGCAGCCTGAGCTTGAGTCCATTGTTCCAGGTTGCGTTCAATCACCATGTCAGCCTGGCGGGCCGGCATTTGCAACGCCTGGCGCAATTGGACGTGAGCCCGGTGAGCTGGGATGAAACGGCCGCGCATTTCGACCTGACCCTGGATATTGAGGAATCGGCGCAACAGTTGGGCGCATCACTGAGTTATGCCACCGACCTGTTCGAAGCCTCGACCATTGAACGCATGGCGCGCCACTGGCAGAACCTGTTGCAGGCGATGATTGCCGACCAACAGCAAACCATCGGCCAATTGAACCTGCTGGGCGAAGATGAGCAACAGCACATCCTGCAACTGTGGAACCAGACGGACGCGGGCTTCTCGTCCGAGCGTCTGGTTCACGAACGTGTCGCCGACCGCGCCGCTGAAACCCCTCAAGCAGTGGCGGTGAAATTCGACGCGCAAACCCTCACCTACGGCGAACTGGACCGCCAGGCCAACCGCCTGGCCCATGCCCTGATCAGCCGTGGCATCGGCCCCGAAGTGCGCGTGGCGATTGCCATGCCGCGCAGTGCCGAGAGCCTGGTGGCATTTTTGGCGGTGATGAAAGCCGGCGGCGTCTACGTGCCGCTGGATACCGAATACCCGCGCGATCGCCTGCTCTACATGATGCAGGACAGCCGTGCGAAGTTGCTGCTGACCCACACCCATGCCTTACAGCAACTGCCGATTCCCGCAGGGCTGGATACCCTGGCAATCGACCGCACCGAAGACTGGGCCGATTACAGCGACAGCGCACCTGAGGTGAAGCTGGACGGCGACAACCTGGCCTACGTGATCTACACCTCGGGTTCGACCGGCATGCCCAAGGGCGTCGCGGTCTCCCACGGCCCGCTGGTGGCGCACATCATTGCCACTGGCGAACGTTATGAAACATCGCCGGCCGATTGCGAACTGCACTTCATGTCATTCGCCTTCGACGGCGCCCACGAAGGCTGGATGCACCCGCTGATCAACGGTGCCAGCGTGCTGATCCGTGATGACAGCCTGTGGCTGCCCGAATACACCTACGCCCAAATGCACCGCCACAACGTGACCATGGCCGTGTTCCCTCCGGTGTACCTGCAGCAGCTGGCCGAACATGCCGAGCGCGACGGTAATCCGCCGGCTGTTCGCGTGTACTGCTTCGGCGGTGACGCCGTTGCCCAAGCCAGCTACGACCTGGCCTGGCGCGCGCTCAAGCCGACCTATCTGTTCAACGGTTACGGCCCGACCGAAACCGTGGTGACGCCGCTGCTGTGGAAGGCGCGCCAGGGCGATCCGTGCGGCGCCGTCTACGCGCCGATTGGCACGCTGCTGGGCAACCGCAGCGGCTACGTGCTGGACGCGCACCTCAACCTGCAACCCATTGGTGTGGCCGGTGAGTTGTATCTGGGCGGCGAGGGCGTGGCGCGCGGTTACCTGGAGCGTGCGGCGCTCACCGCTGAGCGCTTCGTGCCGGACCCGTTCGGCAAACCGGGCAGCCGTGTGTATCGCAGCGGCGACCTGACCCGTGGCCGTGCGGATGGCGTGGTGGATTACCTCGGCCGTGTCGACCATCAGGTGAAGATCCGTGGTTTCCGCATCGAACTGGGCGAGATCGAAGCGCGCCTGCGTGAGCAGGACAGCGTCGGTGAAACCGTGGTGGTGGCCCAGGACGGCCCGACCGGTAAGCAGTTGGTCGCTTATGTGGTGCCGGCAGACGCCAACCTGGCCGACCAGGCCGAGTTCCGCGACAGCCTGCGCGGGGCCCTGAAAACCCGCCTGCCGGATTACATGGTGCCGGCGCATTTCATGTTCCTGGCGCAGATGCCCCTGACCCCCAACGGCAAGCTGGACCGCAAGGCCTTGCCCGAGCCGGACGCCAGCCAGTTGCAACAAGCCTACGTAGCCCCTGAAACCGAGCTGGAGCAGCAGATCGCCGCGATCTGGGCCGACGTGCTGCGCCTGCCGCAGGTGGGCCTGAACGACAACTTCTTCGAGGTGGGCGGCCACTCTCTGCTGGCGATCCAGATCACCTCGCGGGTCCAGGCCGAACTGGGCCTTGAAGTGCCGTTGGTGGAAGTGTTCCAGACCGAAACGCTGCGCGCCTACGTGCAGGCCGCCGCCACCTTCCGCGCCGGCAGCGCGGAAGATTTTGATGACCTTCGTGACTTTTTGAGCGAACTAGAGGCGATTTGAACCATGCTTTCCAACCCTAATATCGATCTGGTTTCGCGCTTTCTTCGCCTGCCTCTGGAACAGCGCCAGCAGTTTTACCAGCGCCTGCAAAGCCGCGGCATGAGCTTCGCCCAACTGCCGATTGCCTCGGTCCGCGAGGACGGCCAGCACCTGCCGCTGTCCTACGCCCAGGAACGCCAGTGGTTTCTCTGGCAATTGGACCCGGACAGCGCCGCCTATCACGTCCCCGGCGCCCTGCGCCTGAGCGGGCGGCTGGACAAGGCCGCGCTGCAACGCAGTTTCGACGCCCTGGTGGCGCGCCACGAAAGCCTGCGCACCCGCCTGCACCTGGACGGTGAACAGCGTGCCCAGGAAGTGCTGGCGCCTGCACCGATCGAGATCGCCGAAAGCGCGGTCGACGAAGCCCGCCTCAAGGCGCGGGTAGAGGCTGAAATCGCCCGGCCCTTCGATTTGCAGCAAGGCCCGCTGCTGCGGGTCAGCTTGTTCGCGGTGAGTGAAGCGGAGCACGTGCTGGTGCTGGTGCAGCACCATATCGTCTCCGATGGCTGGTCGATGGGCGTGATGGTGCAGGAATTGATGCAACTCTATGCCGCCTACAGCCAGGGCCTGGAGTGTGTATTGGCGCCGCTGCCGATCCAGTACGCCGATTACGCGATGTGGCAGCGCAGCTGGATGGAAGCGGGGGAGAAAGCCAGTCAATTGGACTACTGGCATAAATTGCTCAGCGGCCCGCAGCCGGTGCTGGCGTTGCCGTTCGACCAGCCGCGCCCGGCGCAGCAGAGCTTTGGTGGCGCGCGGCAGGACATCGCGCTGGAGCCGGTATTGGTGGTGGGCCTCAAAGCCCTGGCCCAACGCGAAGGCGTGACGATGTTCATGCTGCTGCTGGCCTCTTTCCAGGCATTTTTGTACCGCTACAGCGGCCAGCAGGATATTCGCATCGGCGTGCCGATCGCCAATCGCAACCGTGTCGAGACCGAGTCGCTGATCGGCTTCTTCGTCAACACCCAGGTGCTCAAGGCCGACCTCGATGGCCGGATGACCTTTGCCCAGTTGCTGCAACACACCAAGCGCCGTGCGCTGGAGGCCCAGGCCCACCAGGACTTGCCCTTCGAGCAACTGGTGGAAGCGCTGCAACCGGAGCGTAGCCTGAGCCATAACCCGCTGTTCCAGGTGATGTTCAATCACCAGGCCCATTCACACAGCGCCGCGCAGCAATTGCCAGGCCTGCGCGTGGCCAACCTGGAATGGGACAGTCACAGCGCCCAGTTCGATCTGAGCCTGGATACCCAGGAAAGCGGCGAGGGCATCTGGGCGTCGCTGACCTACGCCACCGACCTGTTCAGCGCCGCCACCGTCGCGCGCATGGGCGAGCATTGGCTGAGCCTGCTGCGTGATGCCGTGGCAAACGCAGCAGTGCACGTACAGGACCTGGCACTACTCAACGCCGGGGAGCGCGAACAGATCCTGTATCAGTGGAACGCCACCGAGCGCGACTACCCGCAAGGGCAGTGGGTGCATTCGCTGATTGAAGGCCAGGCGCAGGCGCAGCCGGATGCACCTGCATTGCGCTTCAATGACCTGTCCCTGAGCTACGCCGAACTGAACCGGCGCGCCAACCGCCTGGCCCATCGCCTGATCGAAGCCGGCGTGGGGCCGGACGTGCTGGTGGGCCTGGCCGTGGAGCGTTCCATCGACATGGTGGTGGGCCTGCTGGCGGTGCTCAAGGCCGGCGGTGCCTACGTACCGCTGGACCCGGAATACCCACGTGAACGCCTGGCCTACATGCTGCACGACAGCGGCGTGAAGCTGCTGCTGATCCAGGCGCATTTGCTTGGGCAACTGCCGATTCCCCAAGGGCTGGAAACCCTGGTGCTGGGCGAGGCTGACTTTGAGGGCTACAGCGACGCCAACCCGGATATCGCGCTGGACGGCGAAAACCTGGCCTACGTGATCTACACCTCGGGCTCCACCGGTCAGCCGAAAGGCGCGGGTAACCGCCATTCGGCGCTGCTGAACCGCCTGCAATGGATGCAGGAAGCCTACGGCCTGGACGCCAGCGACACGGTGCTGCAAAAGACCCCGTTCAGCTTCGACGTGTCGGTGTGGGAGTTCTTCTGGCCGCTGATGACCGGCTCGCGCCTGGTGGTCGCGGCGCCGGGCGATCACCGTGATCCAGCGAAGTTGATCCGCCTGATCAATCAAGAGAAGGTCACCACACTGCACTTCGTGCCGTCGATGTTGCAGGCATTCCTGCAAGACCCGGCCGTTGCGACCTGCCAAAGCCTGCAACGCATCGTGTGCAGCGGCGAAGCCTTGCCGGTGGACGCGCAGCAGCAGGTGTTCGCCAAGCTGCCGCAGGCCGGGCTCTACAACCTGTACGGCCCGACCGAGGCCGCCATCGATGTGACCCACTGGACCTGTGTGGACGAAGGCCGCGACGCCGTGCCGATCGGCCGCCCGATCGCCAACCTCGGTTGCTACATCCTCGACAGCAACTTCGAGCCGGCGCCGGTCGGCGTGCTGGGCGAGCTGTACCTGGGCGGTATCGGCCTGGCCCGTGGTTACCATCATCGCCCGGCACTCACCGCCGAACGCTTTATCGCCCATCCGTTTATCAAGGGCGAACGCCTGTACCGCACCGGCGACCTGGCACGCTATCGCGAAGACGGCGTGATCGAATACGCCGGGCGCATCGACCATCAGGTCAAACTGCGCGGCCTGCGCATCGAACTCGGTGAAATCGAAGCGCGCCTGCTGGAACACGATTGGGTTCGCGAAACCGCCGTGCTGGCGGTCGACGGCAAATACCTGGTGGGCTACCTGGTGCTGCAAAATGCCGGCGATGACTGGCGCGAAGTGCTGGCCATCCACCTGGCCCACCACCTGCCGGACTATATGGTCCCGGCACAATGGATGCTGCTCGAGCAGATGCCCCTGAGCCCCAACGGCAAGCTCGACCGCAAGGCCCTGCCCAGACCCGAAGCCACCCATCACTATGAAGCGCCGCAAAATGACCTTGAGCAGCGGATCGCCGCGATCTGGGCCGAGGTGCTGGGCGTCGAGCAGGTGGGTTCGAACGACAACTTCTTCGAGCGTGGTGGTGACTCGATCATCTCCATCCAAGTGGTCAGCCGTGCGCGCGCCGCCGGCATCCATTTCACCGCGAAGGCGCTGTTCCAGCACCAGACGGTACGCAGCCTGGCCCGCGTGGCGCAGTTGCAGACCGCACGAGTGATCGAGCAGGGCCCGGTGCAGGGCGAAACGCCGTTGCTGCCGTTCCAGCAGTTGTTCTTCGAGCGGGAGCTGCCGGACCACCATCACTGGAACCAGTCCGTGTTGCTGACGCCGCGCCAACCCATGCGTGGCGATCAGTTGGAAGCTGCGCTGCAAGCGCTCACCCAGCACCACGACGTGCTGCGTTTGAGCTTCAGCCGGCAGGCCGAGGGCTGGACAGCTCGGCATGACGCGCAAGCCGCCACCTTGCTGTGGCAAGCGAGCGTGCAGGACAGCGCCGAACTGCAGAACCTGTGCGAGCGTGCCCAACGCAGCCTCGACCTGCAACAAGGCCCGTTGCTGCGTGCAGTACTCGCCGAAATGGCCGATGGTTCACAGCGCCTGCTGCTGGTCATGCACCACCTGGTGGTGGACGGCGTGTCCTGGCGGGTGTTCCTTGAGGACTTGCAAAGCCAGTATCGCCAACAAAGGTTGCCGGCCAAAACCTCGTCGTTCAAAGCCTGGGCCGAGCGATTGCAGGCGCATGCCCGCAGCGAAGCGGTACAGCCGCAGAAACACTTCTGGCTGCAACAGCTGCAAGGCGTGTCTGCCGACTTGCCATGCCGTGATCCGCACGCCGCGCGTCCCGCTCGCCTGGCCCGGACGGTGGTCAGCAGGCTGGATGCCGAGCGCACCCGGCAGTTGCTGCAACAGGCGCCCACGGCGTATCGCACCCAGATCAACGACTTGTTGCTGACGGCCCTGGCACGCGTGGTCTGCCAGTGGACCGGGAAGGCCTCCAGCCTGATCCAGCTGGAGGGGCATGGCCGCGAAGAGCTGTTCGACGATATCGACCTGACCCGCACCCTGGGCTGGTTCACCAGCCTGTTCCCGGTGCGCCTGACTCCGGCAGAATCTCTCGCCACCTCGATCAAGCAGATCAAGGAACAACTGCGCGCGGTACCGGACAAAGGCCTGGGCTTCGGCGCGCTGCGCTATCTGGGCGATGACGCCACGCGCCAGGCGTTCAGCGCGTTGCCGGTGCCGCGCATTACCTTCAACTACCTGGGCCAGTTCGACGGCAGTTTTGACCAACCGGACGGCCTGTTCACGCCGGCTTCGGAAAGCGCCGGTACCGAACAGAGCCCGGACGCCCCACTGGGCAACTGGTTGACCCTTAACGGCCAAGTGTATGGCGGTGAACTGCAGATGGGCTGGACCTTCAGCCCGCTGATGTTCGACGCGCCGCAGATCGAGGCCTTGAGCCAGGCCTTTACCCGCGAATTGACGGCGGTGCTGGAGCATTGCTGCACCCCGGGCAACCACGGCGTGACGGCCTCCGACTTTCCGTTGTCGCGCCTCACCCAACAACAGCTTGAATCCTTGCCCCTGGCCGCCGAGGCGATCGAAGACCTCTACACCTTGTCGCCCATGCAGCAGGGCATGCTGTTCCATACCCTGTACGAACAGGCGGCCGGCGACTACATCAACCAGATCCGCGTGACAGTCGAGGGCCTGGACGTGGCGCGGTTCCAACAGGCCTGGGACGCTACCGTGCAAGCCCATGATGTACTGCGCAGTGGATTCTTCTGGGAAGGTCAGTTGGAATGGCCGTGCCAGGTGGTGTACCGCGAGGCGCGTTTGCCGATCGAACAGCTTGATTGGCGGGCCATGCCGGAACTTGAGCTGGCACTGCAGAACCTGCAGCAAACCCAGCGCCGTCAGGGTTTCGACCTGGCCAAGGCGCCCCTTGTACGCCTGGTCCTGGTGCGCACCGACGAGCAGCGCCATGAGCTGATCTACACCCACCACCACATCCTGATGGACGGTTGGAGCAACTCGCGACTGTTCGGTGAAGTGCTGCAACGCTACGCCGGCGTGGCGGTGCCTGAAGCGGTCGGGCGCTATCGCGATTACATCGGCTGGCTGCAGCAGCGTGATGCGGGTGCGACCGAAGCCTTCTGGCGCGAGCAACTGAATGCGCTGCAAGCGCCGACCCGCCTGGGCAGCAGCCAGCCGATGGCGGCGGACGGGCAGGGCGAACATCGACTGAGCCTGGATCGCCAGCTAACTGCGCGCCTTGAGGCGTTCGCGCGCGGCAACAAGGTCACCCTGAATACCTTGATCCAGGCGGCGTGGTTGATCCTGCTGCAGCGCCACAGCGGGCAAGCGGTGGTGTCCTTCGGTGCCACTGTCGCCGGGCGTCCGGCGGAGCTGGCGGGGGTGGAACAGCAGATCGGGCTGTTCATCAACACCTTGCCGGTGATCTGCGCGGTGGATAACCAACAGTCCGTGGCGCAGTGGTTGCAAGCGGTGCAGGCGCAGAACCTGGCCCTGCGCGAGCATGAGCACACCGGTCTGTACGATATCCAGCGCTGGGCCGGACAGGGCGGGGAAGCCTTGTTCGATAACATCCTGGTGTTCGAGAACTACCCGGTGTCCAAGGCCCTGGAACAGAGCGGCGGCAGCGGTATCCGCTTTGGCCTGCCTGACTCGCGCGAGCAAACCAGCTTCCCGCTCACGGTGCTGGTGGATGTCGGTGACACCTTGTCGGTGCAGTTCAGCTTTGCCCGCGAGCATTTCAGCGCAGGCGCGGTGCAACGCTATGGTCGCCATCTGGTCAGCCTGCTGCAAGCGATGCTTGAGGGCGGCCAGCAGCGGCTGGGCCAGCTGGCGATGCTGGATGCGACCGAGCGTCAGCAGCAGCTGCACGACTGGAACGCGACCGCTCGGGACTACCCGTTGCAGCTCTGCGTGCATCAGTTGATCGAAGCGCAGGCCGCGCGCACGCCGGACGCAGCGGCCCTGGTGTTTGCCGAGCAGCGCTTGAGCTACGCCGAGCTGAACCGCCGCGCCAACCGCCTGGCCCATCGCCTGATCGAGGCTGGCGTGGGGCCGGACGTGTTGGTGGGCCTGGCCGTGGAGCGCTCCATCGACATGGTGGTGGGCCTGCTGGCGGTGCTCAAGGCCGGTGGCGCCTACGTGCCGCTGGACCCGGAATACCCACGTGAACGCCTGGCCTACATGCTGCAAGACAGCGACGTGAAGCTGCTGCTGACCCAGGCGCATTTGCTTGGGCAACTGCCGATTCCCCAAGGGCTGGAAACCCTGGTGCTGGGCGAGGCTGACTTTGAGGGTTACAGCGACGCCAACCCGGATATCGCCCTGGACGGCGAAAACCTGGCCTACGTGATCTACACCTCGGGCTCCACCGGCCAGCCCAAGGGCGCGGGTAACCGTCATTCGGCGCTGCTGAACCGCGTGCAATGGATGCAGGAAGCCTACGGCCTGGATGGCAGCGACACGGTGCTGCAAAAGACCCCGTTCAGCTTCGACGTGTCGGTGTGGGAGTTCTTCTGGCCGCTGATGACCGGCTCGCGCCTGGTGGTCGCGGCGCCGGGCGATCACCGTGATCCAGCGAAGTTGATCCGCCTGATCAATCAAGAGAGGGTCACCACACTGCACTTCGTGCCGTCGATGTTGCAGGCATTCCTGCAAGACCCGGCCGTCGCAACCTGCCAAAGCCTGCTGCGCATCGTGTGTAGCGGCGAAGCCTTGCCGGTGGACGCGCAGCAGCAGGTGTTCGCCAAGCTGCCGCAGGCCGGGCTCTACAACCTGTACGGCCCGACCGAGGCCGCCATCGACGTGACCCACTGGACCTGTGTGGATGAAGGCCGCGACGCCGTGCCGATCGGCCGCCCGATCGCCAACCTCGGTTGCTACATCCTCGACAGCAACTTCGAGCCGGCGCCGGTCGGCGTGCTGGGCGAGCTGTACCTGGGCGGTATCGGCCTGGCCCGTGGTTACCACCGTCGCCCGGCACTCACCGCCGAACGCTTTGTTGCTCATCCCTTCGTCAAGGGCGAGCGCCTGTACCGCACCGGCGACCTGGCACGCTATCGCGAAGACGGCGTTATCGAGTACGCCGGGCGCATCGACCACCAGGTCAAACTGCGCGGCCTGCGCATCGAGCTGGGCGAAATCGAAGCGCGCCTGCTGGAACACGGATGGGTCCGCGAGGCCGCCGTGCTGGCGGTCGACGGCAAATACCTGGTGGGCTACCTGGTGCTGCAAAATGCCGGCGATGACTGGCGCGAAGTGTTGGCCATCCACCTGGCCCAACACCTGCCGGACTACATGGTCCCGGCGCAGTGGATGCTGCTTGAGCAGATGCCCCTGAGCCCAAACGGCAAGCTCGACCGCAAGGCCCTGCCAGCGCTGGACGCGAGCCGGCAAGCCCGCGAATACGTCGCCCCGCACAGCGAACTGGAACAGCAGATTGCTGCCATCTGGGCCGAGGTGCTGGAAGTGGAGCGGGTGGGCATGAACGACAACTTCTTCGAACTGGGCGGGCATTCGCTGTTGGCGACCCAGGTGGTGGTGCGCCTGCGCGAGCAATTGCACGCCGAGTTCGACGTCAAGGCGATCTTCACCACCCCGACCCTGGCCGACTTCAGCGCGCAGATAGCGGCGCGGCAGACAAATAATTCGCCGGTGCAGGACGCATTGGCTAAATCCTTGGAGGCCCTTAAACGTCTATCAGCAGAAGATCTGGATAAATTGATTTCCTGAGGGGCGTGGCGTGCAAGCATTAATCGAGTCGGTAGGGTCACTTTCGGCGCAGCAAAAGAAAGCGTTGGCGATCATGCTCAAGCAGCAAGGTATCAACCTGTTTGAGATCGCCCCGGTTTTCAAACGCCAGCAAGGTGAGCCGCTTCGACTCTCTTATGCCCAGGAGCGGCAGTGGTTCCTGTGGCAGTTGGAGCCGCAGAGCTCGGCCTACCATTTGCCGCGCGCCTTGCGTTTGAAGGGCCGCCTTGATCGGGCGGCCTTGCAGCGCAGCTTCGACAGCCTGATCGCCCGCCACGAAAGCCTGCGTACTCATTTGCATCAGGACGCCGACCAGGTGTTGCAGGTGATCAGCCCCGAATGGCACGTGCAAATCGCCGTTGAAACCGCTGATGTTGCGCAGCTTGAAGCGCTGGTTCAAGCGCAAGTCGCCAAGCCCTTCGATCTGCAACAAGGCCCGCTGCTGCGGGTCAAGTTGTTGCAGTTGGCGCCTGATGATCACGTGCTGGTGCTGGTATTGCATCACATCGTTTCCGATGGTGTGTCGATGCAGGTGATGGTCGATGAACTGGTGCAGTTGTACGTTGCTTACAGCCAGGGCCTGGACGTGCGCTTGCCGGACTTGCCAATCCAATACCCGGACTACGCGCTGTGGCAGCGCAGCTGGATGGAAGCCGGTGAAAAAGAGCGCCAACTGGGCTATTGGTGCGAGCGGTTGGGTGGCGAGCAACCCGTGCTGGAACTGCCACTCGATCATCCGCGCCCGGCGGTGCAGAGCTATCGCGGAGCCCGCCTCGACGTAGGCCTCGATACGGCACTGGTCACGGGCCTCAGAGCGCTGGCCCAGCGCGAGGGTGTGACCCTGTTCATGTTGCTGCTGGCATCGTTCCAGACCCTGTTGTATCGCTACAGCGGGCAATCGGATATCCGTGTCGGCGTGCCGATTGCCAACCGCAATCGCGCAGAAACCGAGCGGTTGATTGGTTTTTTCGTCAATACCCAGGTGCTCAAGGCCGATATCGACGGGCAGATGACCTTCAGCCAGTTGCTCGCCCAGGTCAAGCAGCGTGCACTGGAGGCCCAGAGTCATCAGGACCTGCCGTTCGAGCAGTTGGTGGAAGCCCTGCAACCCGAGCGCAGCCTGAGTCATAACCCGCTGTTCCAAGTGATGTTCAACCACCAGACCGAAGGTCGCAGGCGCCGCGGCGAACAGCAATTGCCGGGGCTGGGCGTGGAAGCCTTGGAGTGGGACAGCCAGAGTGCGCAGTTCGACCTGAGCCTGGATACCCAGGAGTCGCCCGAAGGCATCTGGGCCTCGCTGACCTATGCCACCGATCTGTTCGACCCTGCAACCGTGCAGCGTATGGCCGGGCATTGGCAAATGCTACTGCGGGCAGTGGTGGGGCGCGCCGGCAATCGTATTGCACAGCTCGGGATGCTGGTTGACGACGAGCAACGCAGGTTGTTGCAGGAGTGGAACCGCAGCGCGGCCGCGTTCGAGGACGTTGCGGGTGTGCACGGTTTGTTCCAGGCCCAGGCACGCCAACGCCCCGACGCGATTGCCCTGTGCCTGGACGGCCAGACTCTCAGCTACGCCGAGCTGAACCGCCAGGCCAACCGCCTGGCGCATCGCCTGATCGGCCAGGGTGTCGGCCCGGAAGTATTGGTGGGCGTAGCGGTCGAGCGTTCATTCGATATGGTGGTCAGCCTGCTGGCGGTGCTCAAGGCCGGTGGCGCCTATGTGCCGCTGGACCCGCACTACCCGCGTGAGCGCCTGTTGCATATGCTCGAAGACAGCGGCGTGCGCCTGGTGTTGACCCAGTCGCAGGTGGCGATGCCCTTGCCGCAAGGAATGGCCACCCTCGATCTGGCGGATGCGCACCTGGCGCTGTGCCCTGAGAGCGATCCGCAGGTGCTGGTTTCCCCGCAAAACCTGGCTTACGTGATCTACACCTCCGGCTCCACCGGCAAGCCCAAGGGCGTGGCGATCAACCATGCGGCCCTGACCGAGTTTTCCAGCATGGCTGCCGGTTATTCGCGGTTGACCTGCGAGGACCGCGTGCTGCAATTCGCGACCCTGAATTTCGACGGTTTTGTCGAGCAGCTGTACCCGGCGCTGACCCATGGCGCCGCGGTGGTGCTGCGCGGTCCCGAGCTATGGGACAGTGCAAGGCTATACGAGGAAATTATCGCCCAGGGCATTACCCTGGCCGACTTGCCGACCGCGTACTGGAACCTGTTCCTGCTCGACTGTTTGGCCGCCGGCCCGCGCCCCTATGGCGCTTTGCGCCAAATCCACATCGGCGGCGAAGCCATGCCGCTGGATGGCCCGGCGCAATGGTTGAAAGCCGGGCTCGGCCATGTACGTTTGCTCAATACCTACGGCCCGACGGAGGCCACTGTCGTATCGAGTGTGCTGGACTGCACATCAGGCGTCGAATTGATCGGCGCCACCGCCAGCCCGATTGGCCGTTCGCTGCCGGGTCGCGCCTTGTATGTGCTGGACCGCGATTTGAACCTGGCGCCGCTGGGCGCCGTGGGCGAGATGTACATCGGCAGCCGGTGCGGCCTGGCGCGTGCTTACCTGAACCGCGCAGTGCTCACCGCCGAGCGTTTTGTGCCGGACCCGTTCGATGAAACCGGCGCGCGCCTTTACCGCAGCGGCGACCTGGCGCGCTACCGCGCTGATGGAGTGATCGAGTACGTCGGCCGGGTAGACCATCAGGTCAAGATCCGTGGTTTTCGCATCGAGCTCGGGGAAATCGAAGCCCTGTTGCAGGCCCAGCAGGGCGTGCGCGAAACCTTGGTGCTGGCTGTCGACAACCAGCTTGTGGCCTATCTGGTGGCCGAGCCAAACGACGCCGAAGCGCTCAAGGCGATGTTGCGTGAGCAACTGCCGGACTACATGGTGCCTGCGCACCTGGTCTTCCTCGACCGCATGCCGCTGAACCCGAACGGCAAGCTGGATCGCCAGGCGCTGCCGAAGCCGGATGCCCGCCAAGCGCAGCAAGTGTGGGTTGCGCCTGTCACAGCGCTGGAGCAACAGGTTGCGGCGGTATGGGCCCAAGTACTGGGGGTTGAACGGGTAGGGCTCACCGACCACTTCTTTGAAATGGGTGGGCATTCGCTTTTGGCGATGCAGGTGGTCTCGCGCCTGCGTCATGTATTGGGCCTTGAAGTCCCGCTGAAACTGGTCTTCGAGCAACCACGGCTCGAAGGGTTTGCCGCTGCATTGCAAGCGCTGCAGGCGCCCGAAGGCGAGCAGGCGCCCCCGCTGCTTGCAGTCGGACGCGAACAACCGCTGCCGTTGTCCTACGCCCAGGAACGCCAATGGTTCCTCTGGCAACTGGACCCCAATAGCGCCGCCTACCATATTCCCAGCGCCTTGCGTCTCAAGGGCGCTTTGGATGTGTCGGCACTGCAGCGCAGTTTCGACGCCCTGGTGGTCCGTCATGAAAGCCTGCGCACCTGCGTGCAGGTGCAATCGGAAGGCGCACGGCAGGTGATTCGGCCTGACGCGACCTTGCCGATCAAGTTGGGTGAGGTCGATGAGACAGGCCTGCAGGCGCAGGTCGAGGCCGAGATCGCCCGCCCATTCGATTTGCAGGAAGGGCCGTTGCTGCGCGTGACGCTGCTGCGACTGGCCGAAGACGATCATGTGCTCGTGCTGGTGCAGCATCACATCGTATCTGATGGTTGGTCGATGCAGGTGATGGTCGACGAACTGGTGCAGTTGTATGCCGCGTTCAGCCAAGGCCAGGTGCCGCAACTGCCGGGCATGCCGATTCAGTACGCCGACTACGCCGTGTGGCAACGCAGGTGGATGGAGGCGGGCGAGAAGGCCCGCCAGCTCGACTACTGGCGTGAAATGCTCGGCGGCGAACAGCCCGTGCTGGAGCTGCCGTTCGATCATCAGCGCCCGGCCCAGCAGAGCCATCGCGGCGCGCGCCTGGACGTGCCGCTGCCAGCCGCCCTGGCCGCCGACCTCAAGGCCCTGGCCCAGGCGCAGGGGGTCACCCTGTTCATGCTGCTGCTGGCCTCGTTCCAGACCTTGCTGCACCGTTACAGCGGTCAGCAGGATATTCGCGTCGGTGTACCGATCGCCAATCGCAACCGCGTCGAGACCGAACGGCTGATCGGCTTTTTCGTCAACACCCAGGTACTCAAGGCCGATATCGACGGGCAGACCACCGTTGCCCAACTGCTGGCGCAGGTCAAACAGCGTGCCCTCGATGCCCAGGCGCACCAGGACCTGCCCTTCGAGCAACTGGTGGAAGCCCTGCAACCTGAGCGTAGCCTGAGCCTCAACCCGCTGTTCCAGGTGATGTTCAACCACCAGGCCGAAGGGCGCCCGGGTGATGCGCCACAGGCGCTGGCCCGGTTGCGTATCGAAGGGTTGGCGTGGGACCGGCGTACCGCGCACTTCGACCTTGACCTGGATGTTCAGGAGAGTGCGGGCGGGCTTTGGGCGTCGCTGGGGTATGCGACCGATCTGTTTGACGCTTCCACCATCGAGCGCATGGCACGGCATTGGCAGAATATCTTGCAGGCGATGGTTGCCGACCCACTGCAAACCATTGCTCATCTGAACCTGTTGGACATTGATGAGAGCCACCACATTCTCCAGTTGTGGAACCGCACCGATTCCGGCTTCCCCGCCACGCGCCTGGTCCACGAACTTGTCGCCGACCGCGCCCGGGAGAACCCCGCAGCAATAGCCGTGAAATTCGACGCGCAAACCCTGACCTACGGCGAACTGGACCGCCAGGCCAACCGCCTGGCCCATGCCCTGATTGCCCGTGGCATCGGCCCCGAAGTACGCGTGGCGATTGCCATGCCGCGCAGTGCCGAGAGTCTGGTGGCGTTTCTCGCGGTGATGAAAGCGGGTGGCGTGTACGTGCCTCTGGATGTGGAATATCCGCGCGATCGCCTGTTGTACATGGTGCAAGACAGCCGGGCCAAGCTGCTGTTGACCCACTCAGCCGTGCAACAGCAATTGCCAATTCCCGAAGGGCTGGAGGCGCTGGCAATCGATCGCACTGAAACCTGGGCCGATTACAGCGACACCGCACCGCAAGTCGAGTTGGACGGCGACAACCTGGCCTACGTCATCTACACCTCCGGCTCCACGGGTATGCCCAAAGGCGTGGCGGTCTCCCATGGCCCATTGGTGGCGCACATTATCGCGACCGGCGAACGCTATGAAACCAGCCCGGCTGACTGCGAGCTGCATTTCATGTCGTTCGCTTTCGACGGTTCCCACGAAGGCTGGATGCACCCACTGATCAACGGCGCCAGCGTGCTGATCCGTGACGACAGCCTGTGGCTGCCCGAGTACACCTATGAACAGATGCACCGCCACAACGTGACCATGGCCGTGTTCCCGCCGGTGTACCTGCAACAGCTGGCGGAGCACGCTGAGCGCGACGGCAACCCACCGGCGGTCCGTGTTTACTGCTTCGGTGGTGACGCGGTCGCCCAGGCAAGCTACGACCTGGCCTGGCGCGCACTCAAGCCGACTTACTTGTTTAATGGCTATGGCCCGACCGAAACCGTCGTCACGCCGCTGCTGTGGAAAGCCCGCCGTGGCGACCCATGCGGCGCGGTCTACGCGCCAATCGGCACCTTGTTGGGCAACCGCAGCGGCTACGTATTGGACGCGCACCTCAACCTGCAACCCATCGGCGTCGCCGGTGAGTTGTACCTGGGCGGCGAGGGCGTGGCCCGGGGTTACCTGGAGCGTGCGGCACTCACCGCCGAACGTTTTGTGCCGGACCCGTTCGGCCAGCCTGGCAGCCGCGTGTATCGCAGCGGCGACCTGACCCGTGGCAGGGCGGATGGCGTGGTGGATTACCTCGGCCGTGTCGACCATCAAGTGAAGATCCGTGGCTTTCGCATCGAACTGGGCGAAATCGAAGCCCGCCTGCGCGAGCAAGACAGCGTCGGTGAAACCGTCGTAGTCGCTCAGGAAAGCCCGACCGGCAAGCAACTGGTCGCCTATGTGGTTCCGGCAGACTCTCTGCTGGCCGAGAATTCCCCGGCCCAGGTCGAATTCCGCGAAGCGCTGCGCCGCGCCCTGAAAACCCGCCTGCCGGACTACATGGTGCCCGCGCACTTCATGTTCCTGGCGCAGATGCCACTGACCCCCAATGGCAAGCTGGACCGCAAGGGCTTGCCGCAGCCGGATGCGGCCCAATTCCAAGGCGTGTGGGTTGAACCGGTCACCGCCTTACAGCAGCAAGTCGCCGCGATCTGGGCCGAGGTACTGGGGGTTGAGCGTGTTGGCCTGGTGGACAACTTCTTCGAACTGGGTGGGCATTCATTGCTGGCCATGCAGGTGATTTCGCGTCTGCGCCAGTTGCTGGCGCGGGAAGTCGCGCTGCGCACCCTGTTTGAACAGCCGCAGCTGGAAGGGTTTGTGCTGGCCTTGCAGGCCCTGGACGCCACGCCGCTGGCACCGCCGATGCTCGCGGTGGCGCGTGATCGCGCGTTACCGCTGTCGTATGCACAGGAGCGCCAGTGGTTCCTCTGGCAATTGGAACCCGACAGCGCGGCCTACCATGTGCCCACTGCATTGCGCCTGAGCGGGCAACTGGATCGCGCCGCGTTGCAACGCAGTTTCGACGCCTTGCTGGCGCGTCATGAAACCTTGCGCACGGTGTTTGTCAGCGAGGGCGAGCGCACCGTACAGCGCATTCTCCCGACATTTTCGCGGGAGCTGGATTACGCCCGCTTTGAAAACACTACGCCCGAACAACTGCAGGCGCGGGTGGAAGCCGAGATCGCCAAACCCTTCGACTTGCGCCAAGGTCCGCTGCTGCGGGTCACACTGTTGCAACTGAGTGAGCTGGAGCATGTGCTGGTAGTGGTTCAGCACCATATCGTGTCCGATGGCTGGTCGATGCAGGTGATGGTCGATGAGCTGGTACAGCTGTATGCCGCCTTCAGCCAAGGCCAGTCGGCGTCACTGCCGCCGATGGCGCTGCAATACGCCGATTACGCCGTGTGGCAGCGCGACTGGATGGAGGCCGGCGAGAAGCAGCGCCAGATGACGTACTGGCGCGACCTGCTCGGGGGCGAGCAACCGGTATTGGAGCTGCCGCTGGATCATCCACGCCCGGTTGTTCAGAGTTACCGTGGTGCGCGGCTGGATATTGGTCTTGAGGCCGGCGTTGTTGCAGCCCTCAAAGCTCTGGCGCAGCGTGAAGGCGTGACCTTGTTCATGCTGTTGCTGGCCTCGTTCCAGACCTTGCTGCATCGCTACAGCGGCCAGTCGGATATCCGCGTGGGTGTACCGATCGCCAACCGCAATCGCGTAGAAACCGAGCGTCTGATCGGCTTCTTCGTCAACACCCAGGTGCTCAAGGCCGACATCGACGGGCAGATGACCTTTGCCCAGCTGTTGCAGCAGGCCAAGCGCCGGGCCCTGGATGCCCAGGCCCATCAGGACTTGCCTTTCGAGCAGCTGGTGCAAGCGCTGCAACCGGAACGCAGTTTGAGCCTCAATCCACTGTTTCAAGTGATGTTCAACCATCAATCCGAAGCTCGCGTGCCGCGTGGCGAGCAGCTGCCTGGCTTGCGCGTGGAAGGGTTGGAATGGGACGGCCACACGGCGCATTTCGATCTGAGCCTGGACACCCAGGAGTCCGCTGAAGGCCTGTGGGCCTCGTTGAGCTATGCCACTGACCTGTTCGAGGCCGCGACAGTGGCACGCTTGGCGCAGCACTGGCAGAACGTGTTGGTCGCGGTGGCCAGCGATGCGCAGCAGCCGATTGCTGCACTCGCGTTGCTTGGCAGCGATGAGCGGCAGCGCCTGTTGCACCAATGGAATGCCGGCGGCGCAGCGGCGCCTGTTCAACAGGGCGTACATCGTCTGTTTGAAGCCCAAGTGCGGCAGCGCCCCGACGCGATTGCCCTGCGCCTGGACGATCGGTCCATCAGCTACGCCGAACTGAACCGCCAGGCCAACCGCCTGGCGCATCACCTGATCGACCAGGGCATCGGCCCGGAGGTGCTGGTGGGCGTGGCGGTCGCGCGTTCGTTCGATATGGTGGTCAGCCTGCTGGCGGTGCTCAAGGCCGGTGGCGCCTATGTGCCGCTGGACCCGCACTACCCGCGTGAGCGCCTGTTGCATATGCTCGAAGACAGCGGCGTGCGCCTGGTGCTGACCCAGTCGCAGGTGGCGATGCCATTGCCTGAAGGCATGGCGACGATCGATGTGACGGATGCGCACCTGGCGTTGTGCCCTGAAAGCGATCCGCAGATAACGGTTTCCCCGCAAAACCTGGCCTATGTGATCTACACCTCCGGTTCCACCGGCAAGCCCAAGGGCGTGGCAATCAACCATGCGGCGCTGACCGAGTTTTCCAGCATGGCTGCCGGTTATTCACGGTTGACTTCTGAAGACCGTGTTCTTCAATTCGCTACCCTGAACTTCGACGGTTTCGTCGAGCAGCTATACCCGGCGTTGACCCATGGCGCCGCGGTGGTGCTGCGCGGTCCCGAGCTATGGGACAGTGCAAGGCTGTACGAGGAAATTATCGCCCAGGGCATTACCCTGGCCGACTTGCCGACCGCGTACTGGAACCTGTTCCTGCTCGACTGTTTGGCCGCTGGCCCACGCGCCTACGGCGCGCTGCGCCAGGTTCATATCGGCGGCGAAGCCATGCCGCTGGACGGTCCGGCGCAATGGTTGAAAGCCGGGCTCGGCCATGTGCGTTTGCTCAATACCTACGGCCCGACGGAGGCCACTGTCGTATCGAGCGTGCTGGACTGCACATCAGGCGTCGAACTGATCGGCGCCACCGCCAGCCCGATTGGCCGCTCGCTGCCGGGCCGTGCGCTGTATGTGCTGGATCGCGACTTGAACCTGGCGCCGCTGGGCGCCGTGGGCGAGTTGTACATCGGCAGCCGCTGTGGATTGGCGCGTGCCTATCTGAACCGGGCGTTGCTGACGGCCGAGCGTTTCGTACCGGACCCGTTCGGCGAAACTGGCGAGCGCCTGTACCGCACCGGTGACCTGGCGCGCTACCGCGCTGACGGTGTGATCGAGTACGTCGGTCGGGTCGACCATCAGGTGAAAATCCGCGGTTTCCGTATCGAATTGGGGGAAATCGAAGCGCTGTTGCTGGCCCAGGAGGGCGTGCGTGAAACCTTGGTGTTGGCTGCCGACAACCAGTTGGTTGCCTATCTGGTCAGCGAACAACCCGACGCCGAAGCGCTCAAGTCGACGCTGCGTGAACAACTGCCGGACTACATGGTGCCGGCGCACCTGATCTTCCTTGAACGCATGCCGCTGAACCCGAACGGCAAGCTGGATCGCCAGGCGCTGCCGAAGCCGGACGCCAGCCAATCGCAGCAGGCGTGGGTCGCGCCAGCCACCGAACTGGAGCAACAGATCGCCGCCGTCTGGGCCGATATCCTGGGCGCCGAGCGAGTAGGGCTGACGGACCACTTCTTTGAAATGGGCGGCCACTCGTTATTGGCCATGCAGGTCGTCTCGCGCCTGCGCAACCTGCTGGGCAGGGAAATCGCCCTGCGAAGCCTGTTCGAGCAACCGCGCTTGCAGGGGTTTGTTGCTGCCTTGTCGACCCACAGCGATACACCGCTGGCGCCGCCGCTGTTGGCCGTGGGGCGAGATCAGCCATTGCCGTTGTCCTACGCCCAGGAACGCCAATGGTTCCTCTGGCAACTGGACCCGGACAGTGCGGCGTATCACGTGCCGGGTGTCTTGCGTTTGAAGGGCCCACTGGACCAGGCCGCGTTGCAGCGCAGTTTCGACACACTGGTCGCGCGTCATGAAAGCCTGCGTACCCACCTGCAACAAGACGGTGAGCGTGCCGTGCAGGTTATTGCGGCGAACACCTCTGTAGCGATCACCCGCAGCGATGTAGAAGAGGCTGCACTGCGTACTCATGTGGAGGCGTTCATTGCACAGCCTTTCGACCTGACCCAGGGGCCGCTCATGCGCGTGGGCCTGCTGCGCATCGGCGACGATGACCACGTATTGGCGTTGGTGCAGCACCACATCATCTCCGATGGCGGCTCGATGCAGGTGTTGGTGGACGAACTGGTGCATCTGTACGTTGCGTACAGCCAGGACCGGGCGCCGCAGCTCCCGGACCTGGCGGTTCAATATGCTGATTACGCGGTGTGGCAGCGCAACTGGATGGGCGCCGGCGAACAAGCCCGGCAGTTGGACTACTGGCGAGGCCTGCTCGGCGGCGAACAGCCCGTGCTGGAGTTGCCACTGGATCACGCGCGCCCGGCCCGGCAAAGCCGTCGTGGCGCGAGCCTGGACATCAACATTCCCTCGGCGCTGGTCAGCGCATTGCGTACCCAGGCTCGGCTTGAGGGGGTGACGTTGTTCATGCTGTTGCTGGCGTCATTCCAGGCCTTGTTGCACCGCTACAGTGGCCAGCGTGATATCCGCGTCGGCGTGCCGATCGCTAACCGCAATCGCGTGGAAACCGAGCGCCTGATTGGTTTCTTCGTCAATACCCAAGTGCTCAAGGCCGACATCGATGGGCAGCAGACGGTCGCCCAACTGCTGGCCCAGGTCAAGCAACGGGCCCTGGAGGCCCAGTCGCATCAGGACCTGCCCTTCGAGCAACTGGTAGAAGCCTTGCAGCCTGAGCGCAACCTGAGCTTGAACCCGCTGTTCCAGGTGTTCTTCAACCACCAGACACAGGTCAGTTCCCGCGATGAGAACCAGCAATTGCCTGGCTTGCAGGTCAGCAGCCTGGAGTGGGACAGCCCTACCGCGCAGTTCGATTTGAGCCTCAATACCCATGAGTCGACCGATGGGCTTGCCGCCTCACTGACTTACGCCACCGATTTGTTTGAACCCCGCACCCTGGCGCGCATGGCGCGTCATTGGTTGAACCTGTTGCAGGGCATGGCCGGTGATGTGCAACAGCGTATCGGCCAGTTGCCTTTGCTTGATGACAATGAGCGGCATGCTGCGCTGCATGACTGGAACGCCACTGCCCGCGATTACCCTTTGCACCGCTGTGTGCACCAATGGATCGAAGACCAGGCCGCGCTCACGCCAGACGCGCCGGCGCTGGTGTTTGCCGGGCAACAGTTGAGTTATGCCGAGTTGAACCGCCGCGCCAATCGCCTGGCCCATCGTTTGATCGAAGCCGGTGTGGGCCTGGACGTACTCGTGGGGCTGGCGGTGGAGCGATCCATCGAAATGGTGGTGGGCCTGCTGGCGGTGCTCAAGGCCGGCGGTGCCTATGTGCCGCTGGACCCCGAATACCCGCGCGACCGCCTGGCCTACATGCTGAAGGACAGCGGCGTGACGCTGCTGCTGACCCAGGCGAATTTGCTGGACCGTTTGCCTGCTCCGCAAGGTTTGCACAGCCTGGTACTGGGCGATGCCTGGTTTGAGGGTTATGCCGAACACAATCCAGGTATCGTCGCGGACGGTGAAAACCTGGCCTATGTGATCTATACCTCCGGTTCCACCGGCCTGCCCAAAGGGGCGGCCAACCGCCATTCGGCGCTGACCAACCGGTTGTGCTGGATGCAGGAGGCTTATGGCCTGACGACCCGCGACAGCGTGTTGCAAAAAACGCCGTTCAGTTTTGATGTGTCGGTGTGGGAGTTCTTCTGGCCCTTGATGACCGGTGCGCGCCTGGTGGTTGCGGCGCCAGGCGATCATCGTGATCCGGCGAAGTTGATCAACCTGATCAATCAAGAACAGATCACCACGTTGCACTTCGTGCCGTCGATGCTCCAGGCGTTCCTGCAGGATCCACAGGCAGGGACTTGCCAAAGCTTGCAGCGTATCGTGTGCAGCGGCGAAGCACTGCCCGTGGATGCCCAGCAACAGGTATTCGCCAAATTGCCGCAAGCCGGGCTGTACAACCTTTATGGCCCGACCGAGGCCGCCATCGACGTGACCCACTGGACCTGTATCGACGAAGGCCAGCACACGGTACCCATCGGTGAGCCGATCGCGAACCTGCGCACTTATGTGCTGGACGCCGGCGTATCGCCGGTGCCTGTCGGGGTGACGGGCGAATTGTACCTGGGCGGCGAAGGCCTGGCGCGCAGCTATCATCGCCGTCCCGGCCTGACCGCGGAACGTTTTGTGCCTTGCCCATTCCAGGCCGGGGCACGCCTGTATCGCACCGGGGACCGTGTGCGCCAGCGTACCGGTGGTGTCATCGAATACCTCGGGCGCCTTGATCATCAGGTCAAACTGCGGGGCTTGCGCATTGAGCTGGGCGAAATCGAAGCGCGTTTGCTTGAACACCCGGATGTACGTGAAGCCACTGTGCTGGTGGTGGAAAATCAGCACCTGGTGGGTTACGTGGTGCTCAAGCAGGCGGGCGAAGGCTGGCGTGACCGCATGCAGGCCTATCTGGAACGTCAGCTGCCAGACTATATGGTCCCTGCGCAATGGGTGGTGCTGGAACAGATGCCGCTGAGCCCCAATGGCAAACTGGACCGCAAGGCGTTACCCAAGCCCGATGCGTCGCGCCGGGAATACGTCGCGCCGCATACCCGGTTGGAACAACGCATTGCCGCCGTCTGGGTACAGGTACTGGACGTCGAACGCGTCGGCTTGCACGACAACTTCTTCGAACTGGGCGGCCATTCGTTGTTGATGCTGAAACTCAAGGAGCGTCTCAACAAAGCGTGCGGTGTCTCGCTGGCGGTCAGTCAATTGATGCTGCATCCGACGGTGGCCGGGCAGGCGCGCTGTCTGCAGGGCAGTGGCTCAGCGTCGCTGATCGTGCCGCTCAATGGCCGAACCGAAGGCACGCCTCTCTATTTGTTCCACCCAAGTTTTGGTTCGGTGCATTGCTACAAAGCCATTGCCCTGGCGTTGCGTGAGCGGCGCCCGGTGATGGGCGTGATGTGTCGCGCGCTGGCGGAAGAAAGCGCTGAGGTACCGAGTTGGGCGCAGATGGTCGAGGATTACACGCAGCAGCTGCTCCGCGCCCAGCCGCAGGGTGCCTTTTGCCTGGCCGGCTGGTCGCTGGGTGGCAACCTGGCCATGGAGGTGACCTACCACCTGGAGCAGGCCGGTCGTGAGGTCGAGTCGGTGGGCTGGATCGACGCGCCGCCGCCTGCACGCTTTACTGCGTTCTGGGATCAGGGCGCGCTGGTAGACGAGCGCGTCATTTCGGCTGCTGAGCGGCGTGCCGATATGCTGGAGGTGATGTTCCCTCAGTATGCCGAACAGATCCAAACCGTCTGGCACGCGGCCAGCGGCAGCGAGGAGGAGCGATGGCAGCACCTGTCCGCCTGGGCGGAGTCGACCCTGGGCGACAGCTATAGCACCCTCAAGGACGAATGGCAGGAAGGCGGCGAAACCGAGCGTTCATGGGCAATCAAGCAACTGTTGGATGAGCGCCTGCAAGATACCGAATATCGCCCGATCAAGGCGCCGGTCAACTGCTGGTGGGCGGCACTGAGTGAAGGCGGCATGCATCAGGCATTGATCGAAAGCGGCATGCGCGAGGTGATTGGCCAGGCGGGTATCCAGCGTTCAGTGGTGATAGACACCACTCACCACCGGATCGTTGATAACGCCGCGTTCATCCGCAGTTTCGTGGCCGCCCTGGAGTAAGCGGTTGAGGTAGCAAAACGCCCCTGATCATCAAGAAGGATCAGGGGCGTTTTGCTATGGGCATGAAAAAGCCCCTGGTCATGCGGCGACCAGGGGCTTTGGGTGTTGCGGGTCAGAAGTCGTAGCGGGTGGTGACCATGAAGTTGCGTGGGTCGCCAGGGTAGGCGGAATCATAGAAACCGATGTTGGTGTAGTAGTGCTTGTCGAACAGGTTGTTGACGTTGAGAGTAGCCGACAGGTTCTCGGTCACTTGGTAACGGGTCATCAGGTCAACCAGCCAGTAGGGTTCCTGGGTGAATTTTTCAGAGCGTCCGCCGCCGGGGTAGCCCCAATTCCTGACGGTTTGCCAGCCCGCGCTCTGCCAGCGTGCACCACCGCCGACGGTGAGTTTGTCCAGGTTTCCTTTGAGTTTGTAAGTGGTGTAGAAGCTGACTTGGTCTTCCGGCTCCCAGGTGGAGACCTTCTTGCCGTCATCATCGCGTGCGATCTTGTGGGTGTAGCCTGCCTGAAGCTGCCAGCCGGGGGTAAGCTCGCCCGAGATTTCCGCTTCGTAGCCTTTGGTCTTGCTCTTTGTGCCGACGTAAGCGGTGAAATCAGTGGTCGGAAGGGAGTTAAAAGCAGAATCGGTGACTGGGCGATTGGTCTCATGAACTTCGAAATAGGCCAGGCTAGAGTTCAAGCGACCCTCAAAAAACTCACCTTTGACGCCGAGCTCGTAGTTCTTGCCTTCATCGGGATCAAGCATCGTGCGCGTATTGTCGCGATACTCGGTCTGTGGTTTGAAAATCGTCGAGTAACTGGCATAGGCGGTGAAGTTTTCGTTGAGGTCATACGTCAGCCCCGCATAGGGGATGACTTTGCCGCTTTCCTCGCTGTCGCTGGTACCCGTGACCTGGTAATTGGCAATCCGAGTGCCAAGCAACAGATGCATCTCATCCGTCAGGCTGAAGCGTCCGGTGATATAGGTACCGGTCTGGCGAGTGGTCTCGTCATTGAATTTGGAGGGTGCACCCCACAGCGGCTCGATGGCTTCGCCATGCCAGTTATAGAAATCATAGGAGTTGTTGAAGTAGGTGACGTTGCCGCGGTAGTCCTTGCCTTTCCATCGCGAAGTCGACAGCGACTGGCCAATCACCAGCTCATGTTCGCGACCAAACAGGTCGAACGGCCCCGATGCGTAGACATCCAGGCTGTCGCTGGTGGTTTCGCCGGTGTACTTGCTGGCGAAGATCGAGCTGGCCGTGGCGGAGTCCTGGGATATGTAACCCAGAGGCGCGTCGTAGCCGTTGACTTGGTGGTTGTACTGGCCTTTGGTGACCCAGCCGTTATCGAAGTTATGCTCCAGGGTAGCAAATACAGTCCTGCTGTATTGCTGCCATGAGCCCCACTGAGGACCGTTGTTGAAAGAGCGGGGTAAGTCGAGTTTATTGCCGACGGCATCAAAAATAGTATGGGTGCCAGTCCAACTCGAGCCTTTGGGGTCGCTGTCCTGATAGTCCGCACCCAGGGTCAACAGGGTGTCGGGTGTCACGTCGATTTCAAGAATGCCGTAGTAAACCCCGGTCTTGCGGGAATAGTGGTCGAGGAACGACTTTTTGTCCTGATACGCCGCCACCGCGCGACCGCGTACGTTGCCGGTTTCGGTCAACGGGCCGCTGACGTCAACTTGTGTACGGTAGTTGTCCCAGGAGCCGGCGCCCAGTTCGATGCTGCTTTTGAATTCGGAGGTCGGCTTCTTGCGAATCAGGTTGATGGTGCCGCCAGGCGCTCCGGCCCCGGTAAGCAAGCCGGTTGCGCCCTTGAGTACTTCGACTCGGTCATAGATCGCCATGTCGGTCATGGTCTGGCCCGCCGAGTACTGGGCGTTGCGCAGGGTGGGAATGCCGTCGTACTGGAAGTTCTCGATGGAAAAACCGCGAGAATAGTAGTTGGTACGCTCGGTATCAAAGGTCGACACCGTGATACCCGGGGTGTGGCGCATCACATCGTCAATGGATTTGAGACCGAAATCATCCATCACCTGGCGCGTCACCACCGAGATCGATTGCGGCGTCTCCCGTGGCGTCAATACCAGCCGCGTTGCCGTGGCGATGGTGCCCGGGGTATACGAACCGGTGCCTTCCGTCACGGTGCCCAGTTGGTTGGCGGTGACCTGCGTGGCGCCCAGCTCCAGGCCTGAAGACGCGACCGCATTGATGGTCACCGCGTTGCCCTGCAGCGTGTAGTTGATACCCGTGCCCTTGAGCAGGGTACCGATGGCCTGGTTCGGCGCCTGCTTGCCTTTGACGACGGTGCTGGTTTTGCCCTGCACATCGGTTGGACTGTAGAGCACTTGCAGGTTGGTCTGCTGGCCGAACGCCTGCAGCGCCGTCGCCAACGGCTGCGCAGGTATGTCGATCTCGATCTCTTGGGCTTGCGCATAACCGGCCACGGGCAACGACGCCGCAAGGGCAAGGGCGCAAGGCTTGAGGTTGAAGTTCAGGGCCCGTCGCATCGATAGCGCTTTGCTCAGGGGGCTCAGACCGAGACGTACTGACATGGATGGTTTCTCTTCTATGTTTTAGTGGGCAGATGCTAAGTGTTTGTTGAGGCTGGTTCTCATTCCCACTAGTGAGACGTTCCTACCTGCAGAAACCGGAAAAGAAATTCACGCCGGCTCCATTTCATGCACCACCTTGCCGGCGCGCAGGCGCACCAATTGGTCGGCGATGTCGAAATAGCGGTCGTCGTGGCTGATCACGATGATGGTCTTGCCCAGGCGCTTGAGGTCCGGCAGCAGCTCTGTGTAGAAGACCCGGCGAAACGCCGGGTCCTGGTCGGCGGCCCATTCGTCGAACACCAGCACCGGGCGTTCTTCGAGCCAGGCATTGACCAGTGCCAGGCGCTTGCGCTGGCCGGTGGAGAGGTCGGTGGTGCTGAATACGCCGTTCTTGACGCTGACCTTGTGCGCGATTTCCAGGCGCTCGAGGTATTTAGCGGCGCTGTCCAGGGACTGGGTGGCACTGCCCTGGACCAGGTCATCGAACAGGTAGTAATCGGCGAACACCGTGGTGAACAACTGGCGATAGTCATCGCGCATCGGGTCGGTCACGGTTTCGCCGTTGAGGCGGATTTCGCCGGCCTGGGGTTGATACAGTCCCAGCAACAGTTTGATCAGGGTGGTCTTGCCGCAACCGTTTTCGCCGACGATAAACACGATATCGCCTTGCTTGATGCTCAGGTTGATCGGGCCCAGGTGGAATGGCTCGCTGCCTTCCACGGGGGGAGGGCTGTAGCTGACGCCGCGCAGCTCAAGGCTGTTCACCACGGGTGTTGGCGCTTCGCTGCCGTCCATCAGCAGGTGCGGCTCGGGGGACGAGAAGCGTTCGGACAGTTCGGTAATGCGCGCAAAGGCAATGCGCGCCTTGCCGATGATGGGCAAGTAACCCACCACATGTTCCAGCGGGCCTTTCATGTACAGCAGCACCAGCACGAAGCCGGTGATCACTGCAGGGTCCGGGTTCGGGTTGTAGGCTTGCATGGCGAGGGCCAGGCCGATGACCACGAAGAACAACATCGAGCCGAAGGTCTTGGCGACGATATAGATGTTCACCGAGCGCACCTGGATGTCGCTGATACGATCGGCGGTTTCCTGGATGCGGTGGGTGTTCATGCGGTAGCGGCGCGGCCGGTGGATGCGCAATTCCTTGGCGCCCGAAGCGATTGCCGAGTAGTAGCGCTGCAGCTCGTCTTCCTGATCGCGGGCCTCGTCGAAGCCGCGAATACCCTTGTGCCCGGCGATGAACTGCACACTGCTGCCAATGACGATGGCGACGACCATCATCAGGAACATCGGCACCGACAGGTACGCCAGGTAGCCCAGGCAGCCGAGCGTCACCGTGGTCGCGATGGCCAGCGGGGTGAACGCGAAGGAAAAGTCACTGATGGTGTCGACGTCATGGGTCAGTACCGGAATCAGCCGGTGCGAGCGATATTGCTCGATCTGCTCGATGGGCGCCGACAGCACTTTTTCGCCAAGATCCTTGCGCAGGGCGGCAATGATCCGCTGCCCCACGTAGTTGGTGCCGATGTCGGACACAATCGAACTGGTCAGCGCCAGCACACACAAGGCTGCAAACGTCAGGATCACCCCCTGCGTCATCCCGGTGGAGGAGTGCAAGGCGTTATTGATGGTCGCCAGCAGCAACGTGATCGCCAGGCCACCGGCCATGCCCAGGGCAACGGAGACGCTTACGATGGTGCGAAAGGGCCTGAGCAATGCGAGCAGGCCTTTGAAGGCGCCGCGCTTGGGGTCGGTCATAAATACTTCCCGGAATAATGAAAAAGAGGGGGGCTGGGCACACAGACCCTTACCCATGACAAACGAAGGATTGGCGCGACTATTTAGCGCCGCGTGCCCGGCGGTGACGGTGGCGGATAAATTGCGCGGGGGCTGGTTCGTTCTTGTGGTGTAGGCGCACGCGTATCGGCGCGTGCCTGATCTATCCAGCGAGAGCGAAACAATGACGAAAAAGAATCTGGTGTACGTGTGGTCGCTGCGCAATGCCGCGGCCGACAAGGCCGGGCAGCCGGTGGCCTACAAGGACCACGAGCGCTACATGATGTCGGTGCTCGAATCCCTGGCGGGGGCGTTGAACGACACGCCGCTGGGCGAGGCCTACAACCTGGTGGGCGTGGTATACGACGATGACGAGCAGAACCCGCGGGACCAGCAGTTGGTCAGCGATTACGGTTTTGCCTACAAGCCGGGCCGCCAGTGGCTGTACCCGGCTGACCTGCGGGTGCAGGGGCGGCTGGTCAATGATTTGCTGCTGAGCGTGCCGTCCACCTACCGGCGCCTGCCACGGGGCAGCGCGCAACACATCGCCGGCAAGCAGGATTTCGAGCGTCGCCTGCACGACACGCTGGTGGAATTGAAGGCCGATATCGTGGTGCTCGACGGTTTGCTGGTGATCCTGGACGAGCTGGTGCGCCCCGGTGCACCGTTTGCACGTCGCATCATGAACATCCACCCGGGCATTACCCGCCTCGAATCGCCTTACGAGCGCCGTGGCGCCTATGCGACCTGGAACGCGTTGTACGGTGCGCGGGGGCAAACGGTGGTGGATTGGGCGACCAAGGCGACCCAGCCGTCGGAACCGCTGTACCTGACCGGTGCCTCTTTCCATTACGTGGACAACGGGATTGATTCGGGCGAGGTGTTCCACGACGTGCTCAAGACCGAGATCTCGCCGGACGACACCATCCTTGAATTACGCTGGAACAACTTCAACAACAGCCTGTTCCCGGCGTTGCATGAAGGGTTGGCGTTGTTGGCCAGGCAAGATGCCTAAAGCGGGCACGGTTTAAAACTGTGGGAGCTGGCTTGTCGGGTCGCCGTATCGCTGCGATGGCGGTGGGTCAGCAACCCAAATGTGACTGACAGACCGCTATCGCAGCATAGGTATCTACACATCTTTGTAGTGAGCGGGCTTGTCCCGCGCTGGGTGGCGAAGCCGCCCCAATAAAGGCATCGCCGAGCTTCAGGTAGAATCCGGTCGCCTGGTTTTGGGCGGCTTCGCCACCCAGCGCGGGACAAGCCCGCTCACTACAGGGAGATTTTTCGGTCGTTGAGAGTTGTGTAGATACCTATGGCCATCGCAGGCAAGCCAGCTCCCACATTGAGCGGTGTCGTCTTAAAGATCGCGCGCAACCCTGAACCCGATCCAGTCCCCGCGCGTCTGCGGGTAGATGGTGTTGCGGTTGCCCGAGCGCGAGAACACCGGCGCTTCGCCCCAGTCATTGCCACGAATCATGTAACCCTCGCAATTGGCCTCCGTCCACGCACTGCCGTCGGTGGGCGCGCCGATGTAGCTGGCGTGTTCGCAATCGGCGACCCGCTCGTAGACGTTGCCATGCATGTCGTACAGGCCAAAGGCATTCGGCGGGTAACTGCCCACTGGCGATGAGTAGCTATAGCCATCCGCGGGGCCGTAGGTGTTGGCGTGTCCGGCGATGCTGTAGCCCTTGCCCTCGTCGAACGGAAACGGGAACGGCCCGGTAGAGCCGGCCCGCGCGGCGTATTCACGCTGGGCTTCGCTGACCATGCGGTACGCGTGGCCGGTCTTTTTCGACAGCCAGGCCACGTACTGCTTGATGTCGTCCATGTCCATGCACACCGCCGGCTGGCGCGGGCCCTGGGGGTAGCGCGGCTTGCTGGCGATGCATTCGCGGCCGGGGCGGGTGTCGCCATCGGCGATCTTCACGCCGGTCTGGCGCACATAGCTGTCCCATTCACCGGCAGTGACATGAAAACGGCTCATGGCGAACGGCTTGGCGAAGGTCACTTCGTGCATCGGGCCTTCATCCGGCTCGCGGCCGACTTCATCGTCCGGCGTGCCCATGGTGAAGGTGCCGGCGGGCAGCACTACCATTTCCGGGCAGTCCTTGCAGTCCTTGAACACTTTGCCGGGTTGCGGCGCGGCGGCCTGGGCCAGGCTTGGCAGTAACGCGCCGCACAGGGCTGTCAGGGCCAATGCCGTGAGGGGTTTGTTCATGGGGTCCTCTCATTCAAAATGGAAAAGGTGTGCATTACGCACGCTGGCGCAGCAAGGTCATGAAGCGCTGGATCTCATCGGATGAATTGAGCAATCCGGGCGCGGTGCGGATGACCGGGCCGACATCACGGTCTACCGCGTCGATCACCACGCGGTTTTTCATCATGTAGGCCGCCACGGCATCGCTTTCCTGGCCCTTGACCCGAAAGAAGGTGAAACCGGCGGACAGTTCGGCGCTGCGCGGGGTGACCAGTTCGATGTTCGGCTGTGCCAACAGTTGGTCTTTGAGTTCGGCATTGAGCGCATGGATGCGCGCCTGCACCTGTGCCTTGCCCAGTTGCAAGTGCAGCTTGAAGGCCTCGTCCGCCGCCCAGCGATGCTCGAAGGCGTGGTAACCGCCGGGCGTCATGATGGTGGCGAAGTCCTTGTCTTCGGAGAAGGTCGGCACCATCGGTGTCACGTATCTGTTTTGCGGGTCGCGGGCGCAGACCAGCCCGGTGCCGCGCGGGCCGAACATCCATTTGTGGGTGCCGGCGATGAAAAAGTCGCAGTGCATGCCCGGGAAGTCGAGGTTCTCCACGCCGAATCCATGCACGCCGTCCACCACGTAGAGGATGCGGTCCTTGTCGTCACGGTTGCGGTTGTGTTCGTCCACCAGCGTGCCGATCTCGCCGATGGGCAGCTTGACGCCGCTGCCGGACTGCACCCAGGTCATGCCGAGCACGCGGGTGTTGGGGCGAATGTGGCGCTGGAGGTTGCCCAGCACCTCGTCGGCGGAAACGCGGTTGGCGCTTTCGAACAGCTTGATCCGGCGCACCTGGGTGCTTTCCTTGAGTGCGCGATAGTCCAGCACGTTCTGCGTGGCGTAATGCTCGTGGACGCTGGTGAGGATTTCCTGGTCGGGCCGCACCTTGATCCCGCCATAGATCATCGCCAGGCCTTCGGACGTACTGCCGGTCAGAGCGATTTGCGCCGGGGCGGCCTTCAAGTAGCGGCCGGCCCATTCGCGCACCTGGCCTTCACGCTTCCAGGTTTCCTGCAGGTCCCAGTCCATGGCCAGCCCTGGGTTGCGGTCGATCTGCGCGCGGTAGCGCTCAATGGCCTCGCGTACCGGCTTGGGGTGTGAAGCCACCAGGAAGTTGGAAAAGTGCAGGTAGTCCGGGTCCTGGTTGAACAACTGTTTGAAGCCGGTCCATGGGTCATCGGTGGGGGCGGCGGCACGTGCCTGCGGTAGCAGGGCGGCGCCCAGTGGCAGGCTGGCGGCAAATACTGCGGCTTGCTTGAGGAACGTACGGCGCTCGGTCATGGACGTTCTTTCTAAGGGGTTAGCGGTTGGCCAATGGCTTGGCGGCTTTTTGAACCTGGTCCCACACGCGCAGGAAGTTACCGCCCCAGAGTTTGGCGATGTCGGCTTCGGAGTAGCCGCGCTGAATCAGTTCGGCGGTGACGTTGCGTATGTCGCCGACGTTCTCCCAGCCCTGGAGGCCGCCGCCGTCGTTGAAGTCCGATGAGATGCCGACGTGATCGATACCGATCTTGCGCACCGTGTAGTCGACGGCGTCGCCCCAGTCCTTGAGGGTCGCCTTGGGCTCTTCTTCAAGGATGCCGTACAGGCCCTGGGCATACTCGCCGAACTTGTGCTCCGGCCAGGCGGCAATGATTGCGTCGCCCGGCATCAAGGCCATGGCCAGGTTGGGCAGGGGAGGCAGGTCGAATCGCGCGCGCAGGGCGTTGAGCTTGTCCTGGGTCGGCTGGCTCAAGGGGCGCAGGTAGGCTGGGAAGCCCACTACCTGAACCACGCCGCCACTGTTCCTGATCAGTTGCAGTTCCTTGTCGCTGAGGTTGCGCGGGATATCCACCGATGCACGTGGCGCCGAGTGGGACGCGACCATCGGCGTGCGGCTCAGTTGCGCCACTTGTTCCAGGGCCTTGGTCGACATCTGCGACACATCGATGATCACGCCCAGGTCATTGAGGCGCTGCACGGCTTGCTGGCCAATCGGCGACAAGCCCTCGAACGCGTCCGGTGAGTCATTGAAAAACGGCAGCGGGCGCGATGAATCGGACCAGGCGTTGTTGCCGATATAACTGAAACCGAACATACGCATGCCGCGTGCAGCCCACAGGTCCAGCTGGTTCAAGTCATTGCCCAAGGGATAAGCATTGAGCATGCTGATAAAGATCGCGAACTTGCCTTCGCCATGCAGGCGGCGAAAATCGTCCGGGGTGTAGGCGATGCCCACCTGGTTGGGAAAGTCGCGCACCATGCCGGAGATAATCTTGAAGCGCACCTCTTGTTCATGGCGGGCTTCTTCGACAAAACCGTCGGTGGGCTTGTGCGGGGCGTTGGGGCCGTTCCAGATTTCCGGCCAGCCGAAAATCGTCAAGGCCGCGCCGGACAGCCGGCCGCGCGCCGCCTTGGCCAGGTCGAACTGGCCGCTGCCGTCCTTGTCGGCCTCGTTATCGACGCCGCCGAAATCCAGGGGCACGGTGATATGGCTGTCGAACGACAACAGGCGATCCTGCATCTCGTTGGCCTGCTTGATCACCTCCAGCGGATAACCGGCGTTGCCCCTGAACCAGTGATCCCAGGCCAGGAAGCCGGCTGCGGCGCCAATGGCCAGTGCCAGCGGCAGGCCGATATACAGCGCCTTTTTCGAACGTGGTTTTGTCATCGCCATCTCAGTCAGTTGAGGCCTTTGCTATCAGGGAAGAACGAGTGCCGGTCGGAGAAATTTAGGTGGGCGGCCAGGCGCGGTAAATTTCCCCGGCCTGCAAACGTTCTAGCTCTGATCAAGCCGTTTCCTAAGGTAGACAATGACCATCTCTCGACGTGGGTTCATCGCAGGCCTGGCGCTGACTGGCGCGGCGGTGCCCGTGGCCTTTTATGCCCATCGCGAGCTGACGCGTGAGGCGTTTCCCATTACCCCGGGCGAAGCCACGGTGGACCTGGCGGATACCGACGGCCAGCACTTGGCGAACACCTTGCGGGGCGTCTGGAGCCTGCGCCTGGAAGGGCGCGATGCAGGCCTCAAGGGCTTGCCGTTGCAGGGCCTTGAGTTGCTGCTCGACATCGCCCCGCGTGGCCGCGGCTTGCGCGGTTACCTGGACACCGCCGAGCACTTGCGCGCCGAGGGCGAGCCCCGCTACCGCGTGCTCGGTGACCTGACGGGCAAGGGCGCCGTGCTCTACTGGCGGCTGATCGACCGCGACTCGGTCGACGGCATACCCGCCTATGAATTCAAGATGACCCTGGATGAAGTCTGGGCCAACTTTGCCAATGCGGGCAGCGGCACCCTCAGTGGGCAGATCCTTGACCTGGACCGGCCGCTGGCGCTGGTCGAGCGCGACAACCGTTTCATTGCCCACAAGCAGTTGTTTCCCGAAGCGCGCGAACGCATCGGCCTCAACCCGACCCTGCTGGCCTGGCTGATTTCCCCCGAACACCGCCTGTTCCACCAGCTGTGGCACGCCACGCGCGACCAATGGCACAAACTCTCTGAAGAAAAACGCGACGCCCTGCGCGGCATCGGCTGGCAACCCGGCCCACGCGGCCAGGAGCGCGACGCCCGGGGCGAGCGTAAAGACCGCAATGGCTCGGGCATCGATTTCTTCTTCATGCACCGGCACATGCTCGGCACCGCGCGCTCCCTGCAGGCGATTGCGTCGTGGCCGCAATTTCCCGAGCCACAACCGGCGCTGGAGCGTGATCGCCTGGGTTTCCTGCGTTATTTCGACAACCACGACGGCTTCGCCTTGCCGCCTACCTGGTCGGCGCCGGATGACAGCGAGTACACCCAGTGGGTCAGCGACATCAAGGCCGCTGAGACCTACCACAGCAATTTTCAGGTCTGGGAGTCCCAGTATCGCGACCCTCGCTACCTGTCCAGGCTGACGCTGGGGCAGTTGGGCTCGGAAATGGAATTGGGTCTGCATGACTGGCTGCACATGCGCTGGGCCTCGGTACCCCGTGACCCCTCCAACGGCGCGCCCGTGCCCCTTGCCCGCGACCCGTCCGACTTTGCCGCGCGCTGGTATGCGCCTGAAAACGACTTCCTCGGCGACCCGTTTTCTTCCCACGTCAACCCGGTGTTCTGGCATTTCCACGGCTGGATCGACGACCGCATCGAAGACTGGTTCCGCGCCCATGAACGCTTCCACCCCGGCGAAGTCAGGCGCATGCAGGTCAACGGCGTCGCCTGGTTCGCGCCGGGGCGCTGGGTGGAAGTGGGCGACCCCTGGCTGGGGCCGGACACCCATGGTTGCAGCACCACGCCGGGGCTGCAGAGGGGGCGCACGCTGGAAATGGACCCGGAAACCATGAAGCTTGCGCTGCGTATCACCTTTGGTGCCGAGGAGAATGCGCTGCAGGGCTTGTTCAAGCGCGTGCCGAAACGGCCCTGGTATGCGCGGCACCTGAAATTGAAGCCCGCCTAGATCCCTTGTGGGAGCTGGCCTGCCTGCGATGGCATCAACTGGGTGTGCCTGATGTACCGAGGTGTCCGCATCGCAGGCAAGCCAGCTCCTACAGAAAAGCCGGTACGCAAAACAGCCCAAACAGCACGTACATCCAATTTTCTCAACCCGCGTCCACGGCACACTCCCTCATCGCTGAAATATCAAGGCAGAGGGACACCCCATGGACCCAGCAGCAAAACCAGGCCCCGACGAAGTCGTCACCCTGGTGGTCAAGCACCTGATCAGACAAGGCCAGGAAGCCAATTATGAAGCCTGGCTACGCCGCATCGTGCGCATCGCCGGTGGGCGTCCCGGCCATCTCGGTGTCGATGTGGTGCGCAGCAAACAAGGCAAGCTGGCGCTGTTTACCTGCGTACTGCGCTACCGTTCGACCACCGACCTGGAAACCTGGCTCGACTCCCCCGACCGCAAGACGCTGATCGCCGAAGCCGCCCCCATGCTGGCCGACGGCGACAACACCGAAATCGGCGCGGTCAACGAGTTCTGGTTCTCGCCCCTGGCCGACAGCGCCGCCAAGCCGCCGCGCTGGAAGCAGGCGGTGGTCAGCCTGTTCGTGATTTTGCCGCAGACCTTGCTGCTGCCTTTCATCTGGGGCCCGATCCTGCGGCTCCATCCGTTTCTCTCCAACTACGTGGTCTCCACCTTCCTGGTCACGCTGACCATCGTCCTGCTGGTGGTCTACCTGCTGATGCCGGCGGCTACCCGCCTGTTCGCTCCCTGGCTTGAAGCCTCTGTAAAGGAAACCCTATGAACGCCGATCTGATTCTGTTCAATGGCCAGTTCCACACCGTGGACCGTGAAAACCCGCGCGCAACCGCCGTCGCCATCAGCCAGGGGCGCTTTGTCGCCGTGGGCACCGACGGCGAAGCCATGGCCCTGCGGAGCAGCGGCACGCAGGTCATCGACCTCAAGGGCCGCACGGTCATCCCCGGCCTCAACGATTCGCACCTGCACCTGATTCGCGGTGGCTTGAACTACAACCTCGAACTGCGTTGGGAAGGCGTGCCGTCCCTGGCCGATGCCCTGCGCATGCTCAAGGAGCAGGCCGATCGCACCCCCACGCCGCAGTGGGTCCGCGTGGTCGGTGGCTGGAACGAATTCCAGTTCGCTGAAAAACGCATGCCGACCCTGGAAGAACTCAACCAGGCCGCGCCGGACACGCCCGTGTTCGTGCTGCACCTGTATGACCGCGCCTTGCTCAACCGTGCCGCCCTGCGCGTGGCCGGCTATACCAAGGACACGCCAAACCCGCCGGGCGGCGAGATCGTGCGTGACGGCAACGGCAACCCCACCGGCATGCTGGTGGCGCGACCGAACGCGATGATCCTGTATTCGACCCTGGCCAAGGGCCCGAAACTGCCGCTGGAATACCAGGTCAACTCGACCCGCCAGTTCATGCGCGAACTCAATCGCCTGGGCCTCACCAGCGCCATCGATGCCGGCGGTGGTTTCCAGAATTACCCCGATGACTACGCGGTGATCGAGCAATTGGCCAAGGACCAACAGTTGACGGTGCGCATCGCCTACAACCTGTTCACCCAGAAGCCCAAGGAAGAACTCAGCGACTTCAAGCACTGGACCGGCAGCGTCACCCTGCACCAGGGCGATGACTACCTGCGTCACAACGGCGCCGGCGAGATGCTGGTGTTCTCCGCCGCCGACTTCGAAGATTTCCTTGAGCCGCGCCCCGACCTGCCGCTGACCATGGAGCAGGAGCTGGAACCGGTGGTGCGTCACCTGGTGGAGCAGCGTTGGCCGTTCCGTTTGCACGCCACGTATGACGAGTCCATCTCGCGCATGCTCGACGTGTTCGAGAAGGTCAACCGCGACATTCCGTTCAATGGCCTGCCATGGTTCTTCGACCATGCCGAAACCATCACCCCGAAAAACATCGAGCGTGTCCGTGCCCTCGGCGGCGGTATCGCGATCCAGGACCGCATGGCGTTCCAGGGCGAATACTTTGTCGAGCGGTACGGCGCCAAGGCGGCCGAAGCCACGCCACCGATCAAGCGCATGCTGGCCGAAGGCGTGCCGGTAGGGGCGGGCACCGACGCCACGCGGGTGTCGAGCTACAACCCGTGGACTTCGCTGTACTGGATGGTCAGCGGGCGCACCGTCGGCGGCCTCGAACTGCACGCCGAGGGCCTGCCGCGCCTGACCGCACTGGAACTGTTCACCCATGGCAGCGCCTGGTTCTCGTCCGAGCAGGGCAAGAAGGGCCAGATCAAGGTCGGGCAGTTGGCGGACGTAGCCGCGCTGTCGGCGGACTTCTTCAGCGTCGATGAAGAGGCCATCAAGTGGATCGAATCGGTGCTGACCGTGGTCGGCGGCAAGGTGGTGTATGGCGTCGGCGACTTCGAAGACTTCGCGCCGCCGCGCGTGCCGGTGCTGCCGGACTGGTCGCCGGTGGTCAAGGTGCCGGGTCACTGGCGTCCGACTTCAGCGTTGCAAGCTCAAGTACACCACTGCAGCGGCCCCTGCGGCGTGCATGCCCACAGCCATGAAAAAGCCCGTCTTTCCAGCGTGCCGGTCAGCGACTTCCAGGGGTTCTGGGGCGCGTTTGGCTGCTCGTGCTTTGCCTTTTAATCAAAACCAAAGGAGTTAACCCATGACTTACTCGCGCTTGAACAAAGATGACGCCGTCGTACTGTTGGTCGATCACCAGACCGGCCTGATCTCCCTGGTACAGGATTTCTCGCCGAACGAATTCAAGAACAACGTGTTGGCCCTGGCCGACGTCGCCAAGTTCTTCAACCTGCCCACCATCCTGACCACCAGTTTTGAAAGTGGCCCTAACGGCCCGTTGGTTCCGGAACTCAAGGCACTGTTCCCGGACGCGCCGTACATCGCCCGCCCTGGCCAGATCAACGCCTGGGACAACGAAGATTTCGTCAAGGCCGTCAAGGCGACCGGCCGCAAGCAAATCATCATTGCCGGTGTGGTCACCGACGTATGCGTAGCGTTCCCGACGCTGTGCGCCCTGGCCGAAGGCTTCGAAGTGTTCGTGGTCACCGACGCCTCCGGCACCTTCAACGAAACCGTGCAACAAGCTGCCTGGGCACGCATGACCGCCGCCGGTGCGCAACTGGTGAACTGGTTCTCCGTGGCCTGCGAACTGCAAGTCGACTGGCGCAACGATATGGAAGGCCTGGCCAACCTGCTGTCGCCGCGTATTCCCAACTATCGCAACCTGATGAACAGCTACTCGGCGTTTACGGCCAAGTAAGCTGCTTCAGAAAACACCGCATTACCCCTGTGGGAGCCGGGCTTGCCCGCGATAGCGGTATGTCAGTCGACAGCAATGGTGACTGACATACCGCTATCGCAGGCAAGCCAGCTCCCACATTTTGTTTTGTGGTGTGCCTGCTTTCAGGCTATAAAACCGGACACTGTCCACCGAGAAGCGACAATGAACCCCTTCGAAGACATGCGCCTGTTCTGCCAGGTCATGGAATCCGGCAGCTTCACCGCCGCCGCCGAGCAGTTGGGCCTGTCCAAGCAGTTCGTCAGCCGCCGTCTGATCCAGCTGGAAGACCGTCTGGGCGTGCGCCTGCTCAACCGTTCCACGCGGCGCCTGGACGTCACGCCGCTCGGCCAGAGTTATTACGAATCCGCCTTGCGCCTGCTCGGTGAAGTCGAGCAAGTGGAGCAAGGCATCGCCGGCCAGAACAGCGAGCCACGCGGCACCATCCGCCTCAGCGCGCCGTTGTCGTTTGCCATGGCGCATCTGGGCTGCCTGTTGCCGTTGTTTTTGCAGCGTCATCCCCAGGTGTCGGTGGAGGTCGACCTCAGTGACCGCCCCGTGGACCTGATCGGCGAAGGCTATGATTTGGTATTGCGCATCGGCACCCTGGAAGATTCCACCCTGATCGCCCGCCGTATCGCCAGCATTCCACGGGTGTACTGCGCCAGTCCCGAGTACCTGGCCCTGCGCGGCACGCCGCTCAAGCCCGATGACCTCGCCGACCACGACTGCCTGCCCTATGGCCACGGCCGCCAGGTGCAATGGCGCTTCAAGGGCAAGCTGCAGGCGCTGAATGTCAGCGGGCGCATGCGCGTGAACAACGGCGACCTGCTGCGCGACACCGCCATCGCGGGATTGGGCGTAACTTACCTGCCGACCTTTATCGTCGGCGATGCGCTCAAAGACGGGCGCCTGGTCAGCGTCCTGGACGATTTCGCCCCCGAAGCGCTGACGCTGTCGGCGGTGTATCCGCAGCACCGGCAAAGCTCGCGGCCGGTGCAGGCGCTGGTGGATTTCCTGCGCGAGCGCCTGGCTAGCGGCTGTTGAAGAGCTGGCGGATCAGGTTTGGCGTGCTGCCGGTCCAGCGCTTGAATGAGCGTCGAAAGTTGGCCGCATCGTTGAAGTTCAGGTACGCCGCCACTTCGTCGTTGCTGTAGCCCTTGACCTGATACAGGTGCAGCGCCACCTGCTTGCGCACCCGGTCCACCTGTTGCTGGAAACCGGTGTCATGCTTGTGCAACTTGCGCTTGAGCGTGGCCGGGCTCATGGCGAAGGCGTTCGCGGCCTGTTCCAGGCTGGGCGGTTGGCGCACGTGTTCGCGCAGGTAATCGTAGAGGCAGTCGAGAAAGCTTGCGGCAAAGCCCAGTAGCTCAATCTGCTCGCGGGCGTGTTGGCGCGCCACTTGGCCGGCGGTGGCCGAAGCGCCTGGCCAGGGGCGGGTGAGGTATTGGCGCGGGATGCTCAGCATGTCCAGCGGCCGCTCGAAGCGCGTCTCTTCGCCCAAGTGCACCCAATACTGCTCGACGTAACGCGGCTCGGCATGGCTGAAGCTGCACACCCACGGTAAGCGCTCGCCGCTCAGCCATTGGCTCATGGCGACCAGCGAGGTCATGCTGGCTTCCAGCAAAAAGCGCCAGTGCTCACCGGCCCCGCAACTGTCCTGCCAGTACAGGTAGGCATGGTGCTCATCCAATTCCATTTGCAGCGTGACCAACGGGCTGAGCAGCACCTGCTGCTGGATCAGGATATCCAGGGCCTGGTGCAGGTTCTGCGCATGGCCCAGGGCGTGACTGGCGGCGCCGTAATAGCCGGGCAGCAGACGCTGGCCGAACAGGAAGCTGCTGTCGTCGGCATCCAGTAACTTGCGGCTGTTGCCGATCAGGCCGAAGAACTGCTGCGGGCTCAATCGTGCCTGGCCGGCCAGGATATCCTCGTGGAACAGCCCGGTGCCGCGCAGCAGGCGGTGGCTGTCAATATCCCGGGACAAGGCCAGGTCGATCAGCGTGGCGGGTTGATAGTGCCCTGGAATGAAGCGGCTGTCGGCTTCGTACCAGCTGGTTTTGACGGCCATCTCAGGCGCTTTTCGCCAGCGGTTGCTTGGCCCTGGCCAGTGCCAGGTTGAGGCGTTTGAGCAGGTCGTGTGGCGGCTCGTTCAGCGCCATGACCACTGCGGTGGTGGCCGCCAATTGCAGGCGTTCGCCCTGTTGCCGGGTTTTGTGGGCCAGGCCGCTGACCGCTTGCTGCAACTCCAGCGCCAGCTCCTTGGCGTGACGCTCGCCGGTGTTGGGCAACAGCACCACAAATCGATCACCGGCCAGGCGACACAGCAGGTCCTGGCGACGCAGGTTCAGCAACAGCAAATGGCTGAGGGCCTGCAACACCGCGTCGCCCTCGGCGTGCCCGTAGGCCTGGTTGATGGCGGCGAAGTTGTCCAGGTCCAGCGCCAGCAGCGACAGCGGCCGCTGCTGCTCCTGGCTGTCTTGCAGGCTCTCGGCCAACTGGCGCTTGAGGTAATCGGCGCCGGCCAGCGGTGTGAGTTTGTCGAACAGCCGATGCTCGCGAAACAGGCGCTCGCGCTTTTCCATTTGCGCACTGATCGCCAGTTGCTCACGGTGCCAGTGATAGATGCCGATGGTCAGCAGCACCATGCCCACCGGCATCGGCCCGGACTCCAGCCAGTGGTCCCAGGTGATGCTGTCGGGCAGGCGGATGAATTCGTCGAGGCTGTCGATCCACCAGGAGAAAAAGATGCACGACAGGCCCAGGGCCAGGTAGTTGGTGACGCGCCCGGCGGGGCGGCTCTTGAGCACCAGGCCCAGCCAGACCAGGGCGAGCAGGGCTGAGCCGCCTTCACCGAAGATATCCAGCCACACCCATTCGCTGACGCTTTTCAACTCGCCGCAGGCCAGGTGCAGGATCAGCCCGAGGTTGGCGGCGATCAGCAGCAGCGAGAGTTTCCAACGGTGGGGTTTGAGCACGGAAAACATGGCCGCGAGTCCTTGGGTGATCCAGTCGTGGCCGACAGCACAGCAGATGGATGTGACGGTTGGATGACGCTGGCGAGGGGTCGAATCAGCTCATGGCAGACCTGCAATTTTCAGCCAGACACAGATCCACTGTGGGAGCTGGCTTGCCTGCGATAGCCATAGGCATCTACACATTTGTAGTGAGCGGGCTTGCCCCGCGCTGGGTGGCGAAGCCGCCCCAAACCAGGCGGATTGGGTTTGTCTGAAACTGCGCGGTGTCTTTATTGGGGTGGCTTCGCCACCCAGCGCGGGACAAGCCCGCTCACTACAGGGAGATTTTTCAGCCTTTGAAAGTTGTGTAGATACCTATGGCTATCGCAGGCAAGCCTGCTCCCACAGATTAACCGAGGTCATTTCAGCTCATTTGTGTGTTCTGTGCCCCTCAAAACCCCGGTTTAGGGGCCTTCCCGCCATCCCCTGTCACAGAACCGTCATCCCCCACCCCTAGCTTGCCCTCCCAGTTGCCGGGCCTCTTGCCTGGCGCGAACGGATTCTTGGGGAGGACTGCATGTACAAGCGCACCGGGCTCGTCGGCTTCACGCTTACTGCCTTGGCCCTGGCGATTGCCAGCGAGCGGCTCAACGCGGCCGAGGTGGCCAACACCGAGCACGTTGAAGTGGTCGGCCAGGCGGCGGCCATTGACCAGGCGCTTAGAGAGCAGCGCAGCGCGGACAGCATCAAGAGCGTGGTGCATGCCGACGGCGTGGCCCAGTTGCCGGATGAGAACGTCGCCGAAGCGGCGCAGCGCCTGCCCGGCATCAGTGTGGAACGCGACCAGGGCGAAGGGCGTTTCGTCAGCGTGCGCGGCCTGGGCCCGGACCTCAACAGCGTGACCATCAACGGCACCCTCGTACCGGCCCCGGAAAGCGCGCGCCGCGCCGTGGCCCTCGACGTGCTGCCCTCGGAGCTGGTGCAGTCGCTGTCAGTGATCAAGACCCTCACCCCGGACATGGACGCCAACTCCCTCGGCGGCACGGTCGACGTGCAGAGCCTGTCGGCCTTCGACCACAAGGGCCTGTTCTACACCGGTAGCACCGAAGCCAGCTACGACAAGAACAGCCGCCAGACCAGCCCGAAATTTTCCGGCGCCGCGAGCAACCGTTTCAGCCTTGGCGACGGCATCGACAACTTCGGCGTGGCCGCAGCCTTGAGCTGGCAAAAGCGTGACTTCGGCTCGGACAACGTCGAAACCGGCGGCGCGTGGGACTTCAGCAATGGCGCCAAGCTCAATGAATTCGAACAGCGCGACTACGACATCAGCCGCGAACGCGCGGGTGGCGGCCTGAACTTCGACTACAAGCCCGATGACCTCAGCAGCTATTACCTGCGCACCCTCTACAGCCGCTACACCGACACCGAGACCCGCAACTCCACCAGCATCAAGTTTGCCGACCCGCTGGCAGCCGGCGAACTGGGCGACGCCGAAGCCAAGCGCAAGCTGAAAAACCGTGAGGAAACCCAGGAAATCCAATCCTACGTGTTTGGCGGCGAACGCATGCTCGGCCTGTGGACCTTGAGTGGCCAGGCCGGCTACAGCCAGTCCAGCGAAGACAGCCCGGCGCACCTCGCCGGTGCGACTTTCGAGGGCGGCGACTTTGCAGGCAGTGGCTTCTATGACAAGGACAAGCCACGCCCGATCATTGGCAGTGGCTTTTACGACGCCCGCAATTTCAGCCTCGACAAGGTCGACTGGGAAAAACAGAACACCCGGGATACCGAGAAAAACCTGCGCCTGGACCTGGCGCGCGACTACGATTTGAGCGGCTACGCCTCCCAGGTGAAGTTCGGCGGCAAGGTCAGCCGTCGCAACAAAGACAATGACCTGGAAGCCTGGGTCTACGAAGACTTCGACAGCCTGGGGTTGACCGCCGAGCAACTCAACCTCAGCCGGTTCCAGAAGGGCAGTGTTGACTACCGCCTGGGCAACTACGGCCCAGGCATCAGCCCTGGCGGCATCAAGCAGCTGATCGGCAACCTCGACGCCGCTGACTTCTATGACCAGACCGAATCCCGGGTCAATGACTTCACCATCCGCGAGGACATCAACGCCGGCTACCTGATGAACACCCTCGATATCGACGACTGGCGCTTTATCGCCGGCCTGCGCTACGAGGGCACCGAATTCGAAGCCAAAGGCACCGGCGCCACGGACGGCGTATTCACCGCCACCGAAACCAAGCGCCGCTATCACCACTGGCTGCCCGGCCTGCACGCACGCTACCAGATCGACAAGAACACCCAGGTGCGTGCCGCCTGGACCAAATCCGTGGTGCGCCCGACCTTTGGCCAGTTGGCGCCGGGGTTTGTGATCGACGATGACGAAGCCACCTTCGGCAACCCGGACCTCAAGCCCCTGGAGTCGAGCAACCTGGACCTGGGCATCGAACACTTCATGGGCCGCGCCGGTACCGTGTCGGCCTTCGTGTTCTACAAGGACATCCAGAACTTCGTCTACAACACCGACGTGGCCGGCACCGGGGCCTGGACCAACTTTTCCGAAGCCCACACCTACGCCAACGGCGACAGCGCCAAGCTCTACGGCCTGGAGCTGGCCTACTCACAGAAGTTCGATTGGTTGCCCGCGCCCTGGAATGGTGTGCTGATCGGTGCCAACAGCACGTTCAGCCGCTCCAGTGCGGATATAGAAGGCTTCGACGCGGCCAGCGGCGCGAATCGCAAACGCAATATCAGCCTGCCCAACCAGTCCGACACCGTCGGCAACCTGATGCTCGGCTGGGAAGACGACAAGCTCAGCCTGAGGCTCTCTGCCAACTACAAGTCGGCCTATCTCTACGAATTGGCCTCGATCAACGACAAGGCTCACGACCTGCATGTGGATGCGCAGACGTTCGTCGATTTCAGCGCGCGCTACTCCCTGAGCAAAAACCTGCAAGTGAGCTTTGAGGCGCAGAACCTCACCGATGAGTCGTACTTCGTCTACACCGGCCATCGAAGCTACAACGGCCAGTACGAGGAGTACGGCCCCACCTACAAGGTGGGCCTGACCTTCACCCATTTTTGACGCGCACCCCATTTCAAACTGTGGGAGCTGGCTTGCCTGCGATGGCGGTGGGTCAGCTTGCAGCTCTGTTGCTGATAAACCGCCATCGCAGGCAAGCCAGCTCCCACAGTTGATCGTCACTGTATTCGAAGGATGTGTTTGTTCATGAAGATTTCCCAGCTGTATGTGCTGATCGCTTTGGCAACCTGTGGCCAAGCCCTGGCCGCCGATTTACCGCTGACCCCTTGGGCCCCCAACCTGAACGCCGAGGCGGTGGCTTTCCTGCCGGGCAGCACTGATCGCCTCGCCGCCGGCATCCGCGACGGCCTGCAATGGCTCGACAGCACGGGCGCCGAGCGGGCGCGGCTGCCGGGCAGTTTCAGTAGCCTCGACAGCCGTGCCGCCGGCGCCCAGGTGCTGGTCGCCAGCCTCGACAACAATCGCCAGCAAGCGCTACTGGTCAGTCTCGATCCATCGACCAACACTTTTGGCACACCGCTGTACCTGCCCGCCCGCGATTACCCGGTTAACGGCCTGTGCCTGTACCGCGACGGCGCGGCCAACCTGTTTGTGTTCCTGGTAGGCGAGGAGGGCAAGGGCGAACAATGGCTGGTCGGCAACGCCGCGACCCTGTTGAGCGAGCCGCAACGGGTACGTGGTGTACCGCTGCCGCCCTCGGCGCAGTTCTGCCAGGTGGATGACGCGACGAACCAGTTGCTGGTCAATGAACAAAACGTCGGCTGGTGGGCCTACCCGGCGCACCCGGAGGCCGAGGTAAAACGCACCCCCGTGGCACTGTTCGACACCCCCGAGCGCGAAGCCGGCGCCATGGCGCTGGTGCCGGGTGGCGTGGTGACCCTTGATCCGAAAACCGCTCGACTGCACCTGTTCCAACACACCGGCCAGCGGTGGGTCGAACACGCCAGCCTGACGCTGCCCGGCCTCAAAGAGCCTGAGCAACTGGCTATCAACGGCCAGCACGTGCTGGTGCGTGACGACGACACCGGCAGGTTTTACCAGGGCACGCTCAACTGGCAGGCCAAGCCCGTGACGGCCGAAGCGGTGCTGCCGGAAGTCGCCGCTGTGCGCCAAACCGATCCGGTTGGTCGCCAGGGCGATGCGGCGGATGACCCGGCGATCTGGATTCACCCCGAACAGCCGCACAAAAGCCGCGTACTCGGTACCAACAAGAAGCAGGGCCTGCTGGCCTACGACCTGGACGGCAAGCTGCTGCAGGAGCTGGCGGTCGGTCGCCTGAACAACGTCGACGTGCGCCCCAACTTCAAGCTCGGTCAGCAGACGGTGGACCTGGCGGTGGCGAGCAACCGCGATCGCAACAGCCTGAGCCTGTTCAGCATCGACCGGCAAAGCGGCGAGTTGCGCGAGGCCGGTGAAGTGCCAACGCCGCTTAAGGAAATCTACGGCATCTGCCTGTTCCAGCCCGCCAGCGGCGAACTCTACGCGATTGCCAACGGCAAGGATGGCACCTTCCTGCAATACCGCCTGAGCGCGCCGGATGGCCGTGTGCGCGGCGACTTGGTGCGCCGGTTCAAGGTCGACAGCCAACCTGAAGGCTGCGTCGCCGACGACCAGCGCCAGCGCCTGTTCCTGGGTGAAGAAGACGTCGGCGTCTGGGCGGTGGATGCGCGCGCCGATCAGCCGGCCACGCTTACCAGCGTGATCAAGGTCGGCCCGCAACTGCATGCGGACGTCGAAGGCCTGGCGTTGTACCAGAGCACTGCGCACGACTACCTGGTGATCTCCAGCCAGGGCAATGACAGCTACCTGGTGTTGGATGCCGAACCACCCTTCGCTTCCCGCGGTGCCTTTCGAGTCGGCCTGAATGCCGCCGCCGCGATCGACGGCGCATCGGAAACCGATGGCCTGGAAGTCACCGCCCTCAACCTCGGCGGCCCCTGGGGCAAAGGCCTGCTGGTGGTACAGGACGGGCGCAAGCGCATGCCCGAGCAAACCCAGAACTTCAAGTTCGTGCCGTGGGCCGAGGTGACCCGCGCGCTGAAGTTGCCGTGAACCGTCATCACCCGGTCATTACTTTTTAATCACTGCACGTTAAAACGCAGAGGAGGCATCAACCATGCACGCGACGATGGAACATATGACGATCTGGGGCCTGATCAGTGACGCCAGCCTGTTGGTCAAGGCGGTGATGGTCACCTTGCTGTTGGCATCCTTGCTCAGTTGGTACCTGATTATCCAGCGCGGCAGTGTGCTGCGGCGCCTGGAACGCCAGTTGAATGGCTTCATGCAGCGCTTTCGCGCCGGCCCCGACTTGCAGGCGCTGTACCGCGAGACCGTGCAGGCGGGCGAGGGGGGCATTGCGCCGATCTTCATCGCGGGGATGCAGGAATACCAACACCTGCACAGCCATGATCCAGCGGCGCTGGAAGGTGTGGAGCGGGCTTTGCAGGTCGCGATCACCGAACAGGAAATCGAGTTGGAAAAGGGCCTGCAATTTCTCGCCACCGTGGGCTCGGTCAGCCCCTACATCGGTTTGTTCGGCACGGTATGGGGCATCATGAATTCCTTTATTGGCTTGTCCCAGGTGCAACAGGCCACGCTGTCGACGGTCGCGCCAGGCATCGCCGAAGCTCTGATCGCCACGGCGATCGGCTTGTTTGCAGCGATTCCGGCGGTGATCGCCTATAACCGCTTTGCGGCGCGCAGCCAGACCCTGCTCACCCGTTACTACGCCTTCGGCAATGAACTGCAAGTGCGCCTGCATCGCGCCCTGAGCGGCACGCCGATCAACCTGGCCGCGGCCGCCTGAATTGGAGCGATCCCATGTTAGTAAGGCCGCAACGCAAGCACGGGCCCAAGGCCGAGATGAACGTGGTGCCCTACATCGACGTGATGCTGGTGCTGCTGGTGATCTTCATGGTCACCGCGCCGATGCTCACCCAAGGCATAAAGATCGAACTGCCTAAAGTGGCCGCCGAGGCGCTGGCCACCGACACTCGCCAACAGATCCTTACGTTGTCGGTGAAAGCCGACGGGGGTTATTACTGGAACCTCGGCGGTGAACTCGATACCCGGCACCAGACCGACAGCGCCGTGACCCTCGACGAAATGGGCGCCAAGGTCATGCAGGTGGTGGCGGCGCGCAGTGACACCCAGGTGTATATCCGCGCCGACGAAAACGCCGGCTACGGTCGCGTGGTCGCGGCCATGGCGGTGTTGCAGAAGGGCGGTGTGAGCAACCTGGGGCTGGTGACCGAGGCAGCGCAATGACGGCGATGATCACGCACGGCCCGGCACGAACGATGGCGCCCCGGGCGACGTCCGGGTTGTGCAGACACAGCGTGGCAGCGAGCCTGGCGGTTATGCTGCATGTGGGCGTGCTGGCGGCCCTGATGGTGGAGTGGTCGGCGGAAAAACCGCCGGTGCAAGCGCCGAGGGTGATGCATACCCAATTGGTGATGCTGCCGCCGGCTCCGGCTCCGGCTCCAGCGCCGGAACCAGTTGCGGTCGCGCCAACCCCGGAGCCCGTCGCCGTTCCTGCCCCCGTGAAGCCCACTGTCGACCCGCAGATCCAGGCGCAAAAACTCGAGAAAGCCGCGTTGACGCGCAAGCGGGTCGAGCAAAAGAAGCTCGAGCAGCAGCAGGAAAGGTTAGCCAGCGAACAGCAAAGTCGCGAGCTGGAGCAACAACGCCAGGCCCGGGAACGCCTCGCCGCCGAGCGCGCACGTCCCGCTCCCGCGGCGGCCACCCCTGCATTCGACAGCCGCCAATACCAGCCCTTGAGCAAGCAAGCGCCGGACTACCCCGAGCGTGCGCTGGACAAGAGCATCGAAGGCGATTGTTCGGTGGAGTACACCGTCAACACCCAGGGCCGCGTGGAAAACCCCAAGGTGCTGGAGGGCTGCCATCCGTTATTCATGCGGCCTTCACTGGCGGCCGCGAATACCTTTCGCTACCAGCCAAGAATGGTCGATGGCAAGCCCGTTCCTGTGCCGGCGGTGCGCAATACGTTCCACTACCGCATTAAATGAACTGTCTTTACCGACACCAAACCGTGTGGGAGAGGCCTTGCTCACCGCGGTCAAAAGGTGGGAGCTGGCTTGCCTGCGATAGCGGTGGGTCAGTCAGCAGTTTATTTCCTGATAGACCGCTATCGCAGCATACGTACCTACACAACTTTCAAAGGCTGACAAATCTCCCTGTAGTGAGCGGGCTTGTCCCGCGCTGGGGGGCGAAGCCGCCCCGTACCAGGCGACTTGGATTTATCTGGAACTCGGCGGCGCCTTTATTGGGGCGGCTTCGCCACCCGGCGCGGGGCAAGCCCGCTCACTACAAATGTTCGCACGTCCTCGAAAAAGATGTGTAGATGCCAATGACCGTCGCAGGTAAGCCAGATCCAGCGTCCCAGGCGGCATTCCCACGTGGAGCGGTGGTTCTATATCTAAAATCGAAGGCGAAAAAAAACCGGCTGATCAGGCCGGTTTGGGGTTCCCGCAAGCTGCGCGGGGTTAAGCGTTGTTACCCTGCAGACGGTCAGCGCCACCTTCGGCCAGACCGCGTTCCTGCAGACGGTCAGCGCCACCTTCGGCCAGACCGCGTTCCTGCAGACGGTCAGCGCCACCTTCGGCCAGACCGCGTTCCTGCAGACGGTCAGCGCCACCTTCGGCCAGACCGCGTTCCTGCAGACGATCAGCACCGCCTTCGGCTATACGACGCTCCAGCAGGCGGTCGGAACCACCCTCGGCCACACGACTTTCAATCAGACGATCCGAACCGCCTTCAGCGACGACCGGGTGAGCGAATGCGTTTGCAGCAAGTACCGAGAAAGCAAGGCTAAGCAAGATTTGGCGTTTCATGAGGGTGTGCTCCGAGTGTTTAAGTTGGGTGTCTCTGGTATGGGTTTGATGTTACGCGTTGCAGTTTTTTAGAGAACTTCATTGGGCTGATGGTGACTATCGACGCCAGCGATAGCCCGTTTTCGCGGGCTATCGCAGGGCCGGTCATGGCATCTGCGGCCGTTCATGCGGGCGCAGGTCGAACACCAGCACCTCGGCGTCTTCGCCCTGGCTCAGGCGGATCTGGCGCTCATCGCGCACGCGGGCGCCGTCGCCTTCCTGCAAGCGCTGCCCGTTGACTTCAACGCTGCCACGGGCCACGTGGATGTATGCATGGCGATCCGGCGGCAGGTCCAGGGTCGCGGCTTCGCCGGCATTGAACAGCCCGGCATACACCCGCGCCTCCTGGCGCACGGTGAGGGAACCGTCGTGGCCGTCCGGCGAGATGATCAACTGCAAGCGTCCACGTTTCTGCGCTTCGCTGAAGTGCTCCTGTTGATAGCGCGGCTCGGCGCCGGCCACGGCGGGCACGATCCAGATCTGCAGGAAGTGCACGCCACGACTTTGGCTGTGGTTGAATTCGCTGTGGGCCACGCCGCTGCCGGCGCTCATCAGTTGCACATCGCCAGGGCGGATCACCGAGCCGGTGCCCAGGGTGTCCTTGTGCTCCAGTGCGCCTTCGAGCACATAGGAGAAGATTTCCATGTCGCGGTGCGGGTGCTGGCCGAAGCCTTTGCCGGCAGCGACGCGGTCATCGTTGATCACCAGCAGGTCGGAAAAACCCTGTTCATCCGGGTTCCAGTAGTTGGCAAACGAGAAGGTGTGGAACGACTTCAACCAGCCGTGATTGGCGGCGCCGCGTTCGGAAGCTTTGCGAAGGGTCAGCATGGTCTTGTCCTCAAGTGGGAGCGGGCTGCGACATGCAGGGCTCCGGCGTTGAGAAGAAGATTAATGGTTATCGTGATATTCATTAAGAAGCTTGAATCTGAATTACTGTCTCTTATTAGTTGACAGTCAGCAACGTGGCATAATGACCGCCGCCCCCCCTTTGACGGATCTACCTGATATGAAAACCGTGGCCATGGCGCTGTTTCCAGACTTCCTCCTGCTCGACATGGCCGGGCCGCTCGAAGTCTTTTCGATCGCCAACCGCTATCTGCCGGCGGCGGCGCATTATCAGATCCTCACCATCGGCACAGAGGCTGGACCCTTGCGCGCGTCCAATGGCGTGCTGGTCCAGACCGACGTGCTGCTCGACCAGGCCCAGGACGCCTATGACCTGCTGCTGGTCCCCGGTGGGCCCGGCGCCTATAACGAATGCCACCCCGCCTTGTTGCCCTGGCTCAACGCGGCGGCCCCGAAGGCGCGGCGCTTCGGTTCGATCTGCACCGGGGCCTTTGTGCTGGGGCATGCCGGCCTGCTGGACGATCACCGCGTGACCACGCACTGGCACTACACCGATCGGCTGATCAAGGCCTTTCCCAAGGCGATTGTTGAAACCGATCGTATCTACTTGCAGGACGGGCGATTAATCACCTCGGGCGGTGTAACGGCCGGCATCGACCTGGCGCTGTCGGTGGTTGCCCAGGATCACGGCAAGCAGGTTGCAGTCGAAGTGGCCAAAGTGTTGCTGGTGGTGATGAAACGTCAGGGCGGCCAGGCCCAGTTCAGCCCGCTGACGGCGGCGGTCGCGCCCCATGAAACCGCGATCACCCGGGTGCAGAACCATGTGCTGGAGCACCTCGATCAACCCTTTACCATCGAATCCATGGCGGCGCTGGCCGGCATGAGCGCGCGCCATTTTGCGCGGCTGTTCGCCAAGGATGTGCGGATGACGCCGATGGCGTTCCTGCAAGGCGCGCGCATCGACCGCGCCCGGCAGTTGCTGGAAACCACCGACCTGCCGCTCAAGACCGTGGCTTTCCACGCAGGCTTCGGCAGCGTGCGGCATATGCGCTTTCTATTCAGCGAAAAACTGGGGCTGAACCCGACCCAATACCGACAGCAGTTCAGTTAACGACAGAATGTCCGTCACGGGCACCCGATTGTCCGTATCGCTCCCCGTGCCAGCATTGTCCTGCCATCGCCAACTGGCAAGATAGCGTCAAGCCCATGGAAAAGGATGCGCAGGCGCCCAAGGCCGGGTGTTTCAGCGCGATGACAGCTATGAATAACCCCCCGGCGATTGACGCTGACGGCACGGTGCGCTTCGGCGCCTATGTGTTTCATCGGCAACAGCGGTTGGTCAGCAAGTCTGGCTTGCCGGTGCCTTTGGGCGGGCGCGCGCTGGATATCCTCTCGGTGCTGCTCCAGGCGCCTGGGCAATACATCAGCAAGGCCACGCTGATCGAGCGGGTCTGGCCCAACAGCGTGGTGGAAGAAAACAACCTGCGCGTGCACATCGCTGCGTTGCGCCGTGCGCTCGATGGGCAACGTTTCATTCTCAACGACCCGCAACGCGGCTACTGTTTCGCCGCCCCGGCGCAGGGCGCGGTGCAGGTTGCGCTGCCCAGGCATAACCTGGCGGCGCGGCTCAGCCCGGTCATAGGCCGTGATGAATTGCTGGGCGTGCTGCAGCGGCGCTTGTTCGGCCAACGCCTGATGACGCTCACCGGTTGCGCCGGCGTCGGCAAGAGCACCTTGGCCCAGGCATTGGCCGAGCGTGTGTTGCCGCGCTATCGCGACGGCGTGTGGTGGGTTGACCTCGCCACGCTTGCGGCGCCGGCAGGCCTGCTGCGCCACGTGGCCGCGGCGTTGCACCTGGCGCCCTGCGCGAACGCCACCGAGCTGAGCCGCCAACTGGCGACCCGCCAACTGTTGCTGGTGCTCGACGGCGCCGACAGGTTGCTCGCGGCCTGTCGCCACCTGGTGCGTGTGCTAGGTGAAACGGCGCCGCAGGTCAGCGTACTGGTCAGCAGCCGCGAGGCCCTGCAAGCCCCCGGCGAATGGGTGCAGCGCGTGCCCCGGCTGGTGGTGCCGGCACCGTCGGCGCTGGGCAGTGTTGAGCAAGCAATGCTTTACCCGGCGGTGCAACTCTTCATCGCGCGGGTGCGTGCCGGTCAGCAGGGTTTTGTCTTGCGGCCCCAGGACCTGGCGCCGTTACGCGATATTTGCCGGCGCCTCGATGGCGTTCCCCTGGCCCTGGAGCTCGCCGCCGCCCAAGTGGATGCCCTGGGCGTGCGCGGCTTGCAGCAGCAATTGTGCAAGGGCTTGCAGGTGCTGACCCGCGGCCGTCGCACGGCGGTCGAACGTCATCAATCCCTGACCGCCGCCCTGGATTGGACCTATGAGCGCCTGAGCCTGCCTGAACGCTGGCTGTTCCTGCAGTTGGGCTTGTTCAAGATGGCGGTGACCTTGCCCACCCTGAGCGAACTGATCGCCGGCACCGAGCTGGAACACGCCGACCTGTCCTACCTGCTGGACCGTCTGGTCGGCATGTCATTGCTGACCCTCGAGCCCGGCCCCGGAAAACCGCGTTACCGCCTGCTCAATTGCCTGCGCAGCTATGCGTTGGCGCAACTGCGCGACCCGGTGCAGGTGGAGCGTTTGCAGCAGGGTTACGGGCATTACCTGGGGCCGTTTTCAGGCCGGCCGTTTGTCTTGCAGCTCGTCGAGCAAGCCGCGCACGCGGACTAGGTCATGGGTGGCGAAGCCTTCGGTGAATTGCGCGTAGATTGAATTGAGCAGGTCGCGGGCAGCCTCGATGCGGCCTTGGGTCTGCCAAACGCGTGCCAACGAGGTCGCGCACCGTAGCTCCCAGGCAAGTGCGCCTTGCTGGCGCGCCAAGGCCAAGGCTTGCAACAGGAGCGCTTCGCACGCGCCGGCGTCGGCCAGGGTTTCGGCGCGCAGGCGCAGGATTTCCGGCGTGCACCAGCCGGCCGCGCCCTGTGTGGCGCGCTCGAACACCGCGTCACTGACCCCGATGGCATTGAACGTCAGCAGAATATCTTCGACCAGGCCCAGCCCCTGCACATCGGCAATCGACAGCGTGCCGTCGTAGCAGCGTGCCCAGGTGTGAAACAGCGGCACCGAGTGTTTCTGTGCCTGTAGCAACAGCTGATCCAGATGCCCGCGTGCCGCCTCGCTGTCGCCGTTGTAGTGGGCGATGACCACCCCGGCCAGCGCCAGGGTGTAGCAGATCGACGTGCCATGGTTGATCTGCAAGGCCAGCGCCAACGCCTGGCTCGCCGTGCGCGACGCACGTTCCGGATAACCGCGCAGCCACAGGATGCGCGCAAGCAGGGTCAGCGAGGCGACGCTCTGATCGTACTGTACGCCAAAGCCATGGGTAAACCGGTTGAGATGGCCGCTCTGGGCCATGCGCTGGATCACCTGCTCGGCCGTGTGTTGCGCCAGTGCCTGCTCACCGGCGAAGTGCTGTGCCAGCACCCGCAGGCGCTGGGCGCTGAGGGCCAGCAAGGGGTCGGCCTGGGGGCCCAGTTGGTCGAAGTGCAGGCTTTGCGCCAAGGCCTCGCGATAATTGCCACAGCACAGGTTCACCGCCATCTGCCCCGACACGGCGCGCAACTGGCCGGCCAGGTCCTTGTCGGCTTCCGCCAGGCGCCGTGCGCGACTGAACGCCTCAATGGTCTGCGGTGTACCGCCCTGCGTGTGATAGCAATAACTGCCCAGTGCCAGTTGCAACGCCATGTGCAAGCGCTGGCTTGGCGCGCTCGATTGCTGGAGCCGCGCCAGGGCGTTGCCGACATACAAACCATGCTCGCGCAGCAGTGAAAGTTCCTGCCATAACGGCATCGCGCTGACGGTCAGACGAATGCCCAGCAACGGCACGCCCTGGTTGCCCAGGCTCCAATCGAGGGCGGCGCGGATGTCTTCGCGCAGCGGTGCATAGCGGTCGATCCAGGGCTGGGTCGCGATCAATTCCCAATCGTCCTGGGCCTGGTTCATCAGCGCCAGGCAGCGCTCGGCATGGCGCTCGCGAGTGGCCTGCAGCTCATCGGCCGTGCTGAGTTTTTCCAGCGCATAGGTGCGGGTGATGTCCAGCAGGCGATAGACCATCTCGTCGTCGCCGGCTTCCACATTCAGCAAGGATTTGGCCACCAACTGCGTGATCGAACCCAGCACCTGCGCCGGCGCGACCTGTTCACCGGCAATCACCGCTGCGGCGCTGGCCAGGCTGAAGCCGCCGCGAAATACCGCGAGGCGGCGCAAGCAAATCTGTTCGCAGGCGGTCAGCAGTTCAAAGCTCCAGTCGAGCGTGGCGTGCAAGGTTTGATGACGTGGCAGGGCGCTGCGGCGACCCCGTGTGAGCAGGCGAAAATTGTCCTCCATCTGCACCAGCAGCCCGGGCAGGCCGAAGCGCTCGATCTGCGCCGCCACCAGTTCGATCGCCAGCGGAATGCCGTCCAGGCGCTGGCAGATATCAATCGCCAGCGGCAGTTCGGCTTCGCTCAATTCAAAGCTGTCCTGATGGGACATGGCCCGTTCGATCAGCAATTGCAGGGCCGGATAGCCCAGGGCCTGGGCGCGGTTGCCGGTGGCAGGGGGGCAGGCCAGAGGTTCCAGACGTTGCACGTATTCGCCCTCGGCACGCAACGCCTCGCGGCTGGTGGCCAGGATATGCAGTCTGGGCGCATGACGCAGCAGGGTTTCGCTGATCAGGGCAATGTCGTCGAGCAAGTGCTCGCAGTTGTCGATCACCAGCAGCAACTGGCGCTCTTGCACGCTGCGCGCAAAGGTGACCAGCGGTTCGTGCTCGGCGTGCGTCAGGTCGAGCAGGGCGGCGAGATTGGGCAGGATCATCGAGGGCGCGCTGAGCGGCGCCAGGTCCAGCAGGCGGATGCCGTCGCGGTAGTGCCCGATCAGCAGCTCGGCCACGCGCAAGGCGACGGTGGTCTTGCCGATGCCGCCGGCGCCGGTCAGGGTGATGAAGCGTTGGGCGGGCAGTTGCTGCACCAGGCTGTCGATCAGCGCTTGGCGGCCGATCATGCGGGTGCGCCGCAAGGGCAGGTTGTGGCCCTGGATATGGCCTGCCCCCTCGGTGGGTAGTGTCATCGGCTCGATGCTCAGTGGCGCAACAAAACTGTAGCCACGCTGGGCCACGGTCACGATATAGCGCTGCCCGGCCTGGCCATCGCCCAGGGCCTTGCGCAGCGCCGCCATATGCACGCGCAGGTTGCCGTCCTCCACCACGCTTCTGGGCCAGACGCGGGCGATCAGCGCCTGCTTGCTCACCACGTTGCCGGCCTGCTCCAGCAGGATCAGCAGGATATCCACCGACCGCCGTCCCAAACGCAACGGGCGACCCGCCTCCAGCACCAGGCGTTGGCGCGGGTGGACGCGATAGGGGCCGAAATGCACGGCCTGGTCGCTGAGGTCATTCATGGGCTGGCCATGCTCGGAAAGTCGGGAGCCGCCAGCATATTCCAGCCGCGCGCAGACCACTAGGCCGCGATCACGTGTGACTTGGGGCGCGAGTGGTGATTTCGCCAGGTCATCGGGTTGACGCCTTCGCTGCGGGTGAACATATGGCAAAAGTGCGCCTGGTCGCAAAACCCGCACTCCAGGCTGATTTGCGTCAGGCTCATGGAGGAACTGGTGATCAGTTCCTTGGCCCGCTGGATACGCTGTTGGCGGATCCACTCCTGTGGCGACAGCCCGGTGGTGCACTTGAAGGCACGTGAAAAATGGCTGCGCGACAACGCGCAGGCCTGTGCCAGGTCGGCAATGGCCAGGCTTTCGCCGAGGTTGGCGAGTATCAATTGCTTGGCGATACGCTCGCGCCGGGGGCAGAGGCCGCCGGTGGCGGATAAACGGGGAGGTGCACAGTGCTCGAGTCGGGCCATGACAATTATCCGCAGTCGATGGGAGCGTTCCCGGTGGATGGATGCAGTGTAGACGTGGCCAATCTTGTTGCCGGGCCGTCTGGCTGACGAGTTAATCGTTGTTAATTTCGCCAGGTGCCGACGTGGAAAAGACAGCACAGGCATGCAATCCGGACGGCGTCATGCGTGCTTACCTGTGGGCTTGCCAACCGTTTGGATACCACCATGAACCGCAACGACCTGCGCCGCGTCGACATGAACCTGCTGGTGATTTTCGAAGCGCTGATGTTCGAGAAGAATCTGACCCGGGTCGCCGAAAAACTCTTCATGGGCCAGCCCGCCGTGAGTGCGGCACTGGGACGTTTGCGCGATCTGTTCGACGACCCGTTGCTGCTGCGCAACGGACGGGGCATGGAGCCCACGCCACGTGCGGTGGCGATACTCAAGGAGTTGCAACCGGCCATGGACACTATTTCCGGGGCGGTCAGCCGCGCCAAGGATTTCGACCCGTCCACCAGCTGCGCGGTGTTCCGCATCGGCCTTTCCGACGACGCCGAATTCGGCCTGTTCCCGCCGTTGCTCAGCCGATTGCGCGAAGAGGCCCCCGGCATCATCGTGGTGGTTCGCCGGGCCAACTACCTGCTGATGTCATCGCTGTTGGCCAGTGGCGAAATTACCGTGGGCGTCAGCTACACCACCGAACTGCCGGCCAATGCCAAGCGCAAGAAACTGCGGGACATTCCGTGCAAGGTCCTGCGCGGCGATGACGGTGTCGAGCCGCTGACCCTGGACGACTACTGTGAGCGGCCCCATGCGATGGTGTCGTTCTCGGGGGATTTGAGCGGCAACATTGATCTGGACCTGGCGCGAATCGGCCGCGCGCGCCGCGTGGTACTGGCGGTGCCGCAGTTCAGCGGGTTGCGGGCATTGCTGGCGGGCACGCGGATTATCGCGACGGTGCCGGATTATGCTGCTTGCGCGCTGACCGAGGGCACGTCCTTACGCGCAGAAGACCCGCCATTTGCGATTGATGCCGCGGAGTTATCGATGGTGTGGAGCGGGGTGCATGACAATGACCCGGCGGAGCGGTGGTTGAGGGCGCGGATCGGGGAGCATATGGCGCGGGTAGCGTAGCCAATGTGGGAGCTGGCTTGCCTGCGATGGCCATAGGATCTACACATTTTGTAGTGAGCGGGCTTGTCCCGCGCCGGGTGGCGAAGCCGCCCCAACAAAGACGCCGCGCAGTTTCAGACAAACCCAATTCGCCTGGTTTGGGGCGGCTTCGCCACCCAGCGCGGGGCAAGCCCGCTCACTACAGGGAGATTTGGCAGCCTTAGAAAAGCAGTCCGCCCTTGCTACACCTTACGGAAAATTGGTCACCCATTCTTCCCCGGAATTGGATATTCCTCCCCAACCCCTCGGTGGCTAACCTGGCGACCAATCCCCACCGTTCCGGAGTATCACCATGCAAGCCCGTACCGATTTCTACACCGCCTCCCCAGACGCCATGAAAGCCATGCGCGCCCTGGAAGCCGCCGTCGGCAAACTGTCCATCGAGCTGGCGTTGCTGGAACTGGTGCGCCTGCGTGTTTCGCAGATCAACGGCTGTGCCTTCTGCCTGGACATGCACACGGCCGACGCCCGCAAGGGCGGAGAAACCGAGCGTCGCCTGTACACCCTGTCGGCCTGGCGCGAGACGCCATTCTTCACCCCACGTGAGCGCGCCGCGCTGGCCTGGGCCGAGAGCCTGACGCTGCTCAGCCAGACCCACGCCCCGGATGCAGACTTCAACGCGCTGGCCGCCGAGTTCAGCGCCCAGGAGCAAGTCGACCTGAGCGTGGCCATCGCCACCATCAACAGCTGGAACCGGCTGGCGGTGGGTTTTCGCAAGATGCCCCAGTAACCCTCAGAAGTTGACCGAGGCACTCAGGCGCGCCGTCAGGGGCGCGCCCTGGAACAGATAGTCATCGCCCATGTATTCGCCCGCGTCGCGCCAGTAGCGCTGGTCGAACAGGTTGTCGACGCTCAGGCGAAACACCGTCTCATAACCGTCCACCCTGGTGGTGTAGCGGCTGCCCACATTGACCACCGCGTAGTCCCCCACCTCTACATTGCCGGTGCGGTTGGCGTACTTCTTCGCGCTGTACTGCACACCGCCCAGCACCGCCAGGCCGTTTACCCAGGGCAGCGCATAATCGGCATACACACTGGCGCGCAGCGTGGGCACGTTGATCGCCTGATGGCCTTCGTATTGCGGGGTGCCGCTGCCGCTCACCCGCGCGCGAATCGCCGCCACACTGGTTGCGATCTGCAGGCGCTCGGTGGCCCAGCCGTTGGCCGACAGTTCCAGCCCGGTGTTCTTCTGTTCGCCCTGTTGCACGTAGGTGAAGGCACCCGCGCCGTCGGGCCTGGCATATTGGTAGGCCTGGCGCGTCTGAAACACGGCTGCGGCAAAGCTGAGGCGGCGCCAGTCGTATTTCACCCCGGCTTCGATCTGTCGCGACGTGGTCGGCGCCAGGGTTTCATCCGCGTTGCCGGCGAACCACGGCGCGGTGCCGCCCAGCGCGAGGCCCTTGCTGTAAGAGGTGTACAGCGAGATCTGCTCAATCGGTTTGTAGATCAATGAGGCCTGGGGCAGGAACACGTATTGCCGGGTATGGCGTGCCTGGGTGCCGTTGCTATCAAAGGCCTGTTCATCCAGGCGTACTTCGCGGCCGCCGAGGATAGTCTGCCAGTGCTCATTGAAGCGGATGCGGTCGCTGATAAACAGGCCGTATTGGCGGCTGTCCAGGTTGCGGTGGCTGTCATTTAGCGCAACATCTGTCGGGGTGAAGGTGGGGGCGTCGGCATTGATATTGCCGCTGCCGATCCACTCGTTGACCGGCTTGCGTTTGTCAATCACCCGACGGAACGCGCTGGTGCCGAAGGTCAGTTCATGGCCCAGGCCGCCGGTGTCGAACAGCCCGGTCATCGCCGCTTGTACTTCATCGTCACGGCGGGTGTCGTCGGGGCTTCGGTAGTCGTAGATGTCGTAGTTGCCTTCGGGCGTGAAGGTATTGCCGACGCCGCTGGTGGCACCGCCCCAGGCAAACGAGCTGTAGTCATCGATCACCACCTTGCTGCGCGCGGCGCTGACACTGCCTTTCCATTGATCGCTGAAGCGGTATTCGAACGTGCCGTTGAGGTTCAGCGCATCGATGCCCACTTGCCTGGAACCGCTCTGGTGCCCCAACAGTTTCTTCGGCGAGGCATCGTCTGGCACCGTTGTGCCGCCCAGCAACTGGTAGCCCGGCACCGAGCGTTGCTGTTTGCTCTGGTATTCGGCATCCAGTTGCAGCACGGCGTCGGGGCTGATGTTCCAGTCGAACGCCAGGGACACGAAGTCCCGCTGGCCGTTGGCATGTTCGACATAAGCGTTGAGGTCTTCATGGGCCACGTTGGCGCGCAGGCCGAATTGCTGCTCGCTGCCGAACCAGCCGCCGACGTCGGTGGCGATATAACCGCTGCCGCGATCGTCGCTGGAGACGGTCACCGAGCGCACATCTTCCGGGCGCTTGGTCACGTAGTTGATCACGCCGCTCGGCTCGGAGATGCCACTTTGCAGGCCCGCCAGGCCCTTGAGCACTTCCACCTGCTGCTTGTTTTCCAGGGCGACGTTCTGCTCGCCGGTGATGGTCCGCCCGTTGATCTTGTAGCTGCTTGCCGCGTTCAGCGAGAAGCCGCGCACCACAAAATTTTCGTAGTAGCCGATGGGCGCATAACTGTCGCCCACCGAAGCGTCATTACGCAGCACTTCACTGAGCAGGCGCGCCTGCTGGTCCTTGATCAGTGCGGCGTTGATCACGCTGATCGAGGCCGGGGTGTCGAGCAGCGGCGCGTCATCGAAGCTGCCCACCGAGGCGGTTTCACTGCGGTAACCGGACTGATCCTGGCCCTGGACCGTCACCGCCGGCAGCTCGATCTCAGCCGCCAGGCTGCTTGCGCTGCCGCCGCTGAGCAGCAGGCCGAGGGCGAAACCTGAGGTGACGACGGGACGAAAACGCACAACCATGGGGGCAGGGCCTTAAAGCGCAGGGCGGGGGGCGCATAAGCTAGGCATAAGCGGGCACTTTTACAAGGGTGCGAGAAGGGTTCGCGCCGTGAGACATCCCGTCTCGACCGTCACGCCGATCCCTCTGCACCTCGACAGGCGACGACGCACTTGCGATAGACAAGGCTTCCCTCATCATTTGCAGGAGATAGCCATGAGTGTCGCTGGAAAAGTGATCGCTGGAAAAGTTGCGCTGGTGACCGGCGCCGGGCAAGGCATTGGCCGGGCCATTGCCCTGCGCCTGGCGCAGGACGGGGCCGATATCGCCCTGGTGGACATCAACGGCGCCACGCTCGAAGCGGTGGCGGCCGAAGTCGTGGCGTTGGGGCGCAAGGCCTCGGTGTTTGTCGCCGACGTGTCCAGGCGCGAACAGGTGGTTGCGGCGGTGGAGCACGCGCACCTGACCTTGGGAGGCTTCGACATCATCGTCAACAACGCCGGGGTCGCGCAGATCGATTCGCTGCTGGACGTCAGCCCCGAACAGGTCGAACGCACCCTGGGCATCAACGTGCAGGGCGTGCTGTGGGGCATCCAGGCGGCCGGCAAGAAATTCAAGGCGCTCAAGCAAAAGGGCAAGATCATCAACGCCTGCTCGATCGCCGGGCACGAAGGCTTTGCGTTGCTGGGCGTGTACTCGGCCACCAAGTTCGCCGTGCGGGCGCTGACTCAGGCGGCGGCCAAGGAATTGGCGAGCGACGGGATCACGGTCAACGCCTATTGCCCGGGTGTGGTCGGTACCGACATGTGGGTCGAGATCGATAAGCGCATGGCTGACATTACCGGGGCGCCAGTGGGTGCGACCTACAAGAAGTATGTGGAAGGTATCGCCCTGGGCCGCGCGCAAACGCCGGAGGATGTGGCGGGGTTGGTCGCCTATCTGGCGGGGCCGGACGCCGATTACATGACCGGGCAAGCGCCGTTGATTGACGGCGGGCTGGTCTACCGCTGATGCCCAAGGCCCGCTCGGTTTGATGTGGGAGCTGGCTTGCCTGCGATCCAGGCACCTCGGAGTATCTGTAGTGAGCGGGCTTGTCCCGCGCTGGGTGGCGAAGCGGCCCCAATAAAGCCGCCGCCGAGTTCCAGATTGATCCCAGGTCGCTTGTTTTGGGGCGGCTTCGCAGCCCAGCGCGGGGCAAGCCCGCTCACTACAAAGATGTGTAGATACCCATGGCCATTGCAGGCCAACAAGCCCCCAGTTTGACCGCACCACATCAGTTGGTTTTACCGGGCATGTCGATGCCGAGCTGGTTGACCCGGCGATACAGGGTTGCCCTTGAGATGCCCAGCGCCTGGGCCGTCGGCGAGGGCTTCCAGCGATGCCGAATCAACGCATCCAGCACCACCTGGCGCTCCGGGCTCAGGCTGTCTTCCGCCCGCCCGTCAACCTGCTCGCCACGCACTTCCATCGGCAAGTCCGCCACTTGCAGCGTTCCGCCTTCACACACCGCGCAGGCATACGCCAGCACATGCCGCAGTTGCCGCACGTTGCCCGGCCAGGCATACCCCAGCAACAACGCCAGCGCCGCCTGGCCGATACCCACCGCGACGCCGCTGCTGCGTGCCTCCTGCTCCAGCAGCCGGTTGATCAAGGCCAGTTTGTCGGTGCGCTCGCGCAACGGCGGCAGGCAGAAGCGCGCGCAGCCGAGGCGGAAGTACAGGTCTTCACGAAAGCTGCCCGCGCTGACCAGCACCGCGAGATCGCGGTGGCTGGCGCAGATTACCTGGATGTCCACCGTGCGGGTTTTCGCCGCGCCCAACGGCGCCACTTCACCTTCGGCCATCACCCGCAGCAAACGCGTCTGCAAGGCCAGGGGCATGTCGCCGATTTCATCGAGGAACAAAGTGCCGCCATCGGCCTGCACCAGCAGTCCCGGCATGCCTTTGCTGGATGCGCCGGTAAAGGCTCCGGCGACATAGCCGAACAGCTCGCTTTCGATCAGGTTTTCCGGAATCGCCGCGCAGTTCACCGCCACAAACGGCCCGTGGCGACGGGCGCTGCGTTCGTGCAGTTGGCGGGCGAAGACTTCCTTGCCGGCACCGGTTTCGCCTTGCACCAGTACCGGCAGGTGACGGTCCTTGACCCGCACGGCCAGGCGCAGGTGCTCTTCCACGCGTGCATCGACCTGCGGGACCAGCGGCGCACGCGGCGGCTTGCGGCGCGGCGCGTTGACGCGCACGTGCAGGGCGCCGGGCGCGCCTCGCCAAGGCAACTGTTGGGCCGATTGGTCGGTCACCGCGCGCAACGCGTCCAGGTCGAACACCTCGCCGATATGGTCCGGTACGTGGCCAAAGCGCACACGCAATGCCTGGCGCGCCTTGCTGTTCAACGCTTGCAGGCGACCGTCCTGGTCCCACGCCAGCAGCAGGTCGGGTTGGCTGTCCACATAACCCGGCGTGCCATGGGCCTGCAGCACCCAATGCTGGCGGGCGCTGTGCATGAAGAAGGCGTTTTCGATGGCCTGTGCACTTTGCGCCACCATCTGGCGCACCAGGTGCTGGCTGCGTCGATCATCCGGGGACTTGAGCGCCGAGGCGTCCATCACCCCCAGCAGGTTGCCCTGGGGATCGAAAATCGGTGCGGCGGAGCAGGTGAGACCGATAAATGCCGCCCGGAAGTGATCACGCTTGTGCACCGTCACCGCCGCCTTGCTGGTCAGCACCGTGGCCACGCCGCAGGTGCCTTCTTCGGCTTCCGACCAGCAAGTGCCCAGGTACAGGCCAGCCTTGCGGCAGTCGGTGCGAATCGCCGTGTCCACGCGGTGGTCGATGGTCTGGCCCTGGGCGTCGGTAAGCATCACGCAATAATCGGCATGCCGCACGCGGTGGTGCAGTTGCCCGACTTCTTCGCTGGCGATGCGCATGAACAGCTCGGCGCGTTCGCGGCATTCCTTGAGCAAGGGTTCACTGAGGATGCGTGGCCCCTGCAGGGAGCCGGGGTCCAGGTGGTGCTGTTCCATGGAGCGCCGCCAGGAATCGAAAATCAGCGACGGCACCGGCGCCTGGGGCAGGCGCTCGGCATTGCGGACCACGCGACTGACGCAGTCGACGTGCTCTCTGGAGTTCGCGGCGAGCATAAGGCCTCCGGTTCTCGGTCTTTGTTGTTATGCCCGCCATTAAGCGCGCATGCATCGGGCGGAACAAGCAGGGCCTGACCAATTGCACGGGATGAGACGCAGCGTCTCATCCCGCCTGAGACGCGGCCTGCAGGCTGCAATGCGGCGTCTCATTCTGCGCCGGCCTGTGGCGCCGTTACAACCGCGCGGCACTGCTCTGGATCAAGGCTTCGGCAGGTTTTCCAAGGCGTTGGCACAGGCTGTGCTGAAGGGTTTGCAGCTGGCCGCAGCCAGCCTTTTGTGTGTCGAGACAACCTGGAGAACAACAAGATGTCCACTCACCTGTCCACCGATCAATTGCTGCACGCCTATACCGTGATGCGCACCATCCGTGATTTCGAAGAGCGGCTGCACGTGGAATTCGCCACGGGCGAGATCCCAGGGTTCGTGCACCTGTACGCCGGCCAGGAAGCCAGCGCCGCCGGGGTCATGGCCCACCTCAACGATGACGACTGCATCGCTTCCAACCACCGTGGCCACGGCCATTGCATCGCCAAAGGCGTCGACGTGTTCGGCATGATGGCCGAGATCTACGGCAAGAAAACCGGCGTGTGCGGCGGCAAGGGCGGCTCCATGCACATCGCCGATCAGGAGAAAGGCATGCTCGGCGCCAACGGCATTGTCGGCGCCGGCGCGCCGTTGGCGGCCGGTGCTGCGCTGGCCGCCAAGCTCAAGGGCAGCCAGGGTGTGGCCGTGGCGTTTTTTGGCGACGGCGGCTCCAACGAGGGCGCGGTGTTCGAAGCGATGAACCTGGCGTCAATCATGAAACTGCCGTGCCTGTTCGTCGCGGAAAACAATGGGTACGCCGAGGCCACCGGCTCCGGCTGGTCGGTGGCGTGCAAGGACATCGCTGATCGCGCCGCAGGGTTTGGCATGCCGGGGGTGATCGCCGATGGCAATGACTTCTTCGCCGTGCACCAGGCGCTGGGCGTGGCGGTAGAGCGGGCGCGCAACGGCGAGGGGCCGACGCTGGTGGAAGTGAAGCTGAGCCGCTTCTACGGCCACTTCGAGGGTGATGCGCAAACTTATCGCGGCCCCGATGAAGTGAAGAACCTGCGCGAAAACGCTGACTGCCTGGCGCTGTTCCGCCAGCGCTGTAACGCCGAAGGCTGGCTGGACGCGGCGCAATTCGAGCGTATCGACGGCGAGGTCGCGCAGCTGATCGAAGACGCCGTGCGCCTGGCCAAGTCCGACCCCAAGCCCCAGGCCGCTGACCTGCTCAGTGATGTCTACGTCGCCTACCGCTAATAAGAATAACCTTCGGAGAGAATTTCATGGCTCGCAAAATCAGCTATCAGCAGGCAATCAACGAAGCCCTGGCCCAGGAAATGCGCCGTGACCACAGCGTGTTCATCATCGGTCAGGATGTGTCCGGTGGCACCGGCGCCCCTGGCGAACAGGATGCCTGGGGCGGCGTGCTCGGGGTGACCAAAGGCCTGTACCCGGAGTTTCCCGAGCGCGTATTGGACGCGCCATTGTCCGAAGTCGGCTACGTGGGCATGGCCGTCGGCGCGGCCACCCGTGGCATGCGCCCGGTGTGCGAGTTGATGTTCGTCGACTTCATCGGCTGCTGCCTCGACCAGTTGCTCAACCAGGCCGCCAAGTTCCGCTACATGTTCGGCGGCAAGACCACCACGCCGCTGGTGATCCGCGCCATGTACGGCGCCGGCCTGCGTGCGGCGGCCCAGCACTCGCAGATGCTCACCTCGATGTGGACCCATATTCCCGGCCTCAAAGTGGTGTGCCCGGCCACGCCCTATGACGCCAAGGGCATGCTGATCCAGGCGATCCGCGATAACGACCCGGTGATCTTCCTCGAACACAAGATGCTTTACAGCCTGCAAGGCGAGGTGCCGCAAGAGCTGTACACCGTGCCGTTCGGTGAAGCCAACTTCGTGCGCGAAGGCAAGGACGTAACCCTGGTGACTTACGGGCGCATGGTGCATATCGCCCTGGAAGCCGCCGCCAACCTGGCCCGCCAGGGCGTCGACTGCGAAGTGCTGGACCTTCGCACCACCAGCCCGCTCGACGAAGACAGCATCCTTGAAAGCGTCGAGAAAACCGGGCGGCTGGTGGTGATTGATGAGTCCAACCCGCGCTGTTCCATCGCCACCGATATCAGTGCGCTGGTCGCGCAGCGGGCGTTTTCTTCTCTGCGCGCGCCGATCGAGATGGTCACCGCGCCGCACACCCCTGTGCCGTTTTCCGATGCATTGGAAGACCTGTACATCCCCAACGCCGCGAAGATCGAAGCCGCCGTGCTGAAGATCGCCGACAAGAGGAACGCCGCATGATCCATACCCTGACCATGCCCAAGTGGGGGCTGTCGATGACCGAAGGGCGCATCGATGTCTGGCTCAAGCAACCCGGCGACCGGGTGGAGAAAGGCGAGGAAGTGCTGGACGTAGAAACCGACAAACTCTCCAGCAGCGTCGAGGCGCCATTCAGTGGCGTATTGCGCCGGGTATTGGCGCTGAGCGACGAGACCTTGCCGGTCGGCGCCTTGCTGGGGATCGTCGTGGAAGGCGAGGCCACGGAAGCCGAGATTGACGCTGTGATTGAACGCTTCAACGCCGGGTTTGTTTCCAGCGCGGCTGAGGTAGAAGCCTCGGGGCCCAGTGCGCAGAAAGTCGACATAGGCGGGCGCTTGCTGCGTTATCTCGACCTGGGCGAGGGCGGCACGCCGTTGGTGCTGGTCCACGGGTTTGGCGGCGACCTGAACAACTGGCTGTTCAACCAGCCGGCATTGGCCGCCGAGCGCCGTGTGATCACCCTGGACCTGCCGGGGCATGGCGAGTCCGGCAAGCACTTGCAAAGCGCCGATGCCCAGGAGTTGAGCCAGGCGGTGTTGGCCCTGCTTGACCATCTCAAGCTCGACCGCGTGCACCTGGCCGGGCATTCCATGGGCGGCCTGGTTTCCCTGACGGTTGCCGCCCAGGCACCCGAGCGCGTCGCGTCACTGACCCTGATCGCCAGCGCCGGCCTGGGCCCGGATATCAACGGTGACTACCTGCAAGGTTTTGCCGACGCGACAAACCGCAATGCTCTCAAGCCCCAGTTGACCCAACTGTTCAGCGACCCTGCGCTGGTGACGCGGCAGATGCTGGAGGACATGCTCAAGTTCAAACGGCTTGAAGGCGTGGATCAAGCCCTGCGCCAGCTTAATCAGCAGCTGTTTGAGGGCGGTCGGCAGAAGCTCGATCTGCGCAGTGGGGTGGGCCGACAGCCGAGCCTGGTGATCTGGGGCAGCGATGATGCAATCATCCCGGCAACGCATGCCGAGGGATTGCTGGCCCAGGTGGAGATTCTGCCGGGGCCGGGGCATATGGTGCAGTTGGAAGCGGCGGAACGGGTGAACCAATTGATCACCACCTTCCTCAAGTCGTTGCCCTGACCTGCCAGCAAGGGGAGGAGGAGGGGGCTTGCTCCCTCCTGTATCAATGGATGCATTGATGCCTCAAGCGTGGCAGGCTGGACGACGTTTTCCTACGACTTCTGGAGATTTACCGTGCCAACAGCATCTTCCGTAATTGAGATCCCGGTGTCGGCCGATCAGGTCTGGCAGCTGGTGGGGGGCTTCAACAGCCTGCCGGACTGGCTGCCCCTTATCGCCAAGAGCGAGCCCGGCGAAGGCGGCCGCGTGCGGCACCTGACCACCGCCGACGGCGGTGTGATCGTCGAGCGCTTGCAGACATTCGATAACGTGGCGCGCACCTACAGCTACACCATTGAACAGTCGCCGTTCCCGGTGAGTGCCTACCTGGCAACGTTGCAGGTCGAGGCGCTGACGGAGTCGTCGGCGAAGGTGACCTGGTCCGGCGTATTTACCCCGGCGGCGGGGACTGACGATGCGGCGGTCGAAGCGTTGTTTGCCGGCGTCTACAGCGGCGGATTAGAGGCGCTGCGCGCCAACTTCCCGGCCTGATCTTTCAAACACCGCAAATCCAATGTGGGAGCTGGCTTGCCTGCGATAGCGGAGTGTCAGTCAACAAACAGCGACTGATCCACCGCTATCGCAGGCAAGCCAGCTCCCACAGATGATCGTGCCGATCTCAGGCTTCGGGCATCAACTGCTGGCGGCACTCCAGCATCAGCCTTGCCCCACCACTGGCACTGGCGCCCACCTCCAACTTGAACCCGTGCAAGTTGATGATCGCCGCCACAATCGACAGGCCCAACCCGAACCCACCTGGCTGGTCGCTTTCGTCCACGCGATAAAAGCGCTGGAACACCGCCTTGCGCTCGGCTGCCGGTATGCCCGGCCCGGAGTCGTGCACTTCGATGCGGGTACTGCCGGCATCGTTGACCCCGCGCAACAGCACTTCGCCGCCCGGCGGCGAGAACTTGATCGAGTTGCTCAGCAGGTTGGCCAGCGCCTCGAACAGCAGCGCGCGGTCGCCGGTGATCCACGGCAGCGAGTCAGGCGCCTCCAGCACCAGTTGCAGCTCGCCTTCTTCGGCCAGGGGCAGATAAAAGTCGTGCAATTCGCGCAACAGCGGCAGCGGGTCCATCACCAAGAAACCGGAGCGTCGCTGGTGGTCTTCCAGTTCGGAAATACGCAACAGCCCGCGAAAGCGCGCCATCAAGGTGTCGGTCTCGGCAATCGCGTCGTCCAGTTTCACTGCATAACCCGACTCTGCCTCGGCCTCCTGCTTGATGCGATACAACTGCGCGCGCAGGCGGGTCAGTGGTGTGCGCAGGTCGTGGGCAATGTTGTCGCAGACGCCCTTGACCTCGTTCATCAGCTTTTCGATGCGGTCGAGCATGGCGTTGACGATGGCCGCGAGCATGTCCAGTTCGTCGCGGCGGTTCGAGAGCGGCAGGCGGTGGGTGAGGTCGCCGGCGACGATGGCTTCGGCGCTGGCCTGGATCCCGCGAATCCGCCGCAACGGGCGGCGGCGCAACAGATGCCAGCCGGCCGCGCCCGGAATGATCGTCAGCGACAGCGCCCACAGCAAGGCATGCCAGATGATCCGGGTCACGCCGAACAGCGAGCCGTTGGCGCGCACCAGGACCAGCCAGCGGCCGTCGGCGGTGTGGGTGGCCACGGCGTCGCAGCTGTCCTCGGGCAGTTTGGGGTCGTCGGAGTCGACGCAATTGGCCAGGGCATGGATTTTGCCGTCCAGGGGCAGGTCCGGCGGCACTGCGCGGATCGGCCCGCTGAGGGGACGCAGTTGCTCGTCGAACAGGCCATAGGCGTCGACGCCCTTCATGTCGAAGGTCATGCTGGTGGTCAGCGCCTCCACCAATTCTTCGCCGTCGAAGCGCTGGAACAGGTGCTGGCGCTGCAGCAGGGAATGGCGCGACAAATCGCCCAGGTAACCCGACACTTCAAAATACAGCACCCCCATCAGGATGCAGCTCCACGCCACGAACAGTGAGCTGTACAGCGCCAGCAGGCGGCTGCTGGAAGAGCGCCAGCCCTTAGAGGGGTTCAGCAATGACATAACCGGAACCTCTTACCGTGCGGATCAGCGGCGTGAGGCCCGGAGGGTCGATTTTCTTGCGCAGGCGACCGATGTGCACGTCGATCAGGTTGGTGCCCGGGTCGAAGTGATAGCCCCAGACTTCTTCGAAGATCATCATCCGCGACAGGATCTGCCCGGTGTTGCGCATCAGAAATTCGAGCAGTTTGTATTCGGTGGGCAACAGGCTCAGCGGTTGGTCGGCGCGGCTGGCTTCGCGGCTGATCAGGTTCAGTTCCAGGTCGGCCACGCGCAGGGCGGTTTCGAACTCCTTGACCGTGCTCTTGCGCCGCAGCAGCACTTCGACGCGGGCGGCCATTTCATCCGAGGCGAACGGCTTGGTCAGGTAGTCGTCACCACCGGCCCGCAGGCCGCGCACACGCTCATCGACGTCGGAGAGCGCGCTGATCATCAGGATCGGCGTCGCGACACCGATGGTGCGCAGGGTGGTGACGATGGCCAAGCCATCGAGTTCCGGCAGCATGCGGTCAAGGGTGATCAGGTCGTAATCACCACTCACTGCACGCACCAGCCCTTCGCGGCCGTTGTCTACCCAGTCTACTTCCAGTCCATGGCTACTCAGCTCGGCGACAATTTCGCGGGCCGTTACGGCGTCATCCTCGATGGTCAAAATACGGGTCATAGGATTACCTGGTGAGCGATTCACACTGAAGTGCGAGCATTTTGCCAAGAAATGCCTGAACGCTTCCTAAATAAAACTTCATGTTGGCAAAACTGACACAGATTTCATGGGCGCCGCCTGGCCCTGTGGGAGCTGGCTTGCCTGCGATGGCGGTGCATCAGCTGCAAATGTCTGGCTGACACACCGCCATCGCAGGCAAGCCAGCTCCCACAGGGTGTGTGTTAAGGCAAGAGAGTGCATAACGCCTGCTTGATTCGGTCGTTTCTTGCAACTTGCATGGTTTGCGTAAGTTCAATTTAGTTAAATCGTTGAAATATAATGGTTTTATTTTTTGTGGCGACTGGCATGGTGCCTGCACTGTCTCTTTTGAGACTTGTAACACTATTTTTCCTGCCGGGAGCAAAACTACAATGATCACCTCTTCATCCACGCTGCAAGAGTCGAGCACGCTCTCCGGGGTTTCCTGGGGGGCGATCTTCGCCGGGGCCGCCGCGGCGGCGGCGTTGTCGCTGATCCTGGTATTGCTGGGCTTCGGCCTGGGCTTTTCGGCGGTATCGCCGTGGGCCGACAGCGGTATCAGCGCCAAGGGGCTTGGCATCTCCACGATCATCTGGCTGGCATTTACCCAGATCGTCGCGTCCGGGCTGGGCGGCTACATTGCCGGCCGGTTGCGCGTGAAATGGGCCAACATGCATGGCGATGAGGTGTACTTTCGCGACACCGCCCACGGCTTCCTGGCCTGGGCCGTCGCCACACTGATCACGGCGATGCTGGTGGTTGGTTCTGTGAGCAGCGCCGTCAGCGGTGGTGTGAAAGCTGGTGCCAGCGTCGTCTCGAGTGCCGCGGGTGGTATGACCCAAGCCGCAGGTTCCGCTGCCAATGGCAGTGCCGATCATCTTGATTACTATGTCGACAGCCTGTTCCGCGATGACCGTCCTGCCGCGGTCAGCGACGATGCGGTACACGGTGTGGTCGCACGAATTCTCGGTCGCACCGTGAGCAACAACGGTGAGCTGGCTGCTGAAGACCGCGCCTACCTGGCCCAATTGATCAGCCAGCGCACCAACCTCAGCCAGGCCGATGCCGAGGCGCGTATCGACAAGGTCTACGGCGATGCCCGTAAAGCCGTCGAAGACGCCAAGCTCAAAGCCAAGCAAGCCGCCGACACTGCCGCCAAGGTGGCCGCCTACACGTCGCTGTGGATGTTTATCGCGCTGCTGATCGGCGCCTTCTTCGCCAGCTTCGCTGCAACCTTCGGCGGTCGTCGCCGGGACGCGGTGGTGTATGTCGAAACTGAACACTTCGTTCGTTAATAAAAGGAGAACATCATGCGTTCATTACTTCTGTGGTTCCTCGGCATTCCGATTCCGATCATCATTCTGATCGCGATCTTCATGTGATTTGAGCAACGCCTGCTCCATCCCTGTGGGAGCGGGCTTGCTCGCGAAAGCGGAGTGTCAGTCACGGATGTACCGGCTGATACACCGCCTTCGCGGGCAAGCCCACATTTGGTTTTGTGTAATGCCAGCCAGATACTGGGCAGATTTTGTCAGTCGTCAAAACCAACCTGCTCATGAATCTCATCCACCTTCAACTCCAACCGATACGCCACCGCGATAAACAACGCCTGGCACAGGCACAGCGTGGCGCTCAGCGAGCGGAAGGCAAACGATGACCCCTCATTGACCAACAACACCGCGTTCGCCCGCTTCGCCAGAGGCGACAGGTTACTGTCGGTGATGATCAACGTCTTGGCCTGATGATGCTGGGCAATCCGCAGGCAGTGCTGGGTCTCTTTGCCGTACGGCGTAAAGCTGATCGCAATCACCAGGTCATTGGCGCGCACGCTGCGCATCTGCTCGCGGTAGCTGCCGCCCAGGCCCGAGATCAGGTGGATGCGCTTATTGGTGTGCTGCAGGTTGTAGACCAGGTAGTCCGCCACCGCAAAGGAGCGGCGTACGCCGACCACATAGATATTGTCGGCATTCACCACCAAGTCCACGGCCTTGTCGAAGGCCACGTCATCCAATTCCAGCCCCAACCTTTCGATACCCGACAATGTTGCATTGACGCACTCGCGCGCCAGGTCGCCGCCGCTGGCCTTTTGCGACTTGTTGGCGATCATGCTGCGGATGCGCTGCTGGTAGTTCTGCACCGGCGTGGTCTTGTGGGTATAGGCCTCGCGAAACAGCGCCTGCATCTCACTGAACCCACTGAACCCGAAACGCTGGGAAAACCGCACGATGGCCGATGGGTGTACCTCGCACTCGCGGGCGATGTCGCTGATGCGGTCGACCATGATCCGGTCGCTCTGTTGGCTCATATAGCTGGCGATGCGCTTGAGCTGGCGCGGCAGGCTCTCGTATTCGTCGGTAATCAGCTGCAACAGACGTTCGGCATTGATCGGAGGGCTGGCGACAGGTTCTTCCAGGGCGGTCTCGTGATCGGTGCGGGACATGGGCAATCCTTCTGACAGTTTCTTCTGATGCGCTGATGGGTGGCGCAAGTCTACAGGGTAGGCGCAAAAAAATACCTTGGCATCACGGGCGCCGTGGCCTGCTGAAACGATGCAGTGCCGCTGGAATGATCCTGTACACGCTTAATGGAAAAAATATTCCAAAGAAAAAATATCTGGAATAAATATTGATTGGCGTCGCCGGACGTTCTAGTCTGCTTGCACCAAGAGCGTTTGCCGTCGCCTCGGCGGCACAACGCAGGCTGATAAAAATAACAGGAGCCAGCATGGGCCAGACTCGTTTTGCCAGTGGGCGTCAATTGGATCTGATTTGCCTCGGGCGCCTGGGCGTCGACCTTTACGCACAGCAAGTGGGCGCGCGGCTTGAGGACGTTGCAAGCTTCGCCAAGTACCTTGGCGGTTCCTCCGCCAATATCGCCTTCGGCACCGCAAGGCTCGGGCTCAAGTCGGCCATGTTGAGCCGGGTCGGCGACGACCATATGGGCCGCTTTCTGGTGGAATCCCTGGCCCGTGAAGGCTGCGACGTCAGCGGTATCAAGGTCGACCCGGAGCGCCTCACCGCCCTGGTGCTGCTGGGCCTCAAGGACCGCGAAACCTTCCCCCTGGTGTTCTACCGCGAAAACTGCGCCGACATGGCCCTGCGCGCCGAAGACATCCATGAAGACTTTATTGCTTCGAGCAAGGCGCTGCTGATCACCGGCACGCATTTCTCCACCGACGCCGTCTACAAGGCCAGCATTCAGGCCCTGGATTACGCCGCGCGGCACAACGTCAAGCGCGTGCTGGACATCGACTACCGCCCGGTGCTGTGGGGCCTGGCGGGCAAGGCAGATGGCGAAACCCGTTTTGTCGCCGACCAGAATGTGAGCCAGCATGTGCAGAAAATCCTGCCGCGTTTCGACCTGATCGTCGGTACCGAAGAAGAATTCCTGATCGCCGGGGGCAGTGAAGACTTGCTCAGCGCCCTGCGTAAAGTGCGCGAACTGACCCCGGCGACCCTGGTGGTCAAGCTCGGCCCGCAGGGGTGCACGGTGATCCACGGCGCTATCCCCGCGCGGCTTGAAGACGGTGCCATTTATCCCGGTGTGCGCGTTGAAGTGCTCAATGTACTGGGCGCCGGCGATGCGTTCATGTCGGGCTTCCTCAGCGGCTGGATCAATGATGCCAGCGATGAGCGTTGCAGCCAGTTGGCCAACGCCTGCGGCGGCCTGGTCGTTTCGCGCCACGCCTGTGCCCCGGCCATGCCGACACCCGCAGAGCTGGAGTACCTGTTCAACAGCCCGGTGCCGATCACGCGGCCTGATCAGGACACCACGCTGCAACGCCTGCACCGTGTCACGGTGCCGCGCAAGGCCTGGAAGCAACTGTTCGTGTTTGCCTTCGACCATCGCTGGCAGTTGGTGGACCTGGCGCAAAAAGGCGGTCAGGACCCGGCACGCATCAGTGACGCCAAACAACTGTTTATCCAGGCCATCGAACGTGTCGAGCGCAAATTGAGCGAGCAGGGCGTTGACGCCGATGTGGGCCTGCTGGCCGACCAGCGCTTCGGCCAGGACGCGCTCAACGCCGCCAGCGGCCGTGGCTGGTGGATCGGGCGCCCGGTGGAAGTGCAGAATTCGCGGCCGCTGGCGTTCGAACATGGCCGCTCGATTGGCAGCAACCTGATTGCCTGGCCTCAGGAACACATCATCAAGTGCCTGGTGCAATTCCACCCGGACGACGAACCGTTGCTGCGCCTGGAGCAGGAAGCGCAACTCAAGGCGGTGTACGAGGCCTCGATCGTCAGCGGCCATGAATTGCTGCTGGAAGTCATCCCGCCCAAGGATCATCCGTCCACTTACCCGGACGTGCTCTACCGCAGCCTCAAGCGCCTGTACAACCTGGGCATCTACCCGGCGTGGTGGAAGATCGAGGCGCAGTCGGCCGAGGACTGGAAGCGCCTGGACGAGCTGATCCATGAGCGTGACCCGTACTGCCGGGGCGTGGTGCTGCTGGGCCTGAATGCCTCGGCCGAGTGCCTCGCCGAG